>NZ_BJXA01000001.1 GCF_007990755.1 Nocardia ninae NBRC 108245 | reverse complement strand
GCCCGTCGTCCCCGGCCCGGCGGCCCGCGCGAAGATGCTCGCGGCGATGACGGGCCTCGGACCGCAGCCGGGCGAGGATCCCTATCTGCGGTTCCACGAAACACTCACCGGGGCAGTCGGTCCGGTCGGTGCCGCCGCCGACCTGCCCTGCGACCTTCGGTTGATGCTGTCCGTGGCGAGCAGCGCCCAGGCGTTCAGTGCGCGAACGCTGGACGTGAGCGGCGAGCTCACGTGCGCTGAGCTACACGAGGGGCCGCTCACAGTCGAGGGCACCGCGACGGTCCGGCCGCACGATGGCACTCCGCTGCGGCACGAGGTGCGGCACCCGATCATGCATTACCAACTGACGCTGCGTGATTCGTCCGGCGGCACCTGGTGGCTGGAGGGGTACAAGTTCGCCGCGGCGCGCCGCCGCCTGGTCCGCCAGCTCGGTACCCAGGTGATCGAGATCGGCCGCACGGGGGAGCCCGCGTCGTACACCGGTGAGGTGGCCGTCCCGATGCACACCTATCTGCCCGACCAGATCGACGGCATCGAGATCGATCCACGACTGTCCGAACGGCAGCAGCGGCTGGCGAAACTGTTGTGGCTCAGCTGGTTCGGTAGTCAGCTCGGTAAGAGCCTGCTGGAGCCGGTTCTCCGCGTCGGCATCGATCTACTGGATCTGCGCCGCGCCATGCGTAAGGAGCACCGCCGATGACCAGATCAACCGAACTCGCCCGTGACGAGGTCATTTCGTTCCGCACCGCCGACGGCATCGACCTCGAACTGCGCCGCGTCGGTCCCGCCGACGGGCCCGCGGTGCTGCTGGTGCACGGGCACGGAGTGTCGTCGGAGATGTTCGCGCTGCCCGAGATCCGCAATGTCACCGACGTGCTGGCCGACGCGGGCTACCAGTCGTGGCTACTGGACTGGCGCGGCAGCAGCCGCCTGCCGCACAACGCCTCCGGACGGCCCTACACCTTCGACGATGTCGCGCTCTACGACCTCCCGGCGACGGTCGCGCAGATCCGGGCCGAGATCGGCGACCGCCCGCTGTTCGTCGTCGCGCACTGCATCGGCGCGCTGGCGTTGTCGCTGAGCATGACCGGCGGCCTGCTGCCCGGCCTGGCGGGCGTGGTCGCCCAGGGGGTGTTCCTGACACCGAAGGTGAGCACCTCGGCACGGGTGCGGGTGCTGCTCGGCAGCGAGCTGCTCGGTACCCGGGTCAGCCATATCGAATCCGACTTCCGCAAGGTCGGGCTGTGGAACCGGCGCACCCTGCTCTACGCCGCGCTGTCCCGCAAGGGCGACTGCCCCGACCCGACCTGCCGCATGGTGCAGCACGGATGGGGGATGGGCGCCAAGCTCTTCGAACACGACCACCTCGACGCGCGCACCCACGACCGGATCGCCGACCTGTTCGGGCCGATACCGCTGTCCGTGCTGCCGCATCTGCGGCAGATGGAGTTGGCGCACGCGGTGGTCCGCTGGAACGTCGACGACGAGCGCTACGCCGCGCTGCCGGAGAACGCGCTCGACCGAGCCGATCGAATCGACTGCCCGGTGCTGTTGCTGGCGGGCAGCCGCAACGAAGCGTGGCTCGACTCCAACAAGCTGTGCTACGAGGTGCTTTCGGCGCGTAATTCCGGAGTCGACGTGCGCTACACCGAAATTCCCTCCTACGGGCACCTCGACACGTTCATCGGCCGTGGCGCGGCGCTGGACGTGTTCGGGCACATCGTCGATTTCCTCGACGAGACGTCAGCTCGGCTGGCGTAGTGGCAGGCCGGCGGCTTGATAGATGGCATCGATGACGGTCATGGTCGCGACGGCATCGCCGGGTCCGGTGGCGATCGGCTCGCCGCGCAGTATTGCGGCGACGAAGGCGTCGAGTTGATAGTCGTAGGAGGGGCGACGCCCGAAGCGACGCAGCCGCCTGCCGTCCACCGAGCGGACCGACAGCACGTGCCCGAGCTGCGGCAGGATCGGATTGAGCAACCGCATCCGGCCTTGCTCGCCGACGACGGTGGCACTGGCGCTCAGCACGTCCGCCGACCACATCGAGCAGCGGATGCGGCCGGTGTGACCGGACGGGAAGCGCAGCTCGGCGGTCATCGCGCGATCGATCTCGGGTCCGCGCAGCTTCGCCTGCGCCGCAACCACTTCCGGGTTCTCGCCGCCGAGCACGCGGGCCAGGTGCACGGGGTAGCAGCCCGCGTCCATCAGGGCGCCGCCCGCCAAGCGGTAGTCGTAGCGGATGTCGGAGGACTTCGACAGCGGGAAGGAGAAGGCCGCTTCCACGCGCACCAGTTTGCCCAACTCGCCGGAGGCGATGATCTTTTCGGCGCCGGTGATCAGCGGGTGGTAGCGGTTGTGGAAAGCCTCCATCACCACGACGCCGGAATCGCTTGCCAGCGCTTCGATCTCGCGCGCCTCCGCGGCATTGGCGGTAAACGGCTTCTCGCACAGCACATGTTTGCCGGCCTGTATCGCGGCGCGGGTCCAGCGGCCGTGCAGCCCGTTGGGCAGCGGGATGTAGACCGCGTCGAGATCCGGCGCGTCGATGAGTGCCTGATAGCTGTCGTAGACCTGCGCGATGCCGTGCTTACGGGCGAATTCCTCGGCTCGCGACCGATCCCTCGCGGCGATCGCCGACACCACGACCTGCGGGTTCCGCCCGGCCGGTGCGATCAGGGCGGCAGGCGCGATGGCGGCCGCGCCGAGGATCCCGATCCGGAGTCCGGGGCGCGTGTCTTCGGTCATGCGCAGACATTAACATCGGCACCGCACCGCAGCCGGGCTGCGCCGACTCCCGCCGATCCCGACCATGTACGCCCAGATCACGAACGAAAGTCGAGAGTATGCGTATCGCGTTGTTGACCGCGGGGACCCGGGGCGACCATCAGCCGTATCTCGCCCTGGCCGACGAATTCCGTTCGCGCGGACACCAGGTGGAGATCACCGCCACCGAGAACTATGCGGAGGTGGTGCGGCGCTCCGGCTTCGAGCCGCACGTCATCCCGTTCAACTCCGCGGAGTTGCTGGAGTCACCCGCCGCCAAACGCGGGCTGTCCTCGGGCAACCCGCTGCCGTTCCTTCAGATCATGCGGGACACGGTCAAGATCATGGCGGGGGAGCGCGGCGAGCGGATGCACGAGGTGCTGTGCGGCGCATGCGAATCGGCCGAGGTGATCGTGTCGTGCGCCTCGACGCTGCCGTGGGCGATGGAGCGGGCGGAGAAGACCGGGCAGATGGTGATCGGCGGGTTGCCGTATCCGTTGGAACGCACCGCGGAGTTTCCGTCGTCGTTCACGGTCAAGCGCATGGTGGCCTCGCGGCGCGTGCGGTTGGCCAGCTACACGGCCTTCGAACTCGCGTACGGCCTGGCGTATCGCAAGATGGATCGGCGGGTGCGTGAGCTGATGGGGTTGCCGGGCAAGCCGCAGAATCCGTTCCGTCGCATCCGCGCCGACGGTATTCCGTTGGTGCACATGGTTAGTCCGGTGCTGTTGCCGAAGCCGAGCGACTGGCCGGACCGCGCGACCGTCGTCGGTGCGCCGATCCTGCCGTCGCACATGCGCGCGGCGTGGGGTGAGGCGGCGGTCGATCCGGAGCTCACCGAGTGGCTCGACGAGGGCGAGCCGCCCGTCTACTTCTGCATGACCGGTATGCCCATCCTCGATCCCGTCGGTAGCTGCGACCTGATCGACGCCGTGTGCCGAAGGCTGGGGGTCCGGGCCCTGGTGACGGTGAAGGGTGACGGCTTCCCCCGTGGCATCGGGTACGACCGCAGGCTGTTCGTGCTGGACTCGTTCGACTACGACCGCATCCTGCCGCGCTGCCGCGCCGTCGTCCATCACGGCGGCAGCGGCAACACCCACGACGTGCTGCGCGCCGGGCTGCCGGCGGTGGTGATCGGCGTGCACAGCGACCAGTTCTTCTACGGCTGGCGGATCTCGGCGCTCGGCATCGGTGCGGATTTCCCGTATCCGTCGCTGACCGAGGATCGGCTGCACGACGCGCTGGTTCGGACGTTGACGCCGGAGGCGGCCGAGCGCGCTGCGGAACTCGGCCGCGTGGTGTCGGCCGAGAACGGTATTCGTGCCGCGGCGGACGCGGTGGAGAAGCTCGCCGTCACGACATCGGCCTGACCGTGGGCGATTCCCTACACGTAGCGATCTTCACCGACTTCCACCCGGCCACGCTCGGCGGCGTGCAGACGGCCATGCGGTCGCTGTGCGACGGCCTGCGCGGCCTCGGTCACCGGGTGACCGTATTCTGTGCTCCCGCACCGGGTTCGGTGCCGCCCGAGGCCGAGACCGTTGTGCTCCAGCCCGTGCCGTTCTCGATGTCGAACGGGCTGCCGCTGGTGCTGCCGACCCGCGCCAACCGCCGCGCGATCGATGCCGCGTTCGCCGAGCGCGGGCCGATCGATGTGGTGCACGCGCTGACCACCTATGGCTGCGGGATTCTCGGCGCACGCGCCGCACGCAGACACGGCGTGCCGATCGTGCAGACCATGCAGAGCCGCGACGACACGGTCATCGAAAAGTATTCCCCCTCACCGTATCTGGCGGCGTTGACGATGCGGTGGCTGCACGGATCCTTCGTGCGGTCACGCAAGCCACCGGCTTATCCCGGAGACGGCCGCGTCGCCCGACTCGCGTGGCGTCCGCTGATCGCACAAGCCCAGGCGGCCGATCGGGTAACCGTGCCGACCCACCACTTCGCCCGCCGCCTGGCCGCCCGCGGCGTGGACCGGCCGATCCACGTGGTGTCCAACGGGATCGATGACGCCCTGCTCGACCGCATCCGCAGCGTGGGCGCCCCGCCGCCGACCCCGGACGCACCACTGCGTGCGCTGTGGTGCGGCCGCCTGTCCATGGAGAAGCGTCCGCTCGAAGCAATCGAGGTGGCCCGCCAGGTCGACGAATGCACCCTCGACATCTACGGCAGTGGCCCCCTCACCGACCGCGCCCGCACGGCGATCGCCGAGGCCGGCCTCGGTCACCGCGTCCACTTACACGGCGAAGTCGATCAAGCCGACTGCCTCGCCGCCATGCGCACCCACGACCTACTCCTGCTCACCTCCGACTGCGACACCCAGGGCATGGTGCTGCTGGAGGCGGTGGCAATGGGCTTGCCGATCATCTACTGCGACCCGGAACTCTCCGAAACCATCCCCGCCGCAGGCGGAGTCCGCGCCCCCGACCCCTCGGTATCCGCAATCGCCACCATCTTGCAATCGCTCGCCCAAGACCGAACCGGACTCCACGCAATGCGTCAGGCCCTCACCCCCCATGCCGACGAACCCCGCCAATCCCGCCACCTGGCCGACATCGTGGCGGTCTACACCGAAGCACGCACCGCGCCGCACCGGCCCACCACCGGCCGGACCTGATCGATCAGGTCCGGCCGGTTGAGTTGGTGTACGCCCTAGCTCGGGGCGACCTCTGACATCGCCGTCAACTGAGCCTGCGAGCCACCTCGCCGAGTCCATCGGCGATGGCTTTGCGCTGCGCGGGGGTGAGGACATCGATCAGTAGTTCGCGGACCAGTGCGACGTGGCCGGGGGCGGCGGCTTCGAGTTTGCGGCGGCCGGCCGGGGTGAGGGTGGCGACGATGCCGCGGGTGTCGTCGGGGGAGGGGGCGCGGCGGACGAAGCCTGCCTTGGCCAGTTGGTCGATCTGGTAGGTGAGGCCGCTCTTGGAGGTGAAGAGGGCTGCGGAGAGCTCGGTCATCCGCAGCTGGTGGCCGGGAGCCTGGGACAGTCGGACGAGCACCTCGTACTGGGTGTGTGACAGGTGCGCATCGTCCTTGAGCTGCTGTTCGATCCGTCGGTTCAGCAGCGCCGTGGCGGCGAGGAACGCCGTCCAGGCCCGCATTTCTTCGTCGTCGAGCCAGCGCGGCTCCGTCATCGCCCACCTCTCATAGTTGTTCAAATTCGAACAATAATCTACCATCGGGCTAGAAGTTCAAATTTGAACTACCTGGAAGGATGGCGAGACGATGCGGATGCCGGTGCTCTACCTGTCGCACGGTGCGCCGCCGCTGGCCGACGACCCGATCTGGCCGGGCCAGCTGGCCGCCTGGTCGGCGGAGCTGCCGAAACCCGAAGCGGTGCTGATGATCTCGGCGCACTGGGAGGACGCACCGCTGACGATCGGCGCAACCAGCACGGTTCCGCTGATCTACGACTTCGGCGGCTTCCCGCGCCACTACTACGAGGTGACCTACCGGGCGCCCGGCGCGCCCGAACTGGCCGATGACGTGCGCAAACTCCTGCGCGGACCCGGCATGTCCGTGCACGACGCACCGGACCGCGGCCTCGACCACGGCGCCTATGTCCCCCTGGTGGAGATGTACCCGGAAGCCGACGTGCCGGTGTTGCAGATGTCGATGCCGACGCTGGACCCGGCGGGCCTGCTGGAGATCGGCCGCAAACTCGCCCCGCTGCGCGATCAAGGCGTGCTGATCGTCGGCAGCGGCTTCTTCACGCACAACCTGCGCGCTCTGAGCCAGGACGGCTCGGTGCATCCGGTGATGACGGAGTTCGACGAATGGGGCCGGCGCGCGCTGGCCGCCGCGGATCTCGACGAGCTGCTCGACTTCGAACACAAAGCTCCCGCAGCGCAGTTGGCGCATCCACGCACCGAACACTTTGCCCCGCTGTTCGTTTCGCTCGGCGCCGCGTCCGCTGATCTGGGAACTCAGCGCAGCGTTATCGAGGGCTTCTGGCGCGGCCTGGCCAAACGTTCACTCCAATTCGGCTGAACCACCTGTACCCCACCGAAAGGCACCTCGAATGAGTTCCACCGCAACAGCTGCGCCGTCCACCTCGACTGCTGACCTCGAGAAGCCGTCGGGTTATGGCGCGACTCCACACGCCTACGACGCCGGACTGCTCCTGCTGCGCATCGCGGTCGGGCTGACCATGGCCGCGCACGGCGCGCAGAAGCTGTTCGGCATGTTCGGCGGTGGCGGACTCGACGGGACCGGAAAGTTCTTCACCAGCAAGGGGTATCCGGCCGGTGAGACGATGGCCTTGGTCGCGGGCGTGACCGAAACCTTCGGCGGTCTGGCGCTGGTGGTCGGATTGCTCACCCCGCTCGCGGGTGCGGCCATCGTCGGCACCATGCTCAATGCCCTCGCGGTGAAGGGAACAGGAGCCTTCTTCGCCCCCAAGGGTATCGAGTACGAGCTGATCCTGGCCGCGGCTGCCGCCGCACTGACCCTCACCGGTCCCGGTCGATACGCCCTCGACCGCTTCCTGCCCGTAGTGCGCACGCACCGTTTGGTTTACGGCTTGGCCGCGATCGTTCTCGCGCTGCTGGCCGCCGGTGCCGTGCTGCTGGTGCGGAACTGACTCAGGGTTTACCGGGAATGATCGGCGGGACGTAGTCGAACGTCATCCCGAGCAACCACACGAGCAGTAGCACCACTGGTAGGTGGAACATGAACTGCAAGAACGTGAATCCGACGAGGTCGCGCGCCCGCAGTTTCAAGACGGCCAGCAAGGGCAGCATGAAGAACGGGTTGATGAGGGTGGGCAGCGCCTCGGCCACGTTGTAGATCTGTACCGTCCAGCCGAGGTTCATCTGCACGTCGGTCGCCGACTGCATCACGTAAGGCGCTTCAACCAGCCATTTTCCGCCACCGGACGGGACGAAGAAGCCCAGCGCGATGGTGTAGATGGCGATCACGATGGCGAAGCTGCCGCCGCCGCCGATGCTGGTGAAGAACTCCGCGAGGTGCTCGGAGACGGTGTGCCCGCCGCGGCCCTTCGCCTTGGTGAGGACGGCGGCCATCGCGGCGTACAGCGGGAACTGGACGAGAATGCCCGCCGTTGCGGGCACGGCGAGGGAGACGGCCTGCAAGAAGTTGCGCGGCGTGCCGTGCAGCACCAAGCCGAGCATGAGGAAGACCAGCAGATAGCCGTTCAGGCTGCTGACCACCGTGAGTGCCGGCTTGGAAAAGAACTGGGAGACCAGCCATCCCAACGTCAGTGCGCCGAGCAGGATCGGCAGGATGCGGCTGTACTCGAGCCATTCCCCGGGCCTGCTGCGCGGTGTCGCTTCCGCGGGCTGGTCGTCGAGGTCGACCTCCAGTTCCTCCGCGGTCTTGATGGCCGCGCCCTTCGGCGCCGAGACGTGTGCGATCACCACGGTCATCGCCATGATGATCACGCACATCAACATGGACTGCCAGGTGAAGATCGTGGTTCCGAGGTCGAGCACGCCGGTGATCTTCAGCAGGGCAGGCGGCAACGACGTTGCGGTGGCCTGGAGTTGGGCGGCCGAGGACGACAGGCCCAGTGCCCACACGGCACCCAACCCCATAAAGGCCGCGGCACCCAGAGCGCGGTAGTCGACGCGCAGATCGGTCCGGCGGGCGATGGCTCGGGCGAGCAGACCGCCGAACACCAGACTGAGTCCCCAGTTCAGCAGGGACACCGACATGGCCAGGAACGCCACGAAACCCACTGCGCTGCTTGCGGTCTGCGGAACCGTGGCGAGCCGCTCGATCAACCGGGCCACCGGCGGGGACGTGGCTACGACGTAGCCGGTGAGCACCACCATGGCCATCTGCAAGGTGAAAGCGGTGAGGTCCCAGAAGCCATCGCCGAAAGCGTTCACCACTGTCTTCGGTGACGAGCCGTTGGCCAGCGCGGCGACGGCGACCACGACAACGCCTAACAGTGCGAAGACATAGGCGTCCGGGAACCACTTCTCCGTCCACTTGGCGAGCGATTGCGCTACTCGCGCTAGGCCCTTTTCGGAGCTGGCTTCTTCTTCGATCGTGGACGTCATTCGGGTGTTCCTCTACTTTCCACACGCCGCCTCGTGCGAATGTGACGCACCGCACACAGGCTCGGTTGGACAGTATTGATGGCACCCTCTGCGCAGACAAGGGGGAATTGCGCAGGCATCGTCTGCAAAAGTGCAGAAACCGCCAGTGGACTGGCTTTTCAGGTCTGGACGGCTATTTCGTCGCCCAATTCATAGCCACCGGTCAGCCGCAGTCGGTCACCGCTCCAAAAGCGGCCGGGGTCATACCAATTGGGGCTGCGATCCGACGGCAGCAGTTCCATCGCCTGGTACGTCGTCGCCACGATCTCCGCGCAGTACGCGTTCTCCAGCTCGCGGGCCACCGCCTGACGCCGCTTGCGACGCGGAATGCTCACCCGGCCACGCAGCCAGCGTCCGGCGAGACCGGCGGTGGACGGGAACGGCGTGCCGTCGAGCCGGGCAATAGTGCGCAGCACACTGTCTTCCATCTCGCGGGTGGCCGGTTGGTTCAACTGGCGCAGCCACGCCTGCTGGCCATAGCGATTCGCCCACACCAGGACCGCGTCGCGCAGATTGTGCAGCTGGACGCCGCGGTGCTCGTTGCCCGACCACATGTCCGGCAGTGATCGGCCGAGCTCGGCATGCCAGATCAAGGCGGGCAGATCATCGAGCACCACCGACATGCCGACATGATTCACCGGACTGTTCGTCGTCATCCGGATCGCCCGGTCAGCGGCGGAATGTCCGCGGAACAACCAGATGTCGCCGGTTCTGGTGAGCTCTAGCGCGCGGTCGAGTGTGATGGCCGTACCCGTCATGGCCGTAGCCTATGTGCCATGAGGTGGTGGAAGGCAGTGGGATTGGCGGGTGCGGCCGGTGTGGTCGCCACCGGTGTCGTGGTGGTGCGCGCCGAGCGTCGCCGTCGCGCCTACACCCCGGAGCAGGTGCGCGAGCAGCTCCACGTGCGGTTCGCGCAGGCGACGGCGGTGCAGGAAGCCGAGGCCGCCCCCGAGGCATCGCAGGACGCCACCGGAATCCGCGGTCGGCTCCGTCGCTTGTTTCGGCGCTGATCCAACGCAATTCGCGGCGGCGGGTGGCATCAGGTAATCCGGAGCCGTCCGGGGAAGCCTGCGGTGGCCGCTGACCCGTCGCAGGACGCGTCCAGAGTTGTCACGCAGATGTGTCGCCGATCCGTACCGGCGTTCACCTGCTGGTGGTCTGCCCGGACGATCGTGTGGTGGCGGCGGTCAAGCTGGTTGCGGAGGCCCGCTGTCGGTGGCCGCTGCTTCGTAGACGACAGTTAGTGCCCAAGGAACACCACTGCTAGCAGGATGCGTAGGCGCCCGTGGTCACAGGAACTTCAACCGGCCCGGCGCCGGGATTCGCTGCCGCGTCGAGTGCGGTGGTGGATGCGCCGCCGCCCACGCAGGCCTCGGCACCGATGCCGTCGGTGCGTGGCAGCGAGTACGCGGTGCTGATGCGCCGGATCCGTCAGGCGGGACTGCTCGACCGGCAGGTGCGGTACTACGCCTGGAAGAGCGCGATCACCGCCGGTGCGTTCGTCGCCGGGTGGACGGCGTTCTTCTTCCTCGGCGACTCGTGGTGGCAGCTGGCCGTCGCGGTGTTCCTCGCGGCGGTGTTCGCCCAGCTCGCCTTCCTCGGCCACGATGCCGGGCACCGGCAGATCTTCGCCGGACGACGCGGCAACTATGTGTTCGGCCTGATCGCAGGCAATCTCGCCACCGGGTTGAGCATCGGCTGGTGGACCAGCAATCACAACCGGCACCACGCACATCCCAACACCGAGGGCTCCGACCCCGACGTGATGGGAATCCTGGCGCACTCCGGTGACCGCGCGCGCACCGGGAAAGGCCTCCGGCGCCTGATCTTCCGGTACCAGGCTTGGCTGTTCTTCCCGTTGCTGCTGCTGGAGGCGGGCAGCCTGCACTACTCGAGCGTCCGGGCGGTGTTCCGCTGGCCTATCCCGCATCGCGTCTGGGAGGGCGCGCTGCTCGCGGCGCACTTCGCCGGATTCCTCGGGGCGGCGTTCCTGGTGCTGTCGCCGGGCAAAGCGGTGGCGTTCATCCTGGTGCAGCAAGGTCTGTTCGGTTTCTACATGGGCTGCACGTTTGCACCCAACCACAAAGGCATGGCAATGCTGAGCGAAGACGATGCCACCGACTTTCTCCGCCGACAGGTGTTGACCTCCCGCAATGTTCGCGGCAGCGCCGTCATCGATACCGCGCTGGGCGGACTGAACTACCAGATCGAACACCACCTCTTCCCGTCCATGCCCCGGTCCAACCTGCGCCGGGCCCAGCCGATGGTCATCGACTTCTGCGCCGAACTCGGATTGCCGTACTGCCAGACGAGCCTGCTCGACTCCTACGCACAGGCGCTGCGGCATCTGAATACGGCAGGCCGATTCGCCGATGGGCAACGTAGTCTTTGAACCGCTGGCGTCAGACGGACTTTCTGGGGACACTGTTCCCAGGTACGGGGACGTTCCCGACGAAATGACCACCTGAAGAAAGACAGTCATCGGCGCTCGAGCGGACACGGAGCGCCATCGCCGACCGGGCACCCACCCGGCAGTGAACACGGAGTACACGATGGTTTCGCGATGGAAGCACACCGCCGCATGCGCGGCAGCGATGGTCACGGCCGCACTACCGGTCGGCGTCGCGTCGACCGCGCACGCCGCCCCGCAGGACTGCCCTGACCTGTATGTCGTGGCGATCCCCGGTACCTGGGAGACCTCGAATGCCGAGCCCGGCAAGGGAATCCTCGCCGCGGCCGCCGACAACCTGCCCGGCAATGTCCTCACCGATTACGTCGCGTACCCGGCGACCGCGTTCCCGTGGGAGGGCGACGTCTACGGTCGGTCCAAGCAGGAAGCCGTCAAGGGTGCGCGCGGCTTGCTCGGCGCGATGGCACAGCGTTGTGACAACACCCGATTCGCGCTGCTCGGCTACAGCCAGGGTGCGGACGCCGCCGGTGACGTCGCCGCGGAGATCGGCACCGGGCTCGGTGCCGTGCCGCCCAGCCGCGTCGAGCTGGTCGGACTCGTCTCCGATCCGCGCCGTTCGCCCACCGACACCCTCATCGGCCCGCCCGTCGCGGGCGCCGGCGCCGGTGGTCCGCGTCTCGGCGGCTTCGGCTGGCTCAGCCCGCAGACCTACACCTTCTGTATCCCAGGCGATTTGTACTGCGCCACCCCCGACGGCGACTTCGCCGCACGCTTCGCCGGCCTCTTCGCGCAGATGTCGAACCCGAACCCGGCCATGTTCGACATCTACCAGCAGCAGGCGAACGCACTCATCGCCGATGCACTCGCTGCGGGCGGACTCGGCCTGCTGGCGGACCAGCTCAACAATTCGGCCTACGAAGAGCGCAAACGGCAGGTCGACGACTTCCTGAAGTCCGGTATCCACCAGAGCTACCCCGGCTACGCCGTCGGCGGGGGAGCCACGCCGCTGACCTGGTTGCGGCAGCGGTTGATCGAGGCGACCCGCAGGTGAGTTCAGACCGGTCCGGTGTTGTCACCGGACCGGTTTTCTCGCGGTGCCTGAACTACTCGATGGGCAACTGGTTCCGGTCACGGATGACCGCGCACAGTGCGGCGACCTCGTCGGGGTCGGTCTCGAAACGATCGAAACCTTGGGGCACACCGACTCCTGCGAACGACACCGCGCCGTTCGTAGCTCCGAGCACCGGCGTGCGAACGGCAGCGTGCAGGTCGGCGACACCAGTAGCCTCGATCACCTGAACGGCATTGGCCGCGCGCACACCACCGCACGCCATCACCTCGATCGCCCCGAACCCCTGCCGCACCAGCTCTTCGATCAACGGCGCGCCATCCAGCACGGAGCGCTGCCGCCCCGAAGTCAGCACCCGGGTGAAGCCGAATCCGATCGCGTCGTCCAACGCCCGCTGCGAAGAAGCACTGACATCGATCGCACGATGCAATGTGACATCCAAACCTTCCGCCGCATCCACGAACGCCGCACACGCCGGATCGAGCGCACCCGACGAATCCAACGCCCCGACCACAACTCCCGCGGCTCCAGCCGCCCGAGCCGCCGCAATATCCCCGACCATCACCGAAACTTCCTCAGCCGAGTAGTGAAAGTCGCCCGGCCGCGGCCGAATAAGTACGTGCACCGGGATTTCCAACGCCACCGCACGCTCGATCAACGCCATACTCGGGGTCAACCCCCCATCAGAAAGCCCAGCACATAACTCGACCCGATCCGCCCCCGCCCGCGCAGCAACCCGCACCCCGGCAATCGACTCGACACTGATCTCTATCCGCACCCGAGAAGTATCCACCTACCCTCACGGGCATGGTGCTGGCCATCGTCGCCGAAATGCGGAGGCGGATGGGGCGGGGCGCGACTAGCGTCGCAGGGATGTTGCCTTGGTCTGCTGAGCTCGCCGGACGTCTCGATGAACATGTCTTCGACAGTGTGTTGTTGCGGGACAATCCGTTGCGGGATCCGCACGAGCGGCCGTTGTGGGTTTATGTGCCACCGGGTTACGAGGAGGCGGGGGATCGGCGGTATCCGTCGATTTATGTGATTCAGGGCTATACCGGGCATGTTTCGATGTGGCGGAATCGGATGCCGTACCGCCGTCCGTTCACCGAGACCGCCGATGAGGTGTTCGCGACGGGGGAGGCGCCGCCTGCCATCGTGGTGTATGTCGATGCGTGGACGGCCTACGGCGGTAGCCAGTTCGTGGACTCGGTGGGGACGGGGCCGTATCACTCGTATCTGTGCGATGAGATCGTGCCGTGGGTCGATGCGCGCTATCGCACGGTCGCCGATCGTGATCACCGCGGCATCATGGGGAAGAGCAGTGGCGGATTCGGTGCGATGATCACGCCGATGCTGCGACCGGATCTGTTCGGCGCGTTGGCAACTCATGCCGGTGACGCACTCTACGAGTACTGCTATCTGCCGGGCTTCGCCGACGCGGTGCGGCAGCTGCGCGGGTACGACGGCGATATTCATCGGTGGTGGGCGGAGTTTCAGCAGCGGGTGTCCTTCACCAAGCCCGAAGACCAGGATCTGCTACTGCTGTACGGGGTTACGGCCTGCTTCACGCCGGGCGCGGATGGACGACCGGAGCTGCCGTTCGATCCGCGCACCGGCGTGCTGAAACCTGAGGTCTGGCAACGCTGGCTGGACTGGGATCCGGTTCGCATGGTGCCGAAGTACGCCGAGGCGATGCGGTCGATGCGGGCGATCTGGATCGACGGCGGCACCCAGGACGAGTGGTACCTCGATATCGGCGCCGACGCCTTCCGACAGGCGTTGCTCGACAACGGAGTGCCGTCGGACATCATCGCTTTCGAACTGTTCGACGCCAAACACGGCGGCATCGACTATCGCTACCCGCTGTCACTGGCATGGCTGGCCAAACAGCTCGATACGCCTGCGGAAAAGCAGTGACCGACTGAACTATTCGAGCGCGTCGTGGTGGTCGGCGATCACCACGGCGTTGCCGCCCAATTGCTTCGCCCGATACATGGCCGCGTCCGAACTGCGGAACACGGTGCGATGAATCGCCGCGGGATGCTGCCCGTAAGTCCGGACGGGCTCGAACTCCGCGGCCCCGACACTGGCGGTGACGGGGCTCGGCAGGCCGGGCATCGACTCGACCGCATGCCGCAGCCGCTCGGCGACGGCACCGATGGATTCACCGTGCAGGTGGCCGACGACCATGAACTCCTCACCTCCGGTGCGCACGACGATCGCGTCGGGTCGCGCCGCCGCCCGTAAACAGTCGGCCGTCCGGATGAGCACCTCGTCGCCGAACGAATGACCGAAGGTGTCGTTGACGGACTTGAACCGATCCAGGTCCAGCGTCACCACATAGACGCCGCCGCGGCTGCGCGGTCCGAAGAATCGCGGCAGGTGCGATTCGAGACCGCGCCGGTTCAACAGTCTGGTCAGGGGGTCCGACAGTGCGTCCACCCGCAGCAGCCAGCTACAGAAGTGCACGACCGGCAGCACCACGACGGTCACCGCGAGCACGACGAGCACGACCACCAGGCCGAGCGCGACATCGCCTTTCCCGTGGCCCGTGCCCGGCGGCATGCCGAGGACCATCATCGCCGCCAGCACCACGATCGAGATCACGGACCAGCCGACATGCAGGGCCAGCACCTGCGGACCGTGGAAGATGGTGATGTATCCGCCCGTGGTCACCAGCAGTACGCACCCCATCGCGCCGAGCAGGCGATCCTGGATCATCACATTGTTGGCGGTGATGGCGAGATCCACCCCGGCGACCCACAGCAGCGACTCCACCTCGCTCGGCCACGGCAACAACCACCAGCGCAGCGTCCACACCCCGGCGAGCCCGACCACGACGATGGCCTGCACATCGCCGAGGGTCCCGGTCTGACCCGCATGCGAAAGCAGTGCCAGCACCGTGATCAAACCGAGGACGATGCCCCCGGACCCGAGCATCGTTTTCAACGGCCCGAGCGCGGAGTGGGATTCGAGCGTGTCGATCAGCCACCGATAATCGACCCGGTATCGCCACCAGGCGCGCACCATCGCTCGACTGTTGGTCACCGATCCACCGCCTTACGCTGGCAAATCTCCGGTAACTGGAAGTTCGCCAACCAAAGTATCAAAGAAAATGCGGGGTCCACGGAAGCGGTAGATCCGGTCGGGCGTCCTACTGGTTGTCGGCGAGCGACCCGAACCACCGCGGAATCACGTCCCAGATGAACGAGCTGATGCACTCGGCGGTGGGACCCGACAGGATTTCACCGACGAAGTAGATGCCGTGCCTGCCCTGAATGTCCGCTATCCGGTCGAACCAGCCCGCACGGACCGCGGCGGCGCTCGGGTACGCCGGCCATTCGGCGATGGTCTCGGCGACCAGCTGCGGGTCGGGGAACAGGAACAAGCTCTCCTTGGCGAGCGACCAGGCTTGGGCGTCCGATATCGAGGTGTCGGAATTGCTGAAGCACACCCAGTACGGACCGGGGTGCTGCTTGTTGGCCGCGGTGATGCGGTGCCTGGCCTGCTCGGGATCGGTGTCGGTGTAGCTGCCGTACGGGTCGATCACCCAGAACCCCAGGGGCTCTGGGGAATCCGGTCGCCGCGGGAAGGCGATCAGCTCCTCCGGTACCCGGATGAGATAGCTGCGCGTCCAGGCCCGCGGACAGTTCTGCTCAGCGAACAGTTCATGAATCTCCCCGGCGGGGAAGATCTCTCGAATCTGCGCGGCCCGCGCCGTCACCAGCACCCGCGAGTAGATCGCGCTGCGCGATTCGCCGTCCACCGCGTAGGTGACTCGAGCCCCTTCTGCGGGAACAGGTTCGATGCCGGTCACCCGACTGTTCACCGTCACGTCGAGCCGATGGTCATCGAGCACCTGCCGCAGGAAACGGACGAACCCCTGCGGAAAGCTCACGCTGACCGGTCGGCGTGAACCCAGCTGCGCGACCAATGACGGTGGCATCCGCGCCAGCAGCGCCTGCTTCTCCGACGGATAGAGCGACAGCATCAGCTTCGCCAGCTGCGAGACATGCCCGCAGATGTGCGCATTGATATTGATGATGGTTTCGGCGGGCTGGCGCGGTCGACGCATGTTGGCGTAGATCACCAGGCCCTGCAATATCTCGCCGACCAGCGGTGCGTGGCGCGCCCGGTACGTCTCCCACGTCTCGCCGGGAATCCGATCGAACGCCAATCCGCCCGGCCCCGGCGCGGTCCTGTTCCGGATCGCCTGCTCGAGGATGGTCCAGGCCTCGATCAGCTGATCGACCGCCTGCTCCGGGGTGAGGGTCCGGAACAGTGGTGGGAAATGCGGCGGCACCGCCAGCTGCGGCTTACCGGACTCGGATCTGCCGACGAAGTACAGCGCTTCGGGCTGCGTCCGAACCGGATGCCTGCGCATCAACTCATGGATGGCGGTGCCCGCCATATCCGCACCGAAGTCCTGCTGAGCGACGAGATGCGCTTGGAAGTCATAGATTTCACCCTCGACCTCGACGGTCTGTGCGTAGCCGCCGACCTCCGAGCCTGCCTCGAGAATATCGATATTCTCGAACCCGAGTTCGCGCAGTTTCGCCGCGGTCAGAATCCCACTCTGGCCCGCACCGACAATGCAGACGGGTGCCGCGAGATCCATGAGGACTCCTACGGGTCGGTGAACGCGAGGCGCGCGTGCCCTGAGTATGCGGCCGCGAGGTGCCGGGCCAAACCACTTGCCAAACAGTTCCGCGCGGTCGGAAACGGCGAATGCGAACGCTGTGCCGGTGCAGACAGGGTGGTTCGGGTATTTGTCCGGTTCGATCGGCTGACGCGGTGCCGGTGGAAGATCCTTTGGTCTGCGAACGTTATGGTCGATCGTGATCGAAACGACGAGCGTGCCGCTAATGGGACTGATCGCATGCTGATCGGTTTGATCGCTGCATTACTTGCTTGCGTGGGGTATGGGTTGGGGTCGGTCTTGCAGGCGTATGCCGCGCGCCGGTCGGCTGCGGCGGCGCTCGAGCATGGGGTGGGCGGGCAGGTCACCGAGACCGGCGCACCGACCGTTGCCGCCACGGTGGCCGCGGCATTGACGGTGTGGTTCATCGTCGGCAGCGTGCTCGACATCGTCGGTTTCGCCGGCAACGCGGTGTCCGCGCGCCTGATCCCGCTGTTCCTCTCCCAGACCATCATGAGCGCGAATCTGATCGTCACCGCGGTGCTGGGCATCTTCATACTCGGGATCCGCCTGCACCTGCGCGACTGGCTGGCGATCTGCACGGTGATCCTCGCCCTCGCCGCACTAGGGGCCGCTGCGGGCCATGAAGGCGGTGGCAGCGACAACCCCGTGATGCACTGGGGCGTCCTGATCGGCTCGGTGGTGCTGTTCGCCGGCAGCCAGCTGGTGGTGCGCCGCCTCGGCTCCAGGGGCGCGGTGGCCGCGGGTTTGGCCGCCGGAATGCTGTTCGGGGCCTTGGCGATCGCGGTGCGTGTCGTGCACGGAATCGACCCGTTGAACATCCCGGCCCTGCTCGCCGACCCCGCCGCCTGGACCATCGCGATCGCCGGCATCGGCGGCTTCTACTTGCACACCGTTGCGCTGCAACTGGGTTCGGTGAACGGCGCTACCGCCGCGCTGGTGGTCGGCGAGACCGTCATTCCCGGCATCGTCGGCGTGCTCGTCCTCGGCGACACCGCGCGCCCCGGTCTGGAATGTCTCGTCGGTGCCGGCTTCGTCCTGGCCATCGGCGGAGCCGTCGCAGTCGCGGTGTTCGGCAACGTTTCCCAACTGGAAACCGCGGACGCGTGAATCAGCTCCTCGGCTCGGACCTGAATGCCGCGTCGAACGAGGCGCTCGGTGGGGTGATGGCGTTGAGACGGCGGACGAAGGCGAGGGCTTCGGGGGCGCCCGCGAGGCGGTCCATGCCCGCGTCTTCCCATTCGATGGAGATCGGTCCGGTGTAGCCGATGGCGTTGAGGGCGCGGAAGCAGTCCTCCCACGGCACATCGCCGCGGCCGGTGGAGACGAAGTCCCAGCCGCGGCGCAGGTCGGCCCACGGTAGGTGGGAGGACAGGCGGCCGCGACGGCCGTCGCCGCAGCGGACCTTGGTGTCCTTGCAGTCCACGTGGTAGATGCGGTCGGCGAAGTCCAGGATGAAGGCGACCGGATCGAGGTCCTGCCAGATGAAATGCGAAGGGTCCCAGTTCAACCCGAAGGCGGGGCGATGATCGATGGCGGCCAGGGTGTGCACGGTGGTCCAGTAGTCGTAGGCGATCTCGCTGGGATGCACCTCGTGCGCGAATCGGACTCCTTCGGCATCGAACACGTCGAGGATCGGATGCCAGCGCTGCGCGAAGTCTTGGTAGCCGCGTTCGATGGTCTCCGGTGGCACGGGCGGGAACATCGCGACGGTGTGCCAGATACTCGATCCGGTGAACCCGACGACCGTGCGCACGCCCAGTTGTGCGGCCGCTCTTGCCGTATCGGCCATTTCGGCGGCAGCGCGCCTGCGCACACCTTCCGGCTCGCCGTCGCCCCAGATGCGCTGCGGCACAATGGCCCGGTGCCGCTCGTCGATCGGATGGTCGCAGACCGCTTGACCGACAAGGTGATTGGACAAGGCGAAAACCTGTAGTCCATGTCGCTCGAGGGTCTTCCGCTTGCGTGCCGAGTAATCGGGATCGGCGAGCGCCTTGTCCACTTCGAAATGATCGCCCGAGCAGGCAATTTCCAGCCCGTCGTAGCCCCATTCCGCCGCGAGCCGGCACACCTCCTCGAACGGTAGGTCGGCCCACTGCCCGGTGAACAGCGTGATCGGTCTCATTGTTGTCCTCCTCCGATGACGGTCCAGCGCCCGTCGTCCGCCGCGCTCGCCTCCACTGCGGCCAAGACTCGCTGCACCGCGAGCCCGTCGGCGAAGCTGGGGCTCGGATCCTTATCCGCCGCGATCGCGATGACCAGATCGGCCACCTCGTTGGTGAAGGTGTGGTCGTAGCCGAGCCCGTGCCCGGCGGGCCACCAGGCCCCGGTGTAGGGATGCTGCGGTTCGGTCACCAGGATGCGGCGGAACCCGGCGGTCTCGGGTTCTTCGGTGTGGTCGTGGAACCACAACTCGTTCATCGACTCCAGGTCGAAGGCCAGGCTGCCATGGGTGCCGTTGAGCTCCAGGCGAAGCGAGTTCTTGCGCCCGGCGGCCACCCTGGTCGCCTCGAACGACGCCAGCCCGCCACCGGAGAGCCGCCCGAGGAACAGCGCGGCATCGTCCACCGTCACCGGACCGCTGCCGACCCCGCCCGGCAGCGGCCGTTCGGTGACGAACGTGTCCAGCAGCGCCGACACTCCCGTCAACGTCTCCCCGGTGACGAACTGGGTGGCGTCGATGATGTGCGCCCCGATATCGCCGAGCGCCCCCGACCCGGCGCGCCGCCGATCGAGCCGCCAGGTCAGCGGTGCGCCCGGATCGGCGAGCCAATCTTGCAGATACAGCGCCCGCACATGCCGGACGGTGCCGATCCGCCCCTGCGCCACCAAGTTTCGGGCCAGCGCCAGCGCGGGCACCCGCCGATAACTGAACCCGACCATCGACCGGACCCCGTGGGTGGCGGCCTGCTCGGCGGCGGCGGCCATCGACTCCGCCTCTGCGACCGTGTTGGCCATCGGCTTCTCACACAGCACGTGCTTGCCGGCTTGCAATGCGGCAATGGCGATTTCGGCATGGCTGTCGCCGGGCGTACAGATATCGATGAGATCGACATCGTCGCGGTCGAGCAACTGTTTCCAGTCACCCACCGCGCCGGCCCAGCCCAGCCGGGCGGCCGCGACCGAGGCCCGATCGGCATCGCGCCCCGCGAGCACGACGGGCACCGGCCGCCGCGGCAGGTCGAAGAACGCGTCCACACTGCGCCAGGCATGCGAATGGGCGCGCCCCATGAAGGCGTGGCCGACCATCCCGATGCCGAGCGTGCGGCGGTCTGTCGAGGTCATCTGGCTCCGATCGGTCAATAGCCGTTCGCTAGGTACTGTTCGGCGTTGTCCTTGGTGACCACCGCGGAGAACGTGGTGATCTTCGCGGGCACATCGTGTTCGGCGAGATCGCCGAGGGCCCTGCGCTGCCCGAGCAGCCGGGCCAGCGCGACCGCCGAGGAGGCCATGGCCGGGCTGTAGAGCACGGTGGCCTGCAGCGGCGAGTTGCCCGCCTGGATCTCGCGCATGGCCTGGGCCGAGCCACCGCCGCCGACCATGACGAACTCACCGGATCGGTTGGCCTGTTTGATCGCGCCGAGCACGCCGATGCCCTGGTCGTCGTCGTGGTTCCACATCGCGTCGATCTTCTTCGTCGCCTGGAGCATCTGGCTGGCGACCTGCTGTCCGCCCGCGGCCGTAAAATCGGTGGATTGCCTTGCGGCGACGCGGAATCCGGCGGCGGCGAGGGCGTCCTGGAAACCTCGGCTGCGTTCCTGGGTGAGCTGGAGGTTGTCGATGCCCGCGATCTCCACGATCACCGGATCGGCGATGCCCGCGTCCTTCATCTTGCCGACGATGAACGTGCCTGCGTTGACGCCCATTCCGTAGTTGTCGCCGCCGATCCAGGTGCGGTAGGCCAGCGCCGACGCGAAGACCCGATCCAGGTTGATCACCGGAATTCCGGCGGCCATCGCGTTTTTCGCCACCTCGGTGAGCGCGTTGCCGTCGAACGGCAGCACCACGAGCACGTCGACCTTCTGGTTGATCATCGACTGCACCTGCTCGATCTGACGACTGACGTCGTTGGTGCCCTCGGTGACATTCAGCGTGACGTCGGCGAACTTCTCGGCCTGCGCCCGCGCGTTGCGGGTGACCGCCGCGGTCCAGCCGTGATCGGCGGCGGGCGCGGAAAAGCCCACGCGCACTTGCTTTCCGGCAGCCGAGTTGTCGCCGGTACCACCGGCCACCTGCGTGCTGGCGGTGGTGTCGTTCGAGGTGCACGCGGCGGCGAGGACGCCTGCGCCTGCGGCCAGGCCGGAGAGCAGGATGCCGCGACGGGGGAGCGAGAGTGTGGAGCCCATGATGTTCCTTGGTGAGAGTTCAGGTGAGGGTGGGGACCGCGCGGGCGCGACCGAAGCGCTGGAAC
Organism: Nocardia ninae NBRC 108245; assembly: GCF_007990755.1. Classification (GTDB taxonomy): domain Bacteria; phylum Actinomycetota; class Actinomycetes; order Mycobacteriales; family Mycobacteriaceae; genus Nocardia; species Nocardia ninae. The sequence goes on along the minus strand of NZ_BJXA01000001.1, from coordinate 419,911 downwards.
AGCAGGACGGCCACGATGATGGCGCCCTTGCCGATCGCCTGGATGGGTTGTTCGAGGTTGTTGAGGATGAACAGATCCTCGATCACGGTGAAGACGAGCACGCCGAGGATCGAGCCGGTGATGGTGCCGAAGCCGCCGCTGAGCAGCGTGCCGCCGATGACCACCGCGGCGATCGCGTCCAGCTCGTAGAGCTGGCCGTTGGTGCTGGTGCCGGTGGTGGTCTGCGCGGTGAGCATGACGGCGGCGATACCGCAGCACAGCCCCGACGCCGCGTAGAGGAGCAGGGTGTGCCTGCGCACGTCGATCCCGGCCAGCCGGGCCGCCTCCGGATTGCCGCCCACCGCCGCGCTACGTCGGCCGAAGGTGGTGCGCTCCAATACGATCCAGCCGATCGCGACAACCACCACGAACAGGTAGACCAGCAGGGGTATGCCGAGCACCCGGTTCTGCGCGAGGGCGAGCAGGTCGGTGGTGACGAGCTGCGATTGCCGCCCGGAGATCTGTTCCGCCAGCCCGCGGGCGGCCACCATCATGGCCAGCGTGACGATGAACGGTACCAATCGGCCGTAGGCGATGAGTGCCCCGTTCAGCACGCCGCAGCCGAGGCCGACGAGCAGCGCGCAGAGCACCATCCCGGCCACGCCGTAGGACTGGGTGGCGGTGGTGGTGCACCAGACCGAGGCCAACGCGATGATCGCGCCGACCGAGAGGTCGATGCCGCCGCCGATGATCACGAACGTCATGCCGACGGTCACCACGCCGATGACCGACGCCAGGGTCAGGATGGTGATCATATTGCCGGTGCTGAGGAAATCTTCGCCCTTGGTCAAGGCCCCGACGAGCAGTAGCGCGATGAGCGCGACGATCAACGTCAGGTGCTTGCGTAGTTCGCCGCGCCCGCCCTTACGTCGGCTTGCGGTCGGCGGATCACCGTCCACCGCCGGTGTTTTCGCCTCGGTGCGAACTGTGGGTGTGCTGCGGATGCGTTCGGTCACAGCGCACTCCCTTCCATGATCATGGCGATGATGTCCGGCTCGGTGAGCTCGGCCGCGGCCGCCGCGTGGATGATCTCGCCGTCGCGCAGGACCAGCACCCGGTCGGCCAGCCCGAGCAGTTCGGGCAGGTCGCTGGACACCATCAGCACCGCGACACCCCGTTCGGCGAGCCCACGGACCTGCGTGTACACGTCGGTGCGGGCCCCGACATCGACCCCGCGGGTCGGCTCGTCGAGCAGCAGCACCCGACAGTCCTCCAACAGCCAGCGAGCCAGCACCGTCTTCTGCTGATTGCCACCGGAAAGGCCACGCACGGGGTAGTCCGGGTCGGCGGGGCGGACGCCGACGCGAGCGAGCACGCCGCCGGTCTCCGCGCGTTCCCGGCGGCGGTCGAACCAGCCGAACCGGGAATAGCGCGGTAGTGACGCGGCAGAGATGTTGCGCCCCACCGATTCCAGCAGAAACAAGCCCTGCGATTTGCGCTCCTCGGGCGCCAGCCCCATCCCGGCGGCCACCGCGGCGGACGTGCTACCCGGCCTGACCCGGCGACCGTCGACCTCGACCAACCCCGTCGACGCGGGCCGTGCGCCGTAGATCGTTTCGAGTACTTCCGAGCGGCCCGAGCCGACCAAACCTGCGAGACCGACGATCTCGCCCGCGCGCACCGCGAACGAGATATCTCGGAACCGCCCGGCCAGACCGAGTCCGGTCACCCGGAGCACCTCGGCGGCATCCTCGGCATGCGAAGGCTGTTGCGCGAGCAGCTCTTCGGCGCCATTGCCGCCGGTCATCAGCGCGACGACCTGGTCGGTGCCGGTGGTGCGGGCGGGTAGTCCGGTGGCGACGGTGCGGCCGTCCTTCAGCACGGTGATCCGGTCGCCGATGGTGCGGATCTCGTCCAGCCGATGCGAGATGTACACGACGGCAACGCCCTCCGCGCGCAACTGATCAATGATGCGGAAGAGGTTGGTCACCTCGTCGTTACCGAGCGCGGCGGAGGGTTCGTCCATCACGATGAGGCGCGCGTCGTAGGACAGCGCCCGCGCCATGCTGACCACCTGCTTGGCCGCCGCGGGCAGGGTACCGACCATCGTGTCCGGCCGCAGCTCCCCGTGCCCGAGGCGCTCGAGCAGGGCGGTCGCGGCGCGGGCGGTCGACGCGCGGCGGGTGAATCCGGCCCGCGCCTGTTCGTGCCCGAGGAAGATGTTCTCGGCGATGTCGAGGCCGTCGCACAGGTCCAATTCCTGGTAGATCGTGGCGATGCCGAGCCGGGTGGCGGCGGCGGGACCGGACAGCCGCACCGGCTTGCCGAGCCAGTGCAGTTCGCCCGCATCCGGATGATGCGCTCCGGCAAGCACTTTGATCAGCGTGGACTTGCCCGCGCCGTTCTGGCCGAGCAGGCAGTGCACCTCGCCGGCGCGAATGTCGAGGTCGACGTGGTCGAGGGCGCGCACGCCGGGGAAGTCCTTGACGATGCCCCGCATGGTCAGCACGGTGTTCATGGCCGAATTCCTTGCCGTGTCGTCAGGCGACGCTGAAGATGTGATCGCTGATGAGCCGCGCCGCGCCGATCACCCCACCGAGCTCGGCGAGCTCGGATAGCACGATCGGGAGGTTGCCGGTGGCCAGCGGCGACGACCTGCGATAGACCACGCTGCGGATCTCCGCGAGCAGCGGATGGCCGAACCCGGTGAGTCCGCCCGCGATCACCACCAGCCCCGGGTTGAAGAAGCTGACCAACCCGGCCAGCGCGGTGCCGAGATGGGTGCCCGCGTCCCGAATCATGGCCACCGCCAACGGGTCTCCCGCCGCCGCGGCGTCGGCCAGGTCGGTCGCGGTGAGCGCGCCCGCGGCGGCCAGGCGTTCGGTGAGGAAGGGTGACCGTGCGGCGCGGGCGGTGGCTTCCCGGGCCAATGCGGCGCCACCAGCGTAGGCCTCGAGGCAGCCGCTGTTGCCGCAGGCGCAGACCGGGCCGTCGTCGGTGATCCGCAGGTGGCCGATATCGCCCGCGCTGCCGGACACACCGCGGTAGATGCCGCCGTCGACGACGATGCCGCAGCCGATCCCGGTGCCCGCCTTGACGAGCAGGAAATCCGCCACCGAATGCGCTGAGCCGGCCTGCATCTCACCGAGCGCCAAGATGTTCACATCGTTGTCGACCAGCACCGGGCAGCCGAGCTCCTGCGCGATGGCCTCGCGCACCGGAAAGCGGTGCCAGCCAGGCATTATCGGCGGCGCGACCGGCATGCCCTCCCGGAAACTCACCGGGCCCGGCACGCCGACGCCTGCCCCGTGCAGCCGCCCGGACATGCTCGGGTCGGCGCGGAGTTTGCCGAGCAGATCGAGGGCCCGCTCCAGCACTGCGGCCGGACCCTGCCGGATATCGCACGGCTCGGACAGCTGCCCGAGCACCCGCAGCTCCCCGTCGGTCACCGCGACGTCGATGGATGTCGCGCCGATATCGATGGCCGCGAAACGCAGACCCGACGCCAGCATGGCGATCGCCGAGCGTCGGCCGCCGCTGGAGGCCGCCAATCCGCCGGCCTCGATCAGCCCGAGCGCGGCGAGCCGATCGAGTTCGACCGCGAGCTTGGACCGGGACAGCTCCATCGGCTGACCCAGTTCCGACCGCGACTGCGGCCCCCGATCCCGCAGCAACCGCAAAATCCGGGCCTGGTGGGCATTTTCAGGTCGTGCCGCGATCCGCATCAGATGCTTCTTTCTCTGCAACTGAGCGAATTCAACCGCACTTCGGTGAGTTCTGGAGGTGCTTTCGATAGATCGAGACGAAGTTTGTTCTCTGACAGGACAAAGCGGCTGCCCGGGGCCGAACGTGCTGATTCGCTGCAGATCAGCCCATGGCGGAGGGCGAAGCGGCGCTGCTCTCGAGCACGAACTCGATGTTCTCCAGCCCGTCGCCGGTGACCCGGAAGAGCGTCGGCCGGAGCTCGGCGCACTCCGGTTCGGCATTCGAGATGTCGCGCCGCAACCGCTCGGCCATCGGGGAATCCGCAGGCGTAACAAGCAATTCATCGGCGCAGCGCACGGCTACGACGAGCTCTTGCCAACCGGTCGCCTCGGCAACCCAGCTGTGGAACCTGGGCAACAGAATCGCGGAGCTGCCCTGAAAGCTGTCCCGCCGGAACACGCGGGCAATCGGACCGTCTTCGGTGTCCCAGCCCTCGAGGCCGAGGCCGTCCGCCAAGGCGATGGTCGCGTTGGCGAACTGCGTGACGACATCCTCGTGGTCTGCGAAGTCGTGGTTCAGCAGGGGCGTCTGAGCGATGGTGCCGCGCGGGGTCTTCGCCATGCGCGCCAACGTGGCATAGACATGGTCACCGAGCGGGAGATATTCCATCGCGTCCCGGACGATATCGCTGCCGGGCAGCGAACGGCTGCGCAGCACGGGCAGCACCACCCCGTCCTTGGTGCTCTCCTCGATCAGCGCCATCGCGGCCGGATCCGCGTCGCGGCGCTCGATCTCGGCTTGCAGCGCGACCTGCGCCGCGGCGAACGCGGCATCCCAGCCGTCTGCCGCGGGACGGTCGAACAGATAGGACAGGTCGACCTCGCCGAACGTCTGCTCGATGAACGCGGCGTCCGCCGCCGACGGCTGCCATTCCGCGACCACGGCGGTCACCTGCTCGGCCCGAATGTTGTGCTCTGCGACCAATTCCTGCCAGGCGCGCTGCACCGCGTGGTCGTCCTGCGTGCGCACCATGGCGAGGAAACCGTCGTCGGGGTCGGGCCCCACCATGAAGACGACGACGCTTTCCATGGGGTCGACCACATTCATCAAGTTCTCCAGATCCGATCAGCCAGGTGGCAGCGCCCACTTCAGCACAGGCGGCGCACCGCCCCTGATTTCAGGGGCGACCGGCGAAGGGGAAGATGGACCGATGCCCGGAGAAACGGATCGCAAGGGAAAGGTGGGCCGACCACCGCGTTTGTCGCAGGACGCGATCGTCGTCGCCGCCGATCGACTGCTGCGGACCGAAGGTGCCGACGGCCTGTCGATGCGGCGGCTGGCGAAGGAGCTGGGCAGCACGCCGATGGCGCTGTATCACCATGTGCGCGACAAGGACGAGCTCCTGCTGCTGCTGTTGGAGTCGCATGCCCGGCATATTCCGCGGCGGGAGTACTCCGATGACCCGCGGGAGCGGCTCCTCGAAGTCGCCTGTGCCCTGTACGAAGGCCTCGCCGAGCGTCCGTGGATCATCGAGGTATTGACCTCCGACCCGCTGTTCGTGCCCTCGGCGATGGGGATGGTCGAGCTGATGGTGGCCGCTGCTGTCGACTGTGGGTGCAGCACCGAGGAAGCCGTCGACGTGTACCGCACCATCTGGTACTACATCGTGGGCGACCTCATCATCCGAGTGAACCGGGAGCGCCGGAAGGCGCGGCTCGAGACGGCTACCGACCCGGCCATGGATCGGCTCGATGCCGAAGAGCTGCCGACGCTCGCCGCGATCGCAGACCAGTGGGGCGAGCTGACCTATCGCGATATACATCGGAATGGGCTGGCGGCCATAGTGAACGGGCTCTTGCCGCCACGCTGACCGGACCCGGGCTCGTCACCACACCACGACCGAACGCAGCACGTCGCCGTGGTGCATGGCGTCGAACGCCTTCTCCACCTCGTCGAGTGAGATACGTTCGGTGACAAAGTGTTCCAAAGGCAGTCTGCCCTGGTGGTAGAGGTCGATCAACATCGGGAAGTCACGCTCGGGCAGGCAGTCGCCATACCAGGAGGATTTCAACGCGCCGCCGCGCGAGAAGAGTTCGATCAACGGCAGCTCGAGGGTCATCTCCGGGGTCGGCACGCCGACCAGCACGACGGTGCCCGCCAGGTCTCGGCCGTAAAAGGCCTGCTTCCAGGTCTCCGGTCGGCCGACGGCGTCGATCACCACATCGGCGCCGAAGCCGCCGGTGAGTTCCTGGATCCGCTCGACCACGTCCTCGGCGCTCGCGTCGATCTCGTGGGTGGCGCCGAACTGCCTGGCCCAGGCGAGCTTTCGTGGATCACGGTCGACCGCGATGATGGTCGCCGCCCCCGCCAGACGAGCACCGGCGATCGCGGCATCGCCGACACCACCGCAGCCGATCACCGCCACGCTGTCCCCGCGCGAGACATTGCCGGTGTGCATTGCCGCGCCGATGCCCGCCATCACCCCGCAGCCGAGCAGTCCGGCGACGGCCGGGTCGGCGGCGGGATCGACCTTGGTGCACTGTCTTTCGTGGACGAGCGTCTTGTCGGCGAACGCGCCGATGCCCAGAGCCGGGGTGAGCTCGGTGCCGTCGATGAGCGTCATGCTCTTGCTGGCATTGCTGGTATCGATGCAGTACCAGGGACGTCCGCGCCGGCACGCGCGGCATTCGCCGCAGATCGCCCGCCAGTTCAGGATGACGAAATCGCCTATGGACACGTGGGTGACGGATTCCCCGACAGTCTCCACGACGCCCGCCGCCTCGTGGCCGAGCAGGAACGGGAACTCGTCGTTGATGCCGCCCTCGCGGTAGTGCAGGTCGGTGTGGCACACCCCGCACGACTGCACGCGCACCACGACGTCGTGCGGTCCGGGATCGGGGATCACCACGTCGACCAGCTCGACCGGGGCGCCGGTGCGGCGGGCGATGACGCCGCGAACGGTTTCGGACACAAATCCTCCTACGGGGTGGCGATGGCCGCGGGCCGCCGCTCGATCTGCTTGCGGTACCTGGTGAACAGGCGTGCGTTGTCGATGGCGAAGACGGCGACCGGTACGTCGTCGCGTTCGTAGAGTGCGGTGCACGACGGCGTGGACGGGTCGCCGTCGACGAAGCGCAGCACGTCGTCCGGTCGGCGGTAGCCGGCGAATTGGATCATTCGGCCGTACTGGCGTGACCAGAAATAGGTGGACGGCATGGGCTCCGGTGCTGCGCCGGTCAGGGTGGCGGCGACGATCCGGGCCTGCGCGGTGGCGTTCGACCAGTGCTCGCAACGATGGAGTGCGCCGAGCTCATCGTGATAGGCGCGGGCGCAGTCGCCCATGGCGTAGATATCGGGAACTGGTGTGCGGCAGCGGGAGTCGGTGACGAAGCCGTTGTCGATGCGCAGCGGCGAATCCTGTGCCCATTCGGTGTTGGGGATCGCGCCGATGCCGATGATCACGACATCGGCGGGGAGCAGCGTGCCGTCGGTCAGCCGGACCGCGCTGACGCGGTGGCCGCCCACGAATTCGGCCACGGCGATGCCGGTGCGTAACCGGACACCGTTGGCCGCGTGCAGATCCGCGCACAGCGCTCCGAGGCGCGGGCCGAAGACACCGGCGAGTGGGTCGGTGGCGAGTTCGACGATGGTCGCCTGCACGCCGAGAGAAGCTGCCGTCGAGGCGATTTCGGCACCGATCAGGCCCGCGCCGACGATCACCACGGTGCGTGCGGTGTGCAAGGAGGCACGGATCGCGCGTGCGTCATCGATGGTGCGCAGCGTATGGATGCCGGTGAGTGTCTGTGCGCCGGGTAATGATCGAGCGCGGGCCCCGGTGGCGAGCACCAGCGATTGCCCGGCAACGACTGTGCCATCGTCCAGGGTCACGCCGGGACCGGTTGCCGCCGAGGTGATTCCGACTGCGCGGCGGCCGAGAAGCCAGCGGGTGCTGGGATCGTCGGTGCCGTCGTCCAAGGTGATATCAACGTCGCCGTGCAGGAACTCCTTTGACAGTGGTGGGCGGTCGTAAGGCGGATGTACCTCATCGCCGATGACGGTGATCTCGCCATCGTAGCCATGCGTGCGCAGCTCCCGTACCAGCGAGAACCCGGCCAAAGAGGCACCGACGACGACCACACTCATGACTTCGCCTCGTCGGCGCTCGGTTCCGTGATGCGCATAGCGCGCCACATGATTCGCTCGCTACATGACTCGGTCTCGCTGACACGCGACTCCACCGTGCGCGTCGCCGACCGCAATGCACTCATGACGCCTCGGTCGAGACCACGACGTTGCCGTCGAGCACCCGCACCGCGTAGGTACGGACCGCGACCTTGGCCGGTGGCCCCGAGACCCGCCCGGTGCGCAGATCGAAACATGATTCGTGCAACGGACATTCGACCGTGCAGTTCTCCACCCAGCCATCGGCGAGGGACGCGTCCTGGTGGGTGCAGGTGTCGTCGATCGCGAACAACCCCTGCTCGGTGTGGAATACCGCGATCGGCGCGCCGTGGTCCGGCCGCACCGTGGCGACTTCGCCGACCGGCAGGTCCGCGAGGCGCGCGACGAACAGTTCCGTCCCGGAAGGGGCTGGCTGTTTCGCAAGGGATTCCATAAACCCTCCAAGAGTTGCTCAGAGCGCAACTGATATCGCAATACGCAACAGTGTGCGCCGGTGAACGGCACCCGTCAACCCCTGAATCGCCCTGTGAACAACAGGTTTCCAGCTGTTGACAGCGCGCCTCCGCAGGCGGACTATTTGTTGCGTAATAAGAATTCGTTGCGCTACAAGCAACACCGGAGGCACCCTTTGGCTAACCCGAAAGTTGTCATCATCGGAGCCGGGATAGTCGGGACATCTCTCGCCGACGAAATGACCGCCCGCGGTTGGTCCGATATCACCGTGCTCGACCGGGGGCCCCTCTTCCGTACCGGCGGATCCACCTCGCACGCACCGGGTTTGGTGTTCCAGACCAACCCGTCCAAGACGATGACCGAGTTCGCCCGGTACACCACCGAAAAGTTCGGCGCGCTCGACCATTCCGACGGGCGAGCCTTCGACCCGGTCGGTGGTCTCGAGGTAGCGACGACCCCGGACCGCTGGCGCGACCTGCACCGCAAGGCGGGCTGGGCGCAGTCGTGGGGCATCGAGGGGCGCCTGCTGGATGCGTCCGAATGCGCGGCCCTGTATCCACTGCTCGATATCGACCAGGTTATCGGCGGATTCCACACTCCGGCAGATGGTTTGGCGAATGCGCTGAATGCCGCGGCGGCGCAGGCGCGGGCGGCGACCGGTCGTGGCGCGCGGTTCCTGCCGAACCAGGAGGTGCTCGGCATCGAGGAGGGCGGTGGCCGAGTCGTCGGTGTGCGGACAGCCGACGGCGTGCTCGCCGCGGATATCGTCGTCTGCGCTGCGGGATTCTGGGGCGCGGAGTTGGCGCGAAAGGTCGGCCTCGTCGTGCCGCTGGTGCCGATGGCCCACCAATACGCCAAGACCGGACCGCTGGCCGCGCTGGCAAACCGCGGCCGAGTCGCAAGCCTGCCGATCCTGCGTCACCAAGATCAAGATTTGTATTTTCGCGAACACGGCGATCGCATGGGCATCGGCTACTACGGCCACGCCCCGATGCCGGTGGACATGTCCACCCTGGAATCGGCCACCGCCGACGAGGCAATGCCCTCGATGCTGCCCTTCACCGAGGCGGATTTCGCGCCCGCCTGGCGGGAATCGATGAATTTGCTCCCGGCGCTCGGTGATTCGAAACCGGAAGAGGGTTTCAACGGGATATTTTCCTTTACCCCCGACGGCTTCTCGATCATGGGTGAGCACCGTGACCTCGCGGGATTCTGGGTCGCCGAGGCCGTATGGGTCACCCATTCGGCCGGCGTGGCCAAGGCGACGGCGGAATGGATCATCGACGGCGCGCCGGGCACCGACGTGCACGAGTGCGATCTCTATCGTTTCGAGGACGTCGCGCGCAGCGACCAATTCATCATGCAGACGAGCTCGCAGGCCTTCGTCGAGGTCTACGACATCATCCATCCGCACCAGTATCGGACGGCGCTCCGCGGGCTGCGGACCAGCCCGTTCTACGGTCGCCAGCAGGAACTGGGTGCGTTCTTCTTCGAGGGCGGCGGCTGGGAGCGGCCCGCCTGGTACGAAGCCAATGCCGCGCTGGCGCAACGACTTCGCGCCGACGGGCTGCCGTTCCCGGACCGCGACGAATGGTCGAGCAAGTTCTGGTCGCCGATCGCCATTGCCGAGGCGCACTGGACCAGGGAGCGGGTCGCGATGTTCGATATGACGCCGCTGACCCGATACGAGGTCGCCGGTCCGGGCGCGCTGGAACTCCTCCAGCGGCTCACCACCAACAATCTGGACAAGAGCGTCGGCTCCGTGACCTATGCACTGCTGCTCGACGAGACAGGCGGTATCCGCAGCGATCTCACGGTCGCCCGGCTCGGTCCGCAACGGTTCCAGGTGGGCGCCAACGGTCCGCTGGATTTCGACTGGTTCAGCAGGCACCTGCCCACCGACGGGTCGGTGCTGCTGCGCGACATCACCGGCGGCACCTGCTGTATCGGCGTGTGGGGCCCGAACGCGCGAGACCTGGTGCAGTCCTTGTGCTCCGACGATTTGTCACACCAGTCGTTCAAATACTTCCGGGCCCTGCACACCAACCTCGGCGCCATCCCGGTCACCATGCTGCGCGTCTCCTACGTCGGTGAGCTCGGCTGGGAGATCTACGCGACCGCCGAGTACGGCAACGCACTCTGGGACGTGCTGTGGAAGGCAGGCGCCGCGCACGACGTCATCGCGGCAGGCCGGATCGCGTTCAACAGCTTGCGGATCGAAAAGGGCTACCGCAGTTGGGGAACCGACATGACCGCCGAGCACCTGCCCGCCGCCGCGGGTCTCGATTTCGCGGTGCGGATGAACAAGCCCGACTTCATCGGCAAGAGCGCCCTGGAACAGGCCGCAGAACCGGCAAAACTGCTGCGCAGCATTGTCTTCGAGAGCCCCTCGGCGATCGTCCTCGGTAAGGAACCGGTCTACTTGGACGGCTCGTGCGCGGGATACGTGACCAGCGCGGGTTACTCGGCCACCCTCGGCCGCTGCATCGCCTATGCCTGGCTACCCGCGGCCGTCGCCGTGGGCGACACCGTCGAGGTCGACTACCTCGGCTCCCGCTACCCCGCGACGGTGCACACGGAGCCGGTGGTGGATCCCGAGATGTCCAGGATCAAGAGGTAGCGACATGACCACACAGGGTTACGACGTCATCGTGATCGGCGTGGGCGGCATGGGCAGCGCCGCCGCGTATCACCTCGCGGCCCGCGGTCAGCGGGTGCTCGGGCTGGAGAAGTTCACGCCCGCGCACGACCGAGGCTCCAGCCACGGCGGTTCCCGCATCATCCGGCAGTCCTATTTCGAAGACCCCGCCTACGTTCCGCTGCTGCTGCGGGCCTACGAACTGTGGGAGCAGCTGGCCACCGACGCCGACCGCGAAGTCATTCGACGCACCGGCGGCCTGTATCTCGGCCCTCCGGACAGCCTGACGGTCGCGGGCAGTCTGCGGGCGAGTCGCGAATGGTCGCTGCCGCACCAGGTGCTGGACGCCGCCGAAATCCGGCGGCGTTTCCCGCTTTTCACGCCCGCGCCCGACGATATCGCGGTGTATGAGCCCAACGGCGGGTTCGCGCGCCCCGAACTGACCGTGCAAGCACACATCGACCTGGCGCTGCGGGCCGGTGCGACCCTGTCGTTCGGCGAAGAGGTGCTCCGCTGGGCGGAAACCGATTCTGGCGTGACGGTGACCACGACCAGAGCTACCTACCGCGCGGATCAGCTGGTTGTCTGCCCCGGAGCCTGGGCGCCACAGTTGCTGGCGGACTTCGGTATTCCGATCACCATCGAACGGCAGGTGCTCTACTGGTTCGATCCGATCGGCGGGACCGCCGCGTTCGAAGACCAGCCGATCTACATCGCCGAGGACGACTCCGGCACGCAGATCTACGGCTTCCCCGCCATCGATGGACCGACCGGCGGGGTCAAGACGGCGTTCTTCCGCAAGGGCATCGTCTGCACACCGGACACCATCGACCGCGTCGTGCACCCATCCGAGGTCGAGGAGATGCGCCACCGCGTCGCCGCCCTGGTCCCGGCCGTCTCCGGTCCGTGCGTCCACACGGCGACCTGCATGTACTCCAACACCCCCGACCAGCATTTCGTGATCGCCCGCCATCCCGGCGGCACCCGTGTCACCGTCGCCTGCGGCTTCTCCGGTCACGGCTTCAAATTCGTCCCGGTGGTGGGCGAGATCCTGGCCGACCTGGTCATCGACGCGAAGACCGCGCACCCCATCACACTTTTCGACCCGCAAAGGTTGGTGACCAGTGGAAACAACCTCGCATAGCGATCCTGGCAGGGCGACGCCTGCGCCACCGGCGCTGATCCCGACCCTCGGCGGCAAGTGGTACGTCGACGACCGCGTCTTCGCGGCCGAACAGGAGCAGCTCTTCGAACGAATGTGGTTCTGCGCCAGCAGAACCGGCGATATCGCACAACCTGGACAGTTCAAGCGGGTGCAGGTCGGCCGCGAGAGTGTGCTGATCGTGCGCGGCCGCGACGAGCAGTTACGTGCGTTCCTGAACATCTGCCGCCACCGCGGCGCGATGCTGTGCACCGAGGACACCGGACAGGTGCGGCGCAACCTGCAATGCCCGTACCACGCGTGGACCTACGCACTCGACGGCACCTTGGTCGCGGCGCCGAACATGGGTGCGCTGAAGGACGCCACCGGCGCGGACATCGATCGGGTCGCCTACGGACTCGTCCCGGTCGCGCTGCGCGAATGGCTCGGCTACGCCTGGGTCTGCCTGGCCGACGAGCCCCCGTCGTTCGAGCACGACGTGATGGGCGCGGTCACCGAACGCCTCGGCGACCCGGCCGCGATCGACGCCTACGAGATCGACACCCTCGAGGTGGGCCGCCGAGTGGTCTACGACGTCGCGGCGAACTGGAAGCTCATCGTGGAGAACTTCATGGAGTGCTACCACTGCGCGACCATCCACCCCGAGCTGACCGAGGTGCTGCCCGAATTCGCCCAGGGCCTGGCCGCACAGGTGTTCGTCGGTCACGGCGCCGAATTCGGACCCGATATCGCCGGATTCACCGTCGACGGCTCGCCGGGTTTCGACCGGCTACCGGGGGTTACTCCCGAACAGGACCGTCGCTACTTCGCGATAACCATCAGGCCGACGGTTTTTGTGAATCTGGTCCCGGATCACATCATTTTTCACCGGATGTTCCCCGTGTCGGCAGACCGCACTATCGTCGAGTGTGATTGGTTGTATACCAAAGATGTGGTCGCCTCGGGACGAGATGTGTCCCGTTCTGTCGAATTGTTCCACCGGGTCAACGAGCAAGACTTCGCGGCATGTGCGCGAACACAACCGACCATGTCCTCCCGCTCCTACCGTAAGGGCGGGGTGCTCGTGCCCGCAGAGCACCACATCGCGGAGTTCCACGAATGGTTGTCCTGTCGGATCGGTGACGTGAGGTGAATGTGATGAATGGCGACCCTGATCTACTCATCGGCGGTCGATGGACGCACGCCGCGGACGGCGGGCTGCGCCAGATCACCGACCCGGCCAACGGCGCGGTCGTGGCCACGGTGGACGAGGCGACACCGCAGGACGCGCGTGACGCCGTCGCCGCCGCCCGGGCCGCCTTCGACGAGGGAAGCTGGGCCGCGACGCCGGTCATCGATCGGGTGGCGCTGCTGCTGCGGATCGCGGACCTGCTGGCCCGCGACAAGGAGCGGCTGGCGCGGCTGGAGACGGCGGACACCGGGAAGACACTGGTGGAGAGCCGGATCGACATCGACGACGTGATCTCGGTGTTCCGCTACTACGCCGGCTTGGTCGGGGTGCAGTCGGACCGGCAGGTCGACGTGGGCGATCCGGCGGTGATCAGCCGGGTGGTGCGCGAGCCGATCGGGGTGTGCGTGCTGATCGCACCGTGGAACTACCCGCTGCTCCAGATGTCCTGGAAGGTTGCACCAGCGCTGGCGGCGGGCTGCACGATGGTGCTCAAGCCGAGCGAGGTCACCCCGCTGAGCACGATCGAGTTCGCTCGACTCGCCGAGGAGGCGGGTGTTCCTGCCGGGGTGTTGAACCTGGTGCAGGGCAGCGGCGCGGTTCTCGGCACGGCGTTGACCGACAACTCGGAGGTCGATTTCATCTCGTTCACCGGTGGGCTGGCCACCGGCCGGACGATCAGTCGGGTCGCCGCCGAGCACGTCACCAAGGTGGCGGTGGAACTCGGCGGCAAGAACCCGCACATCGTCTTCGCGGACGCCGAGTGGAACAGCGCCGTCGACCACGTGCTGACCGGGGTGTTCCTGCACTCTGGGCAGGTCTGTTCGGCGGGCACCAGGTTGATCATCGAGGAGTCCATCGCCGACGACTTCGTCGCGGAACTGGCGACCAGGGCCGAACGGATCAGGGTCGGTCCCGGCCTCGACCCGGCCAGTGAAACCGGCCCGCTGGTCTCCGAGGAACACCGCGCGAAGGTGGAAGCCTATGTCGCGCTGGGTATTTCGGAGGGCGCGAAGCTGGTGACCGGCGGTGCCAGGCCCGACGACCCCGCCCTGCGCGACGGCAGTTTCTACCTGCCGACCATCTTCGACCGCTGCGACCGGTCGATGCGCCTGGTGCAGGAGGAGACCTTCGGCCCGATCCTGACGGTCGAGCGCTTCAGCACCGAGGCCGAGGCGATCCGGCTCGGCAACGACACCGAATACGGTCTCGCAGCAGGGGTTCGCACCTCGGATGCGGCCCGCGGCGAGCGGGTGGTGCGCGCGCTGCGCCACGGCACCGTGTGGCTCAACGACTTCGGCTATTACACCGCAGGCGCGGAATGGGGCGGATTCAAGAGATCCGGCAACGGCCGCGAGCTGGGCCCGACCGGATTGGCCGAATACCAAGAAATCAAACACATTTGGCACAACACGGCACCGAAGCCTGCGGAGTGGTTCAAGGGCGTCTGATCGTAGTTTCATTGTCGGCCGGACAGCCCGTATCGGCCATTACCGCGAAAGAGTAACGATGGTAGTCACAGAGCGCGGGGTGCCCGACGGTACCGGCATGGCGGATTTCGGCTACAAGGAATCCCTCGACCGCAGCATCGGAAAATTCGCGAGCTTCGCGGCCGGCGTCAGCTATATCTCCATCCTCACCGGCACATTCCAGCTGTTCTATTTCGGATTCGGCAGCGCCGGACCCGCGTATCTGTGGTCCTGGCCGCTCGTTTTCGTCGGACAGCTGGCTGTCGCGCTGTGCTTCATGGAACTCGCGGCGCGCTATCCGGTGGCCGGGTCGGTCTACAACTGGTCGAAGTCGTTGGGCAGCAGAATCGTCGGATGGTCGTCGGGCTGGCTGATGCTGACCGCCTCGATCGTGACGCTGGCCGCCGTGGTACTCGCGCTCCAGCTGAACTTGCCGCGGCTGTGGAGCGGCTTCCAGATCATCGGCGACGGGACCGGGGAGTACGACTACGCCACCAACGCGGTGCTGCTCGGCACCATCATGATCGTGTTCACCACCACGATCAACGCGCTCGGCGTGCGGCTGATGGCGCGGATCAACAGCTCGGGCGTGTTCATCGAGCTCATCGCGGCGGTGCTGATCGTGATCATCCTGGCGGCCAACGCGACTCGTGGTCCGCAGGTGTTCTTCTCGACCCACGGTTACGGCGCGGGGGAGTCCGGCGGCTATCTCGGCGCGTTCCTGGTGGCCTCGCTCGCCTCCGGCTACGTCATGTACGGCTTCGACACCGCGAGTTCGCTGGGTGAGGAGACGGTCGAGCCGCGGCGCACCGCGCCAAAGGCCATCCTGCGCGCCGTGCTGGCCTCGTTCGTCATCGGCGGGGGCATCCTGGCCTTCGCCGTGATGGCGGCGCCCGATCTCAACGACCCGCAGATCGGCAGCTCCAGCGGCGGCCTGCAATACATCGTCGAGCAGGTGATGTGGGGTCCGCTCGGCACGATCTTCCTGTGCTGCATCGTGGTCGCGGTGACGGTGTGCTCGCTCGCCGTGCACACGGCCGCCATCCGATTGACCTTCGCGATGGCCAGGGACAACGCGCTGCCGTTCGGCGAGAGGCTCGCGCGGGTGCATCCCAAGACGCAGACGCCGGTGATTCCGGCCATCCTGATCGGCGTCCTCGCCGCGCTCATCCTGGTGATCAATGTCGGCCAGCCCAAGATCTTCACGGTGCTGACATCGATCGCGATCATCATGATCTACCTGGCCTACCTGATGGTGACCGGGCCGATGCTGAAGAAGCGGCTGCAAGGGCAGTGGCCGCCGAAGGAACTGGCCGAAGGCGGCTACTTCACGATGGGACGGTGGGGCATGCTCGTCAATATCGTCGCGGTGGTGTGGGGCGTCGGCATGGCGCTCAACCTGGCCTGGCCGCGTCCCGAGGTGTACGGCAGTCCCTGGTACAACACCTGGGGTGCGTTCGTCTACATCGGGCTGATCCTCGGTTCCGGCCTGCTGTGGTACGCGGTGAAGGGGCGCAATCGAATCGGCACGCTGGCCTCGCACGCCGCGGAGGTGCGGGCCGATGGCTGACACCGTGTTCGACTACGTGATCGCGGGCGGCGGGACCGCCGGGTGTGTGCTCGCCGCCCGGCTCAGCGAGGATCCGGACGTGTCGGTGTGCCTGCTGGAGGCGGGTCCGTCCGATGTCGGCGATCGCGCGATTCTCGAACTCACCCGCTGGATGCACCTGCTGGACTCCGGCTACGACTGGGACTACCTGATCGAACCGCAGGAACGCGGGAACAGCTATCTGCGCCATGCCCGCGCGAAAGTGCTCGGCGGATGTTCCTCGCACAACTCCTGTATCGCCTTCTGGCCGCCCGCGGAGAATCTGGACGAGTGGGCCGCCCTCGGCGCGAAGGGGTGGAGCGCGGCCGAGGTGCTGCCCTACGTCACGCGGCTGGAGAACAACGACGCGCCCGGCGAGCAGCACGGGCGCACCGGACCCGTTCGGCTGCGCGATGTTCCGCCCGTCGACCCGTGCGGCCTTGCGGTGCTCGAAGCGGCAGCGGCGGTCGGTTTGCCGACGGTGCAATTCAACCGGGGCGCCACCGTGCGTAACGGGGCGGGCTGGTTCCAGATCAACGCGGCCGAGGACGGCACGCGCATGTCGACATCGCACGCATACCTGCATCCGGTGCTGAACTCGCGCCCGAATCTGGTGGTGCGCACCGACTGCCGGGTCAGCGAGATCCTCTTCGACGAGGCCCGCGGCGCGACCGGCGTGCGCTACCAACGTCCCGACCTCACCGGCTACGACACCGTCTCGGCTCGGCGCGAGGTCGTCGTCACCGCGGGCGCCATCGACACGCCGAAGTTGTTGATGCTGTCCGGGATCGGGCCCGCCGATCATCTGCGGGAGATCGGCGTTCCGGTGCTGGTCGACGCGCCCGGCGTCGGCGCGAATCTGGACGACCATGTGGAAGGGCTGGTGTTCTGGGAGGCCGCCAAGCCGATGGTGCAGACCTCGACGCAGTGGTGGGAGATCGGGCTCTTCGCCACCACCGACGAGGCGCTGCGCCTGCCGGACGTGATGATGCACTACGGCAGCGTGCCGTTCGATATGAACACCCTGCGCCACGGTTACCCGACCACCGACAACGGTTTCTGCCTGACCCCCAACGTGACCCAGGGACGCTCGCGCGGAACCGTCCGGCTACGCACCCGCGACTTCCGGGATAGGCCGAAAGTCGACCCGCGATACTTCACCGATCCGGACGGCCACGACGAGAAGGTCATGCTCGCCGGAGTTCGGCTGGCCCGCAGGATCGCCGAGCAGTCGCCGCTGCGCGAGTGGGTCGCCGCGGAACTCGCCCCCGGACCGGACGCGACCACCGACGACGAGCTGCTGAGCTATATCCACGCCACCCACAACACGGTCTACCACCCGGCCGCCACCGCACGGATGGGTGCGCCCGAGGATCCGCTGGCGGTGCTCGATCCGGAGCTGCGGGTGAAGGGGGTGTCGCGGCTGCGGGTGGTCGACGCGTCCGCGATGCCGAAACTGCCCGCGGTGAACCCGAACATCACCGTCATGGCCATGGCGGAGAAGTGCGCGGACCTGATCAGGGGATCAGCCTAGAATGACGGCGTCATGGCGAAACAGGATGGTGAGGACACAGGTCGGGCCGCTGCGGTGCAGTCGGTCGACCGCGCGCTGCTGGTGATGGAGATCATCGCCAAGCTGGGGCAGGCCGGCGTCACGGAGATCGCCGCCGAACTGGGCGTGCACAAATCTACCGTCTCCCGGTTGGTCGCCGTGCTGGAATCGCGCGGTTACGTCGAGCAGCTCTCCGACCGCGGCAAGTATCGGCTCGGGTTCTCCATCGTCCGGCTGGCCGGATCCACCAGTGCGCAGGTCGATCTCGTCGGGCAGAGCCAGGGCGCGTGCAACGCGCTGGCGGCCGAGACCGGCGAGACCACGAATATCGCTGTGCTGGACGGTAATCGGATCATCAATATCGTCGAGGCGGCGGGTACCGGCTCGATCGCCCTGCGTTCCTGGGTCGGGCAGAGCTGCCCGGCGCACGCCACGTCGAGCGGCAAGGTGCTGCTGTCCGGGCTCGCACCGGCGGCACTGCGCAAGCAGGTCGGCCCGAAGCTGGAGGGCTACACCGTCAACACGCTGACCAAGGTCGCCGACCTGGCCGCCCAGCTGGTAGCGGTGCGCGAGAACGGGTGGGCAAGTGTGCGTGAGGAATTGGAGATCGGGCTGAATGCCGTCGCCGCTCCCGTCTTCGACAGCAACGGCGCGATCGTCGCGGCACTGAGTGTTTCGGGGCCGTCGTATCGGCTCGGCCCGGACCGCTTCGCGCCGATGGCGGAACTGGCGATCGCGAGCGCCGCGGACATCAGCAGGCGGCTCGGCTACTTCGGCTGACGGGCCGGGCTCCTGGGGCCGGGGTTCGCCATTGACAACGCGCGCGGCCGCCGACAATACTGAGTGCCGTATTGCGCAGTTGTTGCGCTATATGCAACAACTGAATATTCGCCGCACACGCAGCGGGAGATCTCCATCCGTTCGATGGAGAGCCGAAGGAGCAACACCTCCCGGGAAACTCTCAGGCCCAGTACCGCTGCGCATCAGGCAACTCTGAAAAGTAGTGCATCGAGGCACTCGCCGACGGGGCAAACGCACAGCGCGTGAATCTCTCAGGCCCTAGGACAGAGCGGGAGGAGCCACACTTACGCGCGCACGCGTCGACGAAAGGCTCCCCATGGCAGATCCCGCCGCCGATCTCCGCACCCCACTCGATGTCTCCCTGCGCGAATTCGACCCCGTGGTCGCCGCGATGGTCGATCGGGAGACCGACCGCCAGCAACGCGGACTGGAGATGATCGCGTCGGAGAACTACGCGCCGCTCGCGGTGATGCAAGCCCAGGGCACCGTGCTGACCAACAAGTACGCCGAGGGCTATCCGGGCCGCCGCTACTACGGCGGCTGCGAGCACATCGACGAGATCGAGTCGCTGGCCCTGTCGCGGCTGCGCGCGCTGTTCGGCGCCGAATACGCGAACGTGCAACCACATTCGGGTGCGCAGGCGAACGCCGCGGTGATGCACGCGCTGCTGCGCCCCGGTGACAGCATTCTCGGCTTGGCGCTGGACCACGGTGGTCACCTCACGCACGGCATGAAGATCAACTTCTCCGGGCGGCTGTATGACGTTGCCGCATACCATGTTCGGGCTAAGGATCAGCTGGTCGACATGGACGAGGTGGCACGGCTGGCCGAAGAGCATCAGCCGAAGCTGATCATCGCGGGTTGGTCCGCCTATCCGCGTCAGCTGGACTTCGCCGAATTCCGGCGGATTGCCGACCAGGTGGGTGCCTACCTGATGGTCGATATGGCGCACTTCGCCGGTCTCGTCGCGGCCGGGTTGCATCCCTCGCCGGTGCCGCACGCGCACGTCGTCACTTCGACCACGCACAAGACGCTGGGCGGGCCGCGCGGCGGATTCGTCCTCGCCACACCGGAATTGGGCAAGAAGCTGGATTCGGCGGTGTTCCCCGGCCAGCAGGGCGGACCGCTCGAGCATGTGATCGCGGCCAAGGCGGTCGCCTTCAAGATGGCGGCTGAGCCTGCGTTCCGCGAGCGGCAGGAGCGGACCCTCGCGGGCGCCCGGCTGCTCGCCGAGCGGCTGCTGGCCGAGGATTGCCGGGCGGCCGGTATCGGCGTGGTCAGCGGCGGTACCGATGTGCACCTGGTGCTTGTCGACCTGCGTGATGCTCCGTTGGACGGTAAGCAGGGCGAGGATCTGTTGCAGCGGCTGGGAATCACGGTGAACCGCAACGCCATTCCGTTCGATCCGCGGCCGCCGATGATCAGCTCGGGCCTGCGGATCGGCACACCGGCGCTGGCCGCGCGCGGCTTCGATATCGCGGCGTTCACCGAGGTCGCCGACATCATCGCGACGGCGCTGTGTACCGGCGAGGCCTCGGCGGCGCTCACCAAGCGGGTGGACGCCTTGGCGCAGCAGTTCCCGCTGTATGTCGGAATGCGGAACCCGGCGTGACCATCAGCGTTTTCGACCTGTTCCGGGTCGGTGTGGGTCCGTCGAGCTCGCACACGGTTGGGCCGATGCGTGCCGCGGCCGCGTTCGTGGAGCGACTGAAAGACCTCAGCGTGCTGCACGAGACGGCCGCACTGCGGGTGGAGCTGTACGGGTCGCTCGGGGCGACCGGGCGTGGTCACGGCAGTGTCGAGGCGATCGTGGCCGGACTGTCGGGTGCGCAACCCGAGAGCGTCGATCCGGACGCCATGCGCGCCACCGTTGCCACGGCCCGCGCCACCGAACGGCTGTATCTGGGCGGTGTGCACTCGATCGCGTTCGCCGTGGACGAGGATGTCGAGTTGCTCGGGCTGACGCGGTTGGCCTTCCACACCAACGGCATGCTGTTCGCCGCGCGCGACGCGGCGGGGCGGGTGCTGCTCGAGCGCCGGTATTACTCCGTCGGTGGCGGTTTCGTCCTCGACGAGGACGAGATCGACGGGCGTACGGTCGAGGCACCGGTCGTCGTGGCCTACCCGTTCCGCTCGGCGGACGAGCTGCTCGCGATCACCGACGCCACCGGGCTGTCTATCAGTGCCGTGGTGCTGGCCAACGAAATGTCTTCGCGCAGTGCGGATCAGGTGCGCTCGGAACTGCTCGACATCTGGGAGGTCATGCAACGCTGTGTGGCGCGCGGCATGTCGACGGGCGGGGTGCTGCCGGGCGCGCTGCGGGTGCGGCGGCGTGCGGCGAACCTGTTCGAGCGGCTCGGCGCCGAAGCGGAGGACAACGACCCGCTGCGTGCGATGGAGTGGGTGACGCTGTACGCGATGGCGGTCAACGAGGAGAACGCGGCGGGCGGCCGAGTCGTCACCGCGCCGACCAACGGCGCCGCGGGCATCATTCCCGCTGTGCTGCACTACATTCAGCGTTTCGTCACCGGCGCCGACGAGGACAGCGTGGTCGAATTCCTGCTCACCGCAGGCGCGATCGGCCAGTTGATGAAGGAGAACGCCTCGATATCCGGTGCCGAGGTGGGCTGCCAGGGTGAGGTCGGTTCGGCCTGTGCGATGGCTGCCGCCGGACTGGCCGCCGTCCTGGGCGGCACGCCACGGCAGATCGAGAACGCCGCGGAGATCGGCATGGAGCACAACCTCGGCCTCACCTGCGACCCCATCGGCGGGTTGGTGCAGATCCCGTGCATCGAGCGCAACGGGATCGGGGCGGTCAAAGCAATCACCGCGGCTCGCATGGCGATCCGCGGTGACGGGATGCATCATGTCTCGCTGGACCAGGTCATCCAGACCATGCGGGCGACCGGGGCGGACATGCTCGACAAGTACAAAGAGACCTCGCGAGGCGGTTTGGCGGTAGCGGTGGTGGAGTGCTGAGGTCCTAGCGGGCCGGGAACCGGATGACCCGATCGTCGCCGGCCCGGACGGTGCCGCGGCCGTCGGTATTGGAGGTGGTGAGCCACAGCGCGCCGTCCGGTGCCACCACCGGGGTACGCAGCCGGCCGTACTTGCTGCGCAGCTGCGCTACCGGCCGGTCCAGCGTGCCGTCGGCGCGCTGCGGGATGGTCCACAGCCGCTGGCCGCGCAGTGCGGCGACGTACAGCGTGTTCGCGGTGATCGCGAGGCCGGAGGGGGAGGCTTCACTGGTCGACCAGGTGACGAGCGGGTTGGTGTAGCGGCCGTTCTGGGTGTCGCCCTTGCCCTCCACCACGGGCCAGCCGTAGTTGCGCTTCGCCTCGATCAGATTGACCTCGTCGTAGGTGTCCTGCCCGAATTCGGTGGCATAGAGCCGCCCGGTGGCGTCCCACGCCAGACCCTGCACATTGCGGTGGCCGAGGGAGTAGACCGGTGAATTCGGCGTGGGGTTGCCCGGTGCCGGTTTGCCGTCGGGATCGAGTCGGAGAATTTTGCCGTTGGGGCTGGCCGGGTCCTGCGACCTGTTCCGCTGTCCGGCGTCGCCGGTTCCGACATAGAGCATGCCGTCGGGGCCGAAGGCGATGCGGCCGCCATTGTGAATGTTGGCCTTCGCGATTCCGGTGAAGATCGCTTGCGGTTGCCCGTCCAAGCGGAAGCGCACGATCCGGTTGTCGCCGCTGGCCGTGAAATAGGCGTAGACGTAACCGTTTTCGGCGTACTTCGGCGACACGGCGAGGCCGAGGAGTCCGCCTTCGCCGCGCGCGACCACGCCGGGCACCCGGTACACCTGGGTGGGTGTGGTGCCGGGTGCGACGCGTTTGATCACGCCGGTATCGCGCTCGGCTACCAGGGCGGCGCCGTCCGGGAGGAAGGTCAGACCCCATGGCGCGTCGATGTCCCGACCCACCTCTTGCGGGGCATTGAGGTCCGGGGTGCCTGCCGCGGTGACCGGTCCCGCGAGGGAACTGGGCAGCGCGACGAAAAAACTTGCCATTACAGCGATCACAGCGGTGCCGGCATAATGTGCCGCACTTCGAAGTGTTGAAGTCATAGCTAAGTAGAGCCACATTCGGGCGGTCATCTCGACTGGAGAACGACTGGGGAGGATAAAGGGTGTACGGCGTCTTACGCTCATGAAGTCCCAACCTTTCCCGAGCGGCAATCGGAGGCATTCGCATGCACGCCAGCGGCCAGAACAGCATTCTCGAGGTAGTCAAGAAGGCTTGGCATCGACCAGATTTCGCCTTCTTCGATACCGCCCTCGAAATCACCGCCTACGCGGGCCGTAGCTGATATCAATCCGCGCGGTTACGGCAGGCCGAATGCCAGCAACACATTGCCCGGCATGCCGGTGGTGATCTGGCGTCCGTAACCGGAGTTGGTGAACACCATGCCGTTCGCGACGACGGCGCCGTGACCGTTGATGGCGCCGCCGAGGCCCGGCACGCCGTTCACCGTCTTGAACGGTTTCGCGGTGTTGTATTGCCAGAGAATCGCGCCGGTGTCGGCCGAGAAGACGCGCATCTTGCCGTCCATGCTGCCCTCGTAGACCAGGCCGGGGGTAGTGGTGACGGCGTTCGGCATAGCGAGCTGGCACAACGGGGACATCGGTACCGGAGGCACGTTGATCAGGCAGCCCTCGGTGGGATTCGGGGTGGCCCAGATCATTTCGCCGGTGGCCGGGTTCAGCGCATACAGCGTGCCGGGTTGCGCCTGGTAGGTGGCGACGTACAGGCGGTTGCCGTCATAGCTGGCGCCCCATTGGATACCTTGC
Source organism: Nocardia ninae NBRC 108245 (assembly GCF_007990755.1). Classification (GTDB taxonomy): domain Bacteria; phylum Actinomycetota; class Actinomycetes; order Mycobacteriales; family Mycobacteriaceae; genus Nocardia; species Nocardia ninae. The sequence continues at coordinate 396,422 of NZ_BJXA01000001.1, read as the reverse complement.
AGCGACTCCGAGCCAGGGGCGGGCAGAATCGGTTTCGGCGTGGACAGCCGGGTCTGCCAGATGATCTCACCGGTGGTGGCGTCGAGCAGGTGGTAGACGCCGCTCTTCTGGCCGGCGCCGACGACCAGGCGGTCGTTGATCTCGAAGAGGTTCGGGTGCGAACCGAAGTCGAAGTCGTGGCCGGGATCCGGGCAGTTCCCGCCGGGCGGCGGTATCACGCAGCGGCCGTTCCAGGGTGGGTCACCCGGCGTCATGCGTCGAACCCACCGGGCCGTCCCCGTGTCGAGGTCCAGCGCGCCGATCGCTTCCGCCCCTTCGGGATAGCCGCTGTAGGGGTTGCCCGAGGTGTAGTAGAGCGTGCGCGATGGCACGTCGAGAGTCTGCGAGGACCAGACCGGTGCACCGCTGGGTGCGAAGTTCGGTTTGCCGCCGGTCGGCTGTGGTTGCGGGATCGTGTAGTACTGCCACTGCACGTCGCCGGTCGCGGCGTCGAGCGAGACGACACTGCCGCGGAAGGTGCAGCAGGGGTAGTGGTCGCTGGTGGCCTGGCCCAGCTCCTGGCTGGACACGCCGACGTAGATGTGACCGTCGAACACCAAGGGCGAGCCGGTGATGATGGCGAACGGGTGGGGGTCCAACTGGCGGACCCAGCGCTGCTGGCCGGTGGCCGCGTCGAGGGCCCACATCCTGGCGGAATTGTCGCCGAAGTAGACCAGGCCGTCCGCGACCGCGGGCCCATTGCGCAGACCGAAGGTCGGAAGGTTGCCGCCGAGCGGCGTTTCGGCTTGGAACGACCATCGGGTCGCACCGGTATCGGCGTCCAACGCGTAGAAGGTGCCGTTGCGGCCGCCGACGTAGACGGTGCCGTCCACGACCGCGGGCTGACTGGACGCGGCAATGGTTTCGGGGAATGCGAACGCCCACTTCAGCTGCAGCGAGCCGACGGTGGCCGGGGTAATGGCGGTCTCGTGGGGATTGTGCCGAGAACCCTGCAGGTCGTATTGCCACATCGACCAGTCACCCTCGGCAGCGGTGGACTGTCCGAAGCTGGTGCCGGTCATCAGCAGGACGGCCGCGATCGCCAGGATGGGCAGGCGCAGAGACGAACCGCGTCGGCGGGGCGTTGCGTTTGTTCTCTTGTGCATGAGGGTGGCTCCTAGCCCGGACTCAGGAGTTTGCTAAGCCATACGAATTACAGGAGCGTCAAGCATGTTACCCACGCCGCTATGACGTTTCGGGCGACCGGCGTGTGCGTTCGGCTATCGGTTCGGTTACGGCACCGAAAGCAATCATGCAGCGACTGCTGAAACCTCACTACCCCTTATGGGGTGCATTTCCCCAGTTGCCGTGCGGCCGTTTTGCTTGCGCTCAGGCGTGTTACGCTCGCGAACCAGAGCGTTCGGCTCGCTGTATTCACGCATCCTTTGACAAACGGAGGCATTCGTATGCAGACCATCGTCGAGAACCGCGCTACCGAAAAGGTCGAGACGGGCAAGAAGGTGTGGCGCCGTCCCGATTTCGCTTTCTTCGATACCGCATTGGAAATTACCGCCTACGCCGGCCGTGACTGACGCGGCGCTGACGCGAAGGGCAAAGGTGCACCGGGATGTCCACGGCCTGTGACACGGAGACTCGCTGGAGCGAGGCCGAGTTCCGACAGTCGTTGCACGCGCTCGAGGCGTTGTATTGGGACCGGCATCCGTTCCATGAACGGTTGCACAACGGGCGGCTGGACAAGGACGAGCTGCGGTTGTGGGTGGCGAATCGCTGGTACTACCAGCGCTGCCTGCCGCAGAAGGATGCCGCGATCATCGCCAACTGTCCGCTGCCGGAGGTGCGGCGGGAGTGGTTGCCGCGGATCGTCTATCACGACGGGGCCGACGGCTCGCCGGGCGGCGCGGAGAAGTGGCTGCACTTGGCCGAGGCGGTGGGTCTCGAGCGCGCCGAGGTGGTCTCAGAACGACTCGTCTTGCCCGGGGTGCGGTTCGCGGTAGACGCCTATCTCGACTTCGCTCGACGCCGGCCGTGGTTGGAGGCGGTGGCGTCGGGGCTCACCGAGCTGTTCTCGCCCGGGTTGCTGAGCTACCGGCTGGGTCGGATGCGGCAGCACTATCCGTGGATCGCGGAGGAGGGGTTCGCGTACTTCACCGCGCGCATCGACATGGTGGAGGCCGAGGGGCGTTCGCTGCTCGATCTGGTGGTCCGGCATGCCGAAACCCGTGCGCAGCAGCAGGCTTGCGTCGATGCGCTCGCCTTCAAATGCGATGTGCTGAGCGCCGTGCTCGATGCGCTCGACTATCACACGGAGGCCGGTGATGGCCGGGCTGTCCGATAGCACGCTGCCGCGGCTGCGGCCGGGTGTCCGGCTCGCCAGTGATTCGGTGCGCGGTGAGCTGGCGCTGCTGCCCGAAGGGGTAGTGGTTCTCAACGACACCGCCGCCGCGGTGCTCGCGCTTTGCGATGGTGCGCACAGCATTGATGGCATTGTGCAGCGGCTCGGCGCGGAGTACGAGGGTGTCCGCGCTGAGGACATTGCCGAGCTGTTGCAGCGGCTCGCGCAGCGACGAGTGGTGGCCCTGGATGACTGAGACGTCGGTCGAGGCGCCGCTCGGCATGCTGGTCGAGCTGACTCATCGTTGCCCGCTGCATTGCCCGTACTGCTCGAATCCCGTCGAACTCGTTTCGCGTGCTGGGGAATTGACGTTTGAGCAGTGGTGCGATGTGCTCACCCAGGCTCGTGCGCTCGGAGTGGTGCAGATGCATTTCTCCGGTGGTGAGCCGTTGTCTCGACGGGATCTGCCCGACTTGGTCGCGCACGCACGGGGACTCGGGGCCTACGTCAACCTGGTCACCAGCGGTGTCGGACTGACTGCTGAGCGGGCGCGGCAGCTCGCGGAGCGCGGGGTCGACCACGTTCAGCTCTCGATGCAGGACGCGGATCCACAGTCTGCCGATCGCATCGCGGGCGCTCGGGTGCACGCGCTGAAACTTGATGCGGCCGAGGCGATCACAGGGGCAGGACTGCCGCTCACTGTGAATGTTGTGTTGCATCGGGGGAATATCGATCGGGTCGAGCAGATCGTCGACCTCGCCGTCGGTCTCGGCGCGGATCGGATCGAGTTGGCCAACACGCAGTACTACGGGTGGGGGCTGCGTAATCGAGCCGCTTTGCTGCCCAGCGCGATTCAGCTCGACAATGCGCGACAGGCGATGCAGCGGGCTCGGGAGAAGTACGCGGGCGGGCCCGATTTGGTGTACGTGGTCGCGGACTACTTCGCGGACCGGCCGAAGCCGTGTATGGATGGGTGGGGGAGAAGGCAACTGACCGTCACGCCCGGAGGGAACGTACTGCCGTGCCCGGGGGCTTCGGTGATTTCCACGTTGCCGGTGGAGAACGTGCTCGAACGACCGCTGGCCGAGATCTGGTATTCATCGAAGGCGTTCAACGCTTTTCGCGGAACCTCGTGGATGCCCGAACCCTGCCGTTCCTGTCCCGAACGCTTCACCGACTTCGGCGGCTGCCGGTGCCAAGCGTTCCAGTTCACCGGTGACGCGGCGGCCACCGACCCGGTGTGCGGGCTGTCGCCGGATCGGCCGCTCGTCGACGCCGCACTGAGCGAGGCGGCGACGGCTTTCACCATGCGGGCGCAGGCGCCGTGAAAGTGATCCTGCTCGGTACCGCTGCCGGAGGCGGGTTCCCGCAGTGGGACTGTGCCTGCGAGCTCTGCCTGAGTGCCCGTAACGGCGAGCTGCCGTCGCGCAGCCAAGAGTGCGTGGCCATCAGCGGCAACTCGCGAGATTGGTGGCTGCTCAACGCTTCTCCCGATATTCGCACCCAACTGCTCGCGACACCTGCCCTCCGCCCCGGACCGGGACCGCGGGAAACGCCCGTGCGCGGCGTGCTCCTCACCGACGCCGAGGTGGACCACACGATGGGGCTGGCTATCCTGCGCGGAGCCGCCGATCTGACCGTCTACGCCAGCCCCGTAGTGCTGGACGCACTCCTGCCGCTGCGCGGCCTGCTCACTCGCTACCGCCCATGGAAGTGGCAGGACAGCACCGTGCCCGGCTTCGAACTCGCCGGCGGGCTCCGCGTTTTCGCTCACCCGATCAGCGCCAAGGCGCCGAAGTACATCGCGACGCCGTCGCCCTCCATCCACTGGGTGACCGCCCTCCGCATCGAAGACCCGGTGACCGGCGGCGTATTCGTGTACGCGCCCTGCCTAGCGAATTGGCCTGCTGCACTGGACAACCTGCTGGCCTCCGCCGACTGCGCACTACTCGACGGCACCTTCTTCAGCGCGCAAGAACTCGGCGCGGCCGTCCACTCCCAGGACCCGGACGCCGGCCAATCCCTCATGGGCCACCTCCCCATAGCCGGCCCCAGCGGCTCCCTCGCCGCCCTCACCCGCCACCCAGGATTGCGCCGAATCTACACCCACCTCAACAACACCAACCCGCTCCTCGAACCCTCCTCCACAGCCAGTGCACTGGTGGCGCAAGCAGGTGTGGAGGTCCTGCCCGACGGTGCCGAACTCACCGTGTGAGGTGGTCACTCGGCACGACACAGCTGTCTAGAAGTCCAAGCTGAACGCGGCCACCAACAGCATCAGTATGGATATGAGGATCAGCCACATGCCCGCAAGAACCGTGCCGGTGAACGCACTGAAAAAGAAGGTTGCGCCGAAGAAACACCAGTTGAAGACGGTGAAGGCCAGCACGCCACCGAACTTCCGGATGCCCTCGTCCTGAGATGTGAGCGTGCCCACCGCGACTCCCGCCCCGGCAATGGCCAGGAAAGCGCCGCAGACGAACAAGCTGGCCGCGCCCGGAGCTTCCCCACTCCAGAACGGGTAGACCTGGATAGTCCAGATGACTCCCCAGCTGCTTCCGGTGAAGTCAGCCAGCGGCTGGGTCAGAGCCGCCGCCCACAGCGCCAACGCCAGCCCGACGCAACTCCGAAGAAAACGGATGTGGATCTTCAGCCCGCGCGGCTTCTGCTCTTCGCCGCTGTCACCAGGAACCAACTCCAAGACGCCCCCGCTCAACGCACGTACGCCACCATTGTTGCCCCGCAGCGTCATCGACGGTGCGAGAACACCGCCATTCATGGGTGCGGGAAGTGCGGAGTGCTGTGCGAGACCTCGCTGCTGCGAGCACAATCGAGCGATGTTCGGGTGGGTGCGCAATAAGTGGACCGCACTGCTGGCGCGGATCGGCAAGAGCAACAGGGCGATCAGGCGCCGGGCGGAGCGGTTCGGGTTGCTTCCGGCGATCATGGCCGCGCTCGTAGCGGGAGTTGCTGTCGCCTACGTGGCCTACCAGGTGGTGAATCGGTACACCCCGACCAGCGATGCGAAGGCCGCGCCGCTCGATATCACGAAGGTGGCACTGACGATCGTCGCCGGCGTCGGCGGTGTTGTCGCCTTGGTGATCGCCTACCGACGCCAGCGCGATGCCGAGCAGAGCCGGTTCGTAGAGCGATTCGGGGCCGCGGCCGCGCAACTCGGTGCGACCGATGTCGCGGTCCGGATCGCGGGGGTGTACGCGATGGCCGGTGCCGCGGACGAAACCGACGGCCTGCGTCGGCAGCAATGCATCGACGTGCTGTGCGGCTACCTCCGCCTGCCTTACACCCCGGATCTGGGGGGCAATCACCAGACCAAGAACATCCGCAAATACCCGGCGGCCGACGAGTCGAGTCCGGAGGACGAACAACACTTCGAGTACCGGCAGAACGACCGTGAGGTCCGCAAAACCATCGTCCGGGTGATCGGCGAACACCTCCGACCCGAAGCCGAATATAGCTGGTCGGCAAGCCATTTCGATTTGCGGACCGCTTACCTGGAGAACGTCGATTTCAGTGGCGCCGTCTTCGTCGGCGCCGCCCGTTTCGACGAGGCGACGTTCAGTGGCGATACCTGGTTCCACACGGCGAAGTTCAACGCCGACAACGGGTTCAACGCGGCGACGTTCACCGGCGATACCTGGTTCAACGGGGCCACGTTCAGTGGCACCGCCATGTTCGATGGGGTGAGTTTCGGTGGCGACGCAGGGTTCATCGGGGCGACGTTCCTTGGCGCCGCCCGATTCGACACGGCGACGTTCACCGGCGACGCCCAGTTCAACACGGCGACATTCGGCGCCGACGCCTGGTTCCACACGGCAACGTTCGCCCGAGGTGCCTGGTTCAGCGGAGCGACGTTCAGTGGCACCGCCAGGTTCGACGGGACGACGTTCCGTGCCAACACCGGGTTCGGCGAGGCGATGTTCCGGGGCGGCGCCTGGTTCAACAAGGTGACGTTCAGCGGCAGTACCGGGTTCCGCGAGGCGACGTTCGGCGCCAAAGCATCCTTCGACGAGGCGACGTTCGGCGGCGACACCTCGTTCCACACGGCGACGTTCCAGGGGCCGGCCGATTTCACACGCCTTGTTTTCGCGGCCCGGACCAGTTTCGTGTCGGTCGACTTCGGCTCGGAGCGAATCGAGTTCACCAACCCGCAGCGGTGGGGTCCGCCACCGCCGGAGTTCGATTGGGGCCAGGACGGCGCGGGGAAGCCCGGGAATATCGAGCCGCACGACTGGCCGCCCGCCGTGAATGCGCGGTGACACCGCTCGAAGCGATCGATGCTGTTTCGACGCGGGAGTGCGTCGGGGTGGGGAATCATGTTCCTACGGGTAAGGGGGCGTTGTTGGTGCAGCCGTCGAACGTGTATGTGCGCGTTGGTTTTCGAACCATGGCAGGGAAGGTTGGTGGGGGCCGATGATCGAGACTACGCGAGCGCAGGTACCGCGGTGACCGCCCCGAATGCCGATCCGATCGCCGCCTTCAAGGAGATACTGCGGGAATTGGTCGGCCGCACGGGAGCGGCTTCGGACGCTAGACGCCTGGCCCGCCTGGCCGAGGAAGCCCACATCAGCGCGGAGGAGTTGCGCCAGGCGATCACGTCCGGTCAGCCCTTGCCGAAACGGGAAACAACCAAGGCGATCGTGACCGCGTGCCTGCACCACACTCGACCGGAGTTGGCCGGGCAGCAGCTGCAGAATGAGTTGGCTTGGTGGGAGGAGCAGCGCAGCGCTGCTGCAAGGCCGCCCGCGCCGCCCCAGGAAATCCCGGTGCCCCAAGGCGAGGAGCGCTCTGTCGCGTCCCGGGACCGAGGGCCGTGGTTGGCCACCGGTAGGGAATGGGTCCGTCACCATCCTCGCCCAGCCGTCGTGGTTACGGCTTTGGCGTCGGTTTTGGTGTTGGTGGTCGCGGTGGTCGTGGTGTGGTTGTTCCGGCGTGCGGACAACACGTGCGCCGAGGCGGGGCTGACCTTGATGGACGGGGAGTGCATCGGCGTGACCGATGGGGCGTTCACCGGCTTCGACCCGAAATCGGCGGATGTGGTCGAGCAGATCGCTACGCAGAACAGGCTGGTGAGCGGCGACTACCTCACCGTCGCGCTGCTGGGCCCGCTCTCCCAGCCGACCCAAACCGGTCCGCCGGATGGTCGCCCCAAGGAGGGCCAGCTCTCCAGCGACCAGATCCGGCAGATGCTCATCGGCGCCGCCGCCGCGCAGCATCGGGTCAACAGCGGGCGGTCCTTCGGCGATCCCCGGCCCGCGATCCGGTTGTTGCTGGCCAACAACGGCAGCTTCCAGAACCAGTGGCGGGCACCGGTCGACCGACTGATCTCGCTGGCAGCCGCCGAGGATCCGCGCGAACGGGTCGCCGCCGTCGTCGCGCTGGGCACCAGTGTGGCCGACACTCGGGACGCGGTGAAAGCGTTGAGCGACAAGCAGATCCCGATCATCGGCGCCATCACCACCGCCGACGAGTTGAGTTACGACAATATCCCCGGCATGGTGCGCGTCACCCCGGCGACCAGTACTTTCGTCGACCATCTCAGCGGATATCTCGATAGCCACCCAGAGTTGGGTCCGGCGATCGTGGTGTGGGATCAGAACGCCGAAACCCGCGGTGACCTCTACGCCGCCGCGCTACAGAAAGTGTTCCGCGACAAGCTCGGTCGCTGGATCGGGCAGATCCCCGATCAGGGATTCACCGGGGTCACCATTCCCAGCGACACCTGGCCGCAGATGTTCGACGGGGTCACCCGCAACGTGTGCGCGTCCGGCGCCAACACCATCCTGTTCGCCGGCCGCGTCTCCGACATGGGCGAGTTCATCGACTCGCTGAAAGAACGCGCCTGCCGGTCTCGGCCGTTGACGATCATGACCGGGGTGACCGCGTTGACCGCGATCCACCGCAATCCCGACCAGCTGCGCCAAGCCGGCGTACAGGTGATCTACGCCGGTGTGGTCCATCTGGACTGGCCCGCCGGCCGCGGCACCCCGCCCGAGGGCTGGCAGCTCTACACCGAGGCCCTCGCCGACGCGGGCTACCGCACCGACGGCACCGACGCCTACACCTGCCTGGTCCACGACGCCACCCTCACCGCAACCCGAGCCATCCGCCTGGCCGCAACCCCGAACCGTATGCCCGGAACCAGCGACGTGCTCGGCCAGCTGCGCAACATCAACGGCGACTACACCATCGACGGCTGCTCCGGCAGTTTCGAATTCACCACCACCAGCAACGGCGCGCCACTGGGAACCCCGATTCAGATCGTCACGCTCCCCAGGTAGGCAAGTGCTACCACATCGCAGCTGCTGCTCGGCGAAAGAGGCTTTGCTGCGCCAGAATCCATGGATGAGTGAAATCGTTGTTCGCCCAGCCGAAGAGGACGATCTGGCCGCGGTGGCGGGACTTCGCTGGCGGTGGGTCACGGAGAAGCGCGGCACGCCGGAGATCACTCGCGAAGAGTTCATGGCGTGGTTCGTGGCTTGGGCAAAGGACAACGAACACTCGCACCGGTGCTGGGTCGTCGTCGACGGTGGGCTCGTCCTCGGTATGGCATGGCTCGCAGTCATCCAGCGCGTACCGACTCCACATAGGCCTGAACGGGCGTCGGGCGATCTTCAATGTGTGTATGTGGTTCCGGAACGGAGGGATACCGGCCTGGGCGGCAGACTGATCGATGCCGTTGTCGCCGAGGCGAGCCGCCTAGGACTGGAGCGACTAACGGTGCATTCCAGCGATCGCGCAATCAACGCCTACACACGCCACGGCTTCGCCTTGTCCCCTCGGCTCCTCCAGGTCGAGTAGCCGACCCGCTGATTCGAACAGCCGCACTGGCTCTCGGGATCCGCACCGAATCCGGGGTGTCAGAGCGAGTGCGGATCCCGAGAGTGGGTGCGGATTCCGGTGCGGCGGGCTCGGGTGCGGGTGGCGCAGTCGTGGGTGAGGGTGAGGATGTGGTCCAGGAGACCGGGGCTTACGCCGGCCATGCCGGTGGGGTGGCGGGTGGCGTCGGTGTAGGCGCCGCCTGCCATGCGGTTGTGCAGGGTGCGGAAGGTGACCAGGGCGTTCATGATTCGGATCGCGCCGTCCATGGCGTCGGCGAGTTTGGTGGGGGGTGGGCCGGTGGGGCGGTCGAATTCGCGGATGAGGCGGGTGATCAGGGAGGGGGTGCCTTCGGTGCGCTCGAAGAGTCGACGCCAATGGGGGAGAGCGTATTTGACTATGTCGTGCTGGAAGTAGCGGAGGTCGGCGTCGGGGTGGTCGGCGGACCAGACGAGGCGGTCGATGAGGTAGAGGGGGACGTGTACGGGTGCGGGACCGTAGTACTGGCGGTCGGCGATGACCACATCCGCCATGAAGGGGCGCAGTCGAGCGGCGTAGAAGTCGACCGGGTCGACGTTTCGATAGACGTCGTTCATCAGCTCCGGCAGCGTCTCCAATTGGTCCGCCGTGGTGTGGCAGATTTCGCCGAATGCGGCATCGCGGGGGTGGATTTCGGCCAATCCGGCGATGGTCGGGGCTATTTCGTCGATGAGGATGGTGCCGACTCGGACGGCGTCGATGATGACGTTCTCCTCGCGGTCTCCGAGGAACATCCGCTGACGTTTGCCGCGCGGGTTCCACACGCCGTAATGCAGGACGGTGTCGCGCGGGACCATGTCCACCGAGAGCCCCCACGCGAGCAATGCGTCCGTGCCCTCGGGTGCGGCTTCGAGCGGTTCGACACCGTGGCGCTGTAGGGAGGAGAGCAACATTCCGACATCGCGCATCGCGGCCAGGCGGTCGGCGACGTCAGTCAGTTCTATTTCCCGGGCCCGCCACAACAGCTCTCGAAACGAAGTGACGAGTTGCGGCACATCGGCGGCGGCATTCAGTTCGGGCAGCCGCGCCAGCAATGCGTCGGCGGACAATGGATCGCGGTGCGTAACGTGCCGGCACGACACTTCGTCGAGGCGTATCTGCTCGACTCCGCTACTGACCGGCTCGGTATGTTCGGACAAGCGTGACCGCTTCTTCAGGGCTGGCATCGGGTCCTCTCGTACTGCTGAGAGTCATCACAACTCGCAGGTGGTCGCGCATTCGTGCCGTCACCCCGAACGGTCCGGAGCGACAGTGTGCGCAACGCAAACAAACATCCCATGATCGCGGGCAGCTGAATTGGGCAAACACTTGGTAAATGTCGTCTGGTGCCCAAGTGGGGAATCCCCGGATGTGCGATGGCTGGTTTGGCTCGAACTGGACGTGTGACCATTAAGCCTGTTGTCGGCCACCGGATCGGGGAAGCCAATGCGAACAATGATGATGAGGACGATGGCCGCGGTACGGGCGCGTGCCCGGCAGTGCGCGATCGGCGCCGCCGTCGCCGCAATCGGGTGTTCGGTGCTGGTCCCGACTTCGGGGCAAGCCGCCCCGCCGGCGCTCAGTCAGATTCAGGCCGAGGGTAGTTATCTCGTCGACGCGCAGGGCCGCAAGGTGCTGCTGCACGGAGTCAACAATGTCGACAAGCAAGCTCCTTATGTCGAGCCCGGCGACGGCTTCACCGTGACCGACCAGGACGCGGCACTGCTCGCCCGGCACGGATTCAACACCGTGCGCTTGGGTGTGAGCTTCGCCGGACTGATGCCCACCCGCGGCGTCGTCGACACCGCCTACCTCGAACGTCTCGTCAGAGTGATCGATACCCTTGCGGCCCAAGGCATCTACACGCTGCTCGACAATCACCAGGACGGACTGTCGAAGATCTGGGGCGGCAACGGATTTCCGGAATGGTCGCTGCGTGCGCGCCCGGCCGCCTGGGAACCGAACCCCGGCTTCCCGCTCTACTACCTGATGCCCAGCATGAACCGTGGCTGGGATGAGGTGTGGGACAACAGCAATGGCATCCTCGACCATCTCGGCACGGCGCTGGCGGCACTGGCCGAGAAGGTCAAGGGCCGCACCGGCGTCCTCGGTATCGAGCTGATGAACGAACCATGGCCCGGATCGGCGTTCCATACCTGCTTCCCAAACGGCTGCCCCCGGTTCGACACCAAATATCAAGCGGCCATGCAGAAACTGACCGATGCGGTACGTGCCCGCAACGCGAACATCCCGGTCTTCTGGGAACCGAACGTCACCTGGAACGAAACCATGCCGACCAACCTGGGCAAGAACCCACCGATCACCTCACCCGGCATCGTCTTCGCACCGCACGACTACTGCATCCCCAGCCAACTCGCCATCTACCTCGGCCTGCCCGAAGAACTACGCGGCGTATGCCCGGTCCAACAGGACAAAACCTGGGGCAACATCGACTCCTTCACCAAACGGACCGGAATCCCTACGCTGGTAACGGAATTCGGCGACGGCGACGCAACGGTACTGCGCAACACCCTCACCCGAGCCGACGAACGCTTCATCGGCTGGCAATACTGGCACTACGCCTCCAGCTTCGGCCCCGGCGCCCCCAAACCCGACCCCTTCCTCGGCGACATCGGCCGCGACCTGGTCCGCACCTACCCCCGAGCCACCGCAGGCACCCCCGGCCGCCTCACCTTCGACCCCGCCACCGGCGATTTCGCCTACCGCTACACCCCCCAACCCCTCGCCGCCCCCACCGAAATCTACGTCTCCGACCTGCACTACCCCAACGGTTACGAGGTCCGCGCCGACGGCGGCACCATCACCTCGCCCACCGGGGCGCGAGTGGTCACCGTGCAAGGCAACAGCACCGCCCCGGTCACGGTGTACATCAACCGACCCGGATCAGCGGGCGCCAAGGTGCCGACCGGGCCGGTCAACGGTGGCTGAATCGACCCGGCCCGATCAGTGCGGTGCTCGCGCATCAAGAGGCCAGACCCGGCCGATGAGACCGCGTCCGATGATGAGCCGCACCGCCTGCCGGGGATGGTGCCCCAGGACAGCAGCGCTACCTGCGTGTACCGCTCAGCGTGGCAACCGCATCCGGGTGACCGGTATCCGCTGTTCGCACGACCGAACCGGTCAGCGGGCTGTCAACCGCGCCGGCCGGGCTGGTCGCTACCGCCGGGCGGCTCGAAGCTCGCGCCACAGCGTCCGATAGAAATCGAGGTAGGTGCGTTCGACGTGGACGGCGCGTTGCTGGACCTCGGGGTGGCGGGCGGGGAGTTGGTTGAGGGGGACTGACATTGCGGCGTGGTGTTCGATGTGCAGGTTGTTGCCGTTGGTGAACCAGGTGGTGAGACGGCTGCCGCGGATGGAGCGGGTGTTGCGGAGGACGTCGGTGGTGTCGGTGTCGCAGAGGAGGTGTTCGGGGAGTTCGACCAGGAAGTGCATGGGGACGGCGAATAGTAAGGGCAGCAGCCAGATTCGGAGGACGAGGTCGTGCCGGCCGGTGGCGGCGAGGGTTACCGCGGCGAGCAGTAGGGCGCCCAGGACGAGGTGTTCGGTGATGGCTCGGCGGCGCATGGTGGCGCTGAGGTGACCGTGTTCGTACCGCCAGCGTCCGGTCGCCGCGCGCAGCACATCGCGAACAACGACGAGCAGCCGCGCGTAGTCGAACATGCCGCGCAGCAGTAGGGCGGCGGTGATCGGTGTGCGGGTGTCGAAACCGAAGAACTCGGTGTCGTTCGGGGTGCCGAGGTAGCGGTGGTGCTGCAGGTGGCGGACCCGGTAGTTGGTGTAGACGACCAGCAGTGGCAGACCGAGCGGCACGCCGACGAGGCGGTGCGGCCAGGCGGCGCGAAAAGCGCTGTGGTGCAACGCTTGATGTTGGAGTTCGACGGCGTGGGTGTACATCGCGGCCAGCAGCAGCGCTCCGGCGATCAGTGCGAACGGCTCGGGGCGCAGCGCGAGGGCCACGCCGAGGGCGGTGAGTACGCCGAGTACGGCGAGTTTGGTGAGGAAAACGCGCTCGTCGGCGGCGCTGGTCCGGGCGCGGGCGAACAGCAGCCCGGCAGCAGGGTGGGTCATTCGATCTTCTCGACTCGGGTCAGCGGCCGCTGAGCAGGACGACGTGGGTGCCGGTGAGCGGGGTGCGGCGGGCCTGGCCGAGCAGTCCTGCGAGGGCGACCGCGCCGGAGGGGGTCGGCCGAGCGCCGTGCTCGGCGAGCAGGTCCCTGGCGGCCAGCAGTTCGGTGTCGTCGGCGCCGAAGATCGCGCCGCCGGTCGCGGCGACCGCGGCCATCGCCTCGGGGCCTTGCAGCGCATGCCAATTGACCAGCGGCTGATTGTGGTCTGTGGTGACGACACCGTCCGGTGGCAGCATCCGGTACTCGCCGGGCCAGCTGGTCACGACGGGGTTGTTGGCTGCGGAGCCGACGCCGTTGATCGGTACCGACCAGCCGACGGCTCGAAGCTGCCGGTGTACCGCGATGATGGTGGTGCCGTTGCCGACCGGGATCCACAGCGCGGCAGGTGGTTCCGTCAGCGCGGCGCGCAGCGCGTGCACGACGACGCCGTGCCCGTCGAAGACCGCGTCCACGTACGGCCCGTCGACGTTGCCGTCGATGGAGCCGTCTTCGGTGGCGAGAGAGCGGGATTCGTCGACGGCATCCTCATAGCTGCCCGGGACGAGGTGCACGTCGGCACCGGCGTCGCGCATGAACGCGCCACCATCGCTCCACCCGGTCGGCAGCACGACGGTGCAGGCCAGTTCGGCCGCCGCACAGGCCATGGCCATGGCGCGGCCGTAGTTGCCGCAGGTGGCGATGACGACTCGCCGGTATCCGTCGGCGATGGCCCGGCTGACTACCGCACGGGCGGCCGGTTCCTTGTGACTGCCTGAGGCGTAACGGGTTTCGTCCTTGATCAGGATTCGGGTTCCCGGCACGAGTTCGCCCGCATCGATGAGCGGCGTGGCGTACGCGTCGGTCGGTGCGGTGGTCAGGGGTGAGGCGGGCACTGGCGGCCTTTCAGCGGAGAAGTTGAGCGTCGGCGAGGCGTTGCAGGTCGTCCCGTGAGTTGATCTCGGCGGGTGGCAGGGCGTCGGGGAGGTGGTCTTCGAGCAGGCGCAGGCGGGTATCCAGCCAGCCACGCACCGCCCAGGCGAGTTGCAGCAGGCCGCTGAGGACGACGAGCATGGCGAGCCCGCGGCCGGGGCCGACCCCGATGAGCAGGCCGACGGTCCCGGCGAGCGGGCCGCCTGGTTCCAGCAGCGGGCGCACGTACTCTTGCGCGAGCGGGCCGACCAGCAGGTAGCCCAGCGGCATGGTCAGCATCATCACGGTGATGAAGATGGACAGGACCCGACCCTGTAGTTCGAATCCGACCTTGGTCTGCACCACCGCGATCCAGTGCCCCTCGGCCAGCGATTCACCGAAGGTCAGCAGGAACATGCCCGCGATGACGAAGACCGGCGAACTACCCGATCCGACGACGGTCATGCCGATGCTTCCGATGCCCATGAAGATGATCAATCCGTTGGTCCGCCGGGCGGTGCCGCCCCACAGACCCATCACGAGACTGCCCGCCAAACCACCGAGTCCGCCTGCGCCGAGGGCGGTTCCGAGCACCGCGGGGGACTGTTCGAGCAGCAGCATCGGGGTGATGACGGCGAAACCGAGGGTGTAGAACGCGTGGTCGATGACGAAGAACCGCAGGGCGGCGCGCATGCCGGGGCGGCGGGTGATATACCGCCACCCGTTGACGATCTCGCTGCGGAACGTTTCGTCTCGGCGATGGAACAGCAAGTTCGGAAACCGGACAAGCAGCAGCGTGACGACGCCGATGGTGAATGTCACCATGTCGAGCAGGATGACGCCCGCGATGCCGATCAAGCCGATCAGCCCGGCCCCGAGCATCGGCGCGAACACCAGCCCGACACCGACGCCGAGTTGGCTGATGCCGTTCGCGTGCCCGAGGTAGCGCTTGGGCACGAGCTGCGCGACGGCGGCGAGATACGCGGGTCGCTGGAAGGCGCCGGCGATCGAGGTGACCGTGACGGTGAGGTAGATCTGCCACAGTTGTAGCCCGCCGGTGAACACCAGCACCGCAAGCACACTCATCGCCGCCGCGGCGGCGGCATCGCTGGCCAGCATCACCCGGCGGCGGTCCCAGCGATCGGCGACGGCGCCCGCGACCGGGCTGACGAGGATGCCCGGCAGCAAGCCGACCGCGTTGACGACGGCGAAGTCGGTGATCGAGCCGGTTTGCTGGAACACCCAGATACTGAGCACGAGGGCGCTGAGCCCGCTGCCGACCATGGAGACGAACTGCCCGAGGGCGACGAGCGCGAACCGGGACAGGCTGGGTGACGGCCCAGCCGGGGGAATCGGCTCCGGCGCAAGGGGTTCGGGTGCACGCTCGGCGAAACCGACCAGCGCCTCGGCCAGTGGCTCGGCGTGGCTCTTCACGAAAAAGTGCCCGGCTCTGGGCAGTACGGCCAGATCGAGCGGTCCGTCGCTGAAGTGCCGCCATTCGTGATGGCGTTCCACGTAGTGCTCGGTGACCCGATCCTTCGCGCCGACGACCGCAAGCACCGGCGTCTTCAGCGGTGGCCGCGGGTCGGTGTAGGCGGCAGTGAAGTACTCCTCGGCGTCGCGGGCGTCATGGCGGACGTTGCGCAGCACGAATGCCTGCTGCTGCGCGTCATCGATATCGACGAAGCCGCCACGGCCGCGCAGGTAGGTCAAATATTCACGGTCGGAGGTGAATCGGTCGGTCGGAATCAGCCGATAGAACCAGTCGAAGAACCGACCGGGCAGCCGCGCGGTCGGAAAGCCCGCGCCCAGTGCGACACCGGCCAGTTCGATGCCCGCCGCCTCGGCCTGCCGAGCCAACTCGACCGTCACCGCAACACCTAAACAATGGCCGTACAACAGAATTGGACCGCTGACCGTGGGCAGCTCGGCCAGGATCAGCTCGGCGACCACCGCGGCAGGCAGCAATTCCTCGTCCGGATGCGCCCGGTCGTGACCCGGTAGTTCCACCGCGTACAGCGCCCAGTTCGCTGGAAGTGCCTCGGCGAGCGGCTGATAGGCGACGGCGCTGCCGCCGGAGTAGGGCACCGCGACCACCGTTATGCCGTCGAGTCGGGCGTCGTTGTCGGTGAGCCGGTGCAACATTCGGCGTTCGGTGCGCGGCCCCGGATCGCGTTCATCGAGCAACGCGGCCAGCCGCCGCACCGTGGGGTAGCGGTAGAGCTCGACCAACGCCGGTGTCGGCTCGATTCGCCGGATCACCTTCAGCGCGGCGAACGAATCGCCGCCGAGGGCGAAGAAGGTGTCGTCGATGCCGAGGTCCGCGACGCCGAGCACCTCGCACCACACCGCCGCGATGTGTTGTTCAGTCGGCGTGCGCGGTCCTGGTCCCGTGCCCGGATCGATGTCGTCGGGCGGTGCGGGTAGCCGGTTCCGGTCGAGTTTCCCGTTCGGCGTCAACGGGAGCGCGGCCAGCGTGAGCACTCGGGCAGGCACCATGTGCGTCGGTAATTCGGTCGCCAGCGCCTCGCGGATCGCAGTCTCGTCGGCGGCCGAGCCGTCCCGGGTGACGACGTAACCGATCAACCGGGCGAGTGCGGACGACGGCGTGTGCAGGGTGACCGCGCAGCCGACCACCTCGGGCACGGCGCCGAGCGCGGCCTCGATCTCGCCGATCTCGATCCGGTAGCCGTTGACCTTGACCTGACCGTCGAGCCGCCCGAGGAAATCGACCTGGCCGTCGAGCCGCCACCGGGCGGAGTCACCGGTGGCGTACATGCGAGCACCGGGTTCGGGTGCGAACGGATCGGGCACGAACCGATCGGCGGTGAGCGTAGGCCGATGATGATAGCCGGGCGTCACACCGGCGCCGCCGAGATACAGCTCGCCCACGATCCCGGCGGGCACCGGTGCGCGATGCGCGTCGAGGACGTAGACGCGATTGTTGGGGAACGGCACGCCGATCGGCAGCGGGGCATTGCCGGGCAGATGGTCGACCGATCCGGTGAACCAGACATTGTCGACGGTGACCTCGGTGACACCGTAGGCGTTGACCACCGAATTGTCCGGGCCGACAAGTCGGCGTGCCAGCTCGTATTCGCGGACCCGCCATTCCTCACCGCCGCCGATCAGCAATCGGACGAAGTCGAGTCGCTGTCCGAGCTCCTCGACATGGGCAAGCAGGGTGCGCAGCACCGCCGGAACGAGTTCGGTGCACTGCACGCCTTCGGTACGCATCAGCGTGTAGAGGTCGGCGGCATCGAGCAGGGTCTCCCGTGGCACGATCACCAGTCGGCCGCCGGTGGTGAGCGCGCGCAGTGTCTCACCGACGAACATGTCGAACGAGAAGCTGGCAGCCTGCTGGTACGTCCACTCCGGCCGTAGCTCGTAGGCGTGGCGCCACATGCCGACGGCGTGCACCAGGTTGGCGTGATTCACCACGACGCCTTTGGGTTTGCCGGTGGAGCCGGAGGTGTAGATCAGGTAGGCCGGGTCGGTCGCCGTGTTGCGTAACGGCAGGTCGCTGCTGTCGTCCGGGGTGGCGCCGGTGAGGTACGCGGCGTCGATGACGAGCTGCGCGCCGCAGTCGGCGAGCATGTAGTCGAGCCGATCCCGCGGGTATGCCGGGTCGAGCGGCACATACGCGGCACCGGCTTTGAGCACCGCCCACACCGCGATGAACAGGTCGAAACCGCGGTCGAGGCAGATCGCGACGAAGTCGCGCGGCGCGACCCCCTCGGCGCGCAGCCGGCGGGCGAGCCGGTTGGCCCGGTGGTTCAGCTCGGCGTAGCTGATGGTGTCGCCGCGGAAGGTGAGTGCCGGTGCGTCGGGAGTTGTTGCGGCACAATGCTCGAACAGTTGGTGGACGGCGGTGGTGGTGAGTTGGGGGCGGGCGCTGTCGTTCCATTCGTGCACGATCCGACGGCGTTCGGAGTCGGTGAGCATCGGGAGTCGGGTCACCGGAGTATGCGGATCGGTGACGGCGGCGGCGAGCACGGTCAGCAAGTGATCGAGCAGGGCCGCCATCCTTGGGGCATCGAACAATTCGGTGGCGTAGTCGATGCTGAGGACCGGGCCGTCGAGGGGGAAATCCAGGCCGATGGCGACGTCGACCATGGTGGCGGCGGGGGCGAGTTCACCGGCGTACCTGACGGTGTGATCGCCTGGCTCCGGAGTGTTGTGGACCGTCAGCGTGACCGGGCTGATCCGGTTCCGATTCCCGGCGCCCGGCCGGGCGATGGCGTCGACCAGATCAGGTAGTGCGAGGTCTCGATGATCGAGATCGCGCAGGACCGCGTCGCGGACCCGGTCGAGCAGGTCGGCGAACGACGGTTCGCCGGAGACGTTTCCGCGGACCGGCAGAATGTTGAGCAGCGGACCGACCAGTGATTCCAGACCGGGAGTGGCTCGGCAGGCGACCGGAGCGAGCACGGTGATGTCGGTTCGGCCGGTGTAGCGGGTCAGCACTGTCTGCACACTTGCCAGCAGTGCCATGAACAGGCTGGCGCGGCGGCTCTGCGCGTAGGAACGGAGGCGTTCGAGCAACACCGGGTCGACATCGACGCAGACGCGCGCCGCGGCGAACGATCGGGCCGCCGGGCGCGGACGGTCGGCGGGCAGTTCCAGGTCGAGATCGGCGCCGTCGAAACGTGCTCTCCAGTAGGCGATCAAGGTTGCATCGACTGCCGGCAGGGAAGCGAGGTCGGGTAGTGGTGTGGGCGTTGGCAAGTCGCCGGCCCGATACAGCTGCGCGAGTTCGTTGCCGACGATGCCCGCCGACCATCCGTCGAACGCCAGGTGGTGGACGACGAAAACCACCTCGTCCGCAGTGTCGCCGCGGACCAGTGCTGCGTACGCGATCGGTCCGTTGCGCAGATCGATACTGTCGGTTGCGGATTCGAGCAATGGAATCGTCGCGTCGGGATCGATGACCATGCTCGGTTCCGCACCGTCGTCGAGGAAACGAGATCTGAGCAGCGGATGACGACGGGCCAGCGCAGCGAGACTGTGCGCGAGCATTGCGGCGTCTACCCGGCCGTTCCACCGGTAGCGGATACGCAAGGTATGCGCCGGCAGTCCGGTGCACACCTGTTCGGCCACCCAGAAGTCGCGCTGGAGTGGGCTCAGGCGTAGCGGGACATTCTCCGGCACCGCGGCGGTGGTGTGCTGGTCCTGGATGATGTTGTGCCGCAGTCGAGCCGCGATCGCCGCGATGGTGGGCGCGGCATACAACTCGCTCAGGGTGAGGTCGATGCCGTGGTGGTGGCGCAGGGCCGCGCAGAGGCGCACAGCCGTGAGCGAGTCGCCGCCGAGTGTGAGGAAGTCGTTGTCCGGGACCGTTATCGGGATCCCGAGCAGCGACTCCCACAGTGTGGCGATCTCCGCTTCGGCGGACGTGCCTGTCCACGCGACAGTGCGGGCGCGTCCGTCGCTGATGAGTACAGCGTGATCGATCTTGCCTTGCGCGGTCAGCGGAAGACGCTCGTGCCGAATGAGTTCGGCGGGCACGAGGTATGCGGGCAAGGTTTCGCGCAGTGCCGCCCGGATCTCCGTCAGATCGGTGCCCGTTGCCGTCACGACATGGCCGATCAGGATGGCCCGCTCGTCGCGCTGGTCGACCGACACGACGGCATCATCGATGGCGGGGATGGCGCGTAGGGCTGACTCGATGTCGCCCGGCTCGACGCGGAAGCCGCGAATCTTGACCTGATCATCGAGTCTGCCAAGGTATTCGAGCTGATCGTCGTGCCAGCGGACGCGGTCACCGGTGCGGTACTCCGTGCCGTCGGGCCCCGGCCGGAAACGCTCAGCGGTCAGGTCGGGGTTGTTCAGATAGCCGTCGGCGACCGTGCGGCCACCGATCACCAGTTCACCCACCGGCGCCGGGTTACCGTCGGCGTCGACCACCCGGCAGGTCACCCCGTCCAGCGGGGTGCCGATCGGCACCGCGTCGCCCGCCCATCGAGTGAGGTCCGCGACGGTCGCGACAACCGTGGTTTCCGTGGGCCCATAGGTATTGAGCAGCCGCACCGAACCGCCCGCCACCGTCTGCCAGCGGCGCACCGCGTCGGGACGAGCCGACTCGCCACCGATGATGGTGAGCCGCAACGTCGCGGGCAGCACGGCCTCACCCCGATCGAGTGCGGCCACCAGTTCATGCCAGTAAGCGGTCGGCAGGTCGAGGACGGTCACGCCGCCCGCCAGGCAGCGGTCGAGGAAAAGGTCCGGACGGCTGATCATGTCCTCGTCGCGAAGCACCACCGCCGCGCCGCAACTCAGCGGCAGAAAGAGCTCCTCGACGCTTGCGTCGAAGCTCAGCGACGCGAATTGCAGCACCCGATCATCGGCATCGAGCCCATACCGATCGATCGCGGCCGCACAGAACGCCGCCAGCGCCCGCCGGGAAACCACCACACCCTTCGGCCGTCCCGTCGTCCCCGACGTGAAGATCACATACGCGGCATCCGGCCGAGGTACGCCGCCGGCCAAGGCGACCACACCGTCCTGGGTGACCAGCGCCCGCGGTCGCGCATCCTCGATCATCGCGGCCAGCCGAGCCGCCGGATACGCCGGATCGAGCGGCACATACGCCGCCCCCGACCGCAGCGCGGCGAGGATGGCGACGACCGCCGCCCGCCCACGAGGCAACCGAATCCCCACCAGGTCGCCGACCCGAACCCCGTTCGCGCGCAAGCAATCTGCGAAGTCGTCGACCAGCGCGGCGAGCTCGGCATAGGTCAGGCTGCCGTCACCGTCGACGAGCGCGGTAGCACCCGGCCGACTGCTCACCTGCCCGGAAAAGGACTGCCACATCCCGTCCGTCACATCGCATCGGAATGTCCCACCGGCAGCACTCACCGGATCTCCTCGCCTCGGACCAACACCGCGGCAGATGCTATGGCGCAACCGGACTTCGGACGCTGCGGCCGGAGGGCCCGATGATGTTCTGATGACGCAGGGAGGCAAGGGAATTCGGGAGGGTCGACCCGTGGGCGTCGGCGATGGCGACGCTGCGCGCGGTGGCACCCACCGCGCGACCTGCGGGAAATCCTCGGTCCCCGGCGAATCCCCGAACAATTGTCGGGTCAGCACCGCGTGATCGGTCCGCCGTGAAGTCGCCGAACGGGGGAACCGCATCGATGATCGATTGATGATGGGTGTGGCTCCCGGGCGCCCTCGAAAGCTACGGCGCAGAGCAGTGGATCCGAACGCTGCGTCGGCAAGTAATCCATCAGCGATACAGGGGTTTCGGGGGTGGGTACGGTGGGTGGGGTGGGACTCGGCGATGGGGTCTCATGGGTGGGCGCGGTCGGAGCGGGCGCGGGACGCAGGGAGGGCAGGATGGGCGAGATCGAGGCTCAGGATCAGGTCGAGCTGTTGGGGGCGGATTTCTTCGAGGATCCGCACGTGTATTACCGGCGGTGGCGGGAGCGCGGGCCGGTGCTGCGGGTGCAGTTTCAGCGCGGCGTGTCGCAGTGGCTGGTGATCGGGTATGCGGAGGGGCGGGCTGTGCTCGCCGACCCCAGGATGCACAAGAACCTGGCCGAGGTGATCGAGGTTTTTCGGCAGAAAGATCCTGCGGCGCTGATGGATTCGCCCGTGTTGCCGCTGGTCGCGCACATGCTGAACACCGATCCGCCGGACCATACCCGGCTGCGCAAAATGGTCAACAAGGCCTTCACCGGCCGCCGGGTGGCGGCATTGCGGCCGCGCATCGAAGAGATCACCGCTGCGCTGCTCGATCGGATGGCCGAGCACGACGAGGTCGACCTGCTGGAGGCCTTCGCGGTGCCGCTGCCGGTCACCGTGATCTGCGAGCTGCTCGGGGTGCCGTTCAGCGATCGGGAGTCGTTCCAGCACTGGACGAAGGTGCTGGTCGGGGCGGTCGGCGGGCTGGAAGAACGGAACCGTTGCTCGGCGGAGATGGCGCAATATCTCGCCGCCCTGGTGCAGACCAAGCGCACCGACCCGGGCGACGACCTGCTCTCCGGATTGGTGCAGATCCGCGACGGCGGTGACCAGTTGACCGAGAACGAACTGATTTCGATGGCGTTCCTGCTGCTCATCGCGGGGCACGAAACCACGGTGAACCTCATCGGCAACGGCACATACGCATTGCTGCGCAACGAATCCCAATTTCGGGAACTACGCGCGGACCCGTCCGGAGTGCCCGCCGCGGTGGAGGAGTTCCTCCGCTTCGACAGCCCGGTCGACTGGGCCACCGTGCGCTACACCTCCGAGCCTGTGCAGGTCGGCGACGTCGAAATCCCGGCGGGCGAACTCGTGTACGTCGCCCTGTCCGCCGCGAACCACGACCCGGCCAGGTACCACGACCCCGACCGACTGAACGTCACTGGCGACGCCGGGGGGCACCTGGCCTTCGGCCACGGCATCCACTTCTGCGTCGGCGCCCCCTTGGCCCGCGTCGAGGCCGAAATAGCCTTCACCGCACTGCTGCAACGATTCCCGGACCTCACCTTGACCCCCGACGCGGCCACGCCGACCTGGCAGCACAGCCTCCTCATCCGTGGCCTCACCGCCCTGCCTGTCCGGTTGCGCAAGGAGGCGGCGGTCACGACGGGGGAGTGACGGCCAAGTAGACGCTGCTCCAGAGCTGTGCCGCATTGGATTCGGTGACATCGGCTTCGCTGGCACCGAAGGGTGCGACGCGATAGCGGCCGTTGTCGAAGCGCCAGCTCCACAGTTCGGAGTTGGCCATCGACTCGGCAGCCTTGATCGCCTCCCACAGGGTGCGCTGGGCGCTCACCAGCCGGTCTCGGACCGGCTGGGGTAGGTCGGTGCGGTCGAGTTGGCGAGCGAGACCGCTGGCGAGTGCGGCCTGCACCCAGGACCAGACCACGGTGCCGTGGTAGTCGTGGTTGGTGAACTGGGATTGCAGGGCGGGGTCGGCGAAGACCGGATTCGCCACGACCAACCCGGCTTCGGTGATCAAGCCGAGTGGGAAGGGGCGGAACATGGCGCTCACCTGCTTGTCGAGGATCTCGGGCGGCGGTGCGCCGAACAGCAGGTCGAACGTGTCGTCGGAGTGCGTGATCGGTATCGGTGCGCCGTTGGCGTCCAAGGCGATGGCGGGGAAGGTGATCGGGTTGTTGTCGATCGAGGCGAGCGCGTCTTGTGCGGTGACACCGATCTTTCCGGCGTAGGAATCGACGGCGGCCCTGGCCTGTTCGGCGTCGCGGGTCACGGTGAACAGTCGCGGGGCCTCGGCTCGCCAGGTTTTCGCGGCCGCGCCGGCGAAGGACAGTTCCAGCCGATCGTCGGCGGTCAGGAAGGGATCGAGTACCCCGTGGTCGAGCAGCCGCGCGGTCGCTTCGAGCGCGGCGGGCGCGAGGATGGCGTTGACGTCGTAGGGGTACCGGCCGCCGCCGAGACCGATTCCGCTGTCCCGCCATTCGCCCGAGTCGCGACCGGGCTGCAGGGCGATCAAGTTGCCGTATCGAGGCTCGTCGGCGAAGGCCGCCGTGGTCGACGTGACGAGTCGCAGGTTGCGCACCAACGCTTGACCGAGCAACACGGTCGAGTTGTCCAGCGGCGCACGTAGATAGGCGGACGCCCGTTCGGCGCCGGCCGGGTCGTCGAGCAGATGGGCGGCGGCAACCGGGGCGAGCAGATAGTTCTCGTCGACCATGTTGTAGTCGAAAATCGGCGCACCACTGAGAGTTCCGCTCTTGCGCTTGTTCATGAGCACCGCGTACTCCGACAGCGACTCCTCGTGCGCGACCTGCCCCTCGGGCCCGAGCCGAGTCAGTACGGAACGAATGCCCGCTTCGATCGCCTCGGGTGCCAGCACCGGCTTCAGCAGCATCATCGAGATGAGGGTGTCGCGGCCGAAATAGGTGTTGAAGCGCCACGATCCGGCGAGGAACTTCTCGCGGTAGCTGAGGAAGGTGAGCGTGTTCTTCGCGCCGTCGAGCTTGCGCTCACGGCCGTTGAACAGTTCGGATCCGGACAGCGGCGTCAACGGGGTGTCGCCGGTCATTGCGGTGACGCGCAGTGCGATTCGGCCGTCGGGCCCTGCGGTAATCGCCCCGTTCGGGGCCACCGACCCGTCGATGACCTCGAGACGGAGCTGGTATCCGGGCGCGCCGTCGAGACGATCCCGTGCCCACGTCACCGTGTTGCCGGCAATGGTCGGCGCGACCACGAGCTCGGTGGGCACGAGCGCGTACTGGTCGTAGTCGCGCAGGACCCGAACATTGGACAGAACGGCCTGCTTCGGTATCAACGTCGGCGCGCTGATGGAGGTATCGAACTCGATCCCGTGCCGTGGGCGCCCCTGAGAATCGTTGGACGCCTTCGCCTTCGGCGGTGCGTCCAGCACCCAGTCCGCTGCGGCGGCGATCGGCCCGAACCAGACCCCGGTGCCGCTGTTCCCGGCCGGAAACGCCGCCACGATGCGCGGATTGCGGCCCGAGCGCAGCAGCAGATGCGCCGCGGTCTTGTCCTCGCGCAGGAAGTAGTTCTGGTTCAGGCCTTCGCGCACCTCGAACCGGAACGCCGTGTCGCTCGGTGTGGACGCGCACCCGGTGGCGAGGAGCAGCAGGAGGACCACCCACACTGCCGCGAATTCGAAGAGCGACCCGCTCCGGCGCCCGGTCCGCAGTGCCTTGACGTGGTGCATGACAGAGCCCTTCCGTCTGTGCTCCGGGAGATCCTTTTCCGAACACGCCGAGCCCGCACAGCACTCGGCTGGGACCATTTCAAATGTATCGCCGATCAATGTTCCAGCTGGACGGAATCGGCGTCTCCGGCCGTGTCCTGCGGTCCTGCCTTCGGTGACCGGCGCGCCCCGTGATGGAGTGACGGGTATGACGGATGAGAAGCGGACGCCGGGGGCGCTGTCGGGAATTGTGGTCGCGGACTTCGGCAGGATTCTCGCCGCGCCCTATCTGACCATGCTGTTGGCCGATCTGGGTGCCGAGGTCATCAAGGTGGAGCGGCCGGGCGCGGGGGACGACACGCGGGGGTGGGGGCCGCCGTTCGTGGCTGGGCAGGCGACCTATTTCCAGTCGGTGAACCGGAACAAGACGTCGGTCACGCTCGATCTGGGCAGCGATGAGGGGCAGCGCTACGCGCGGGAGCTGGTGCGGCGGGCCGACATCGTGGTCGAGAACTTCCGTCCGGGGACGATGGCGAAGTTCGGCCTGTCGTACACGGATGTGCGGGAGTTGAATCCGCGGGCCGTCTACTGTTCCCTGTCCGCGTTCGGCGGGGGCAAGGGTGCGGAACTGCCCGGCTACGACCTGCTGGTGCAGGCGGCGGGCGGGCTGATGAGCATCACGGGGCCAGGAGAAGGGGAGCCGACGAAGACCGGTGTGGCGGTGGTCGACGTCCTCGCGGGCCTACATGCGACGGTGGGAGTGCTTGCGGCACTGCGGCATCGGGACGCGACCGGGGAAGGACAGCTGGTCGAGGTGAATCTGCTGTCCAGCCTGCTGGCGGGCATGGTGAACCAGAGTACGGCCTACGCCCTGGCCGGCGTGGTGCCGACCATCATGGGTAACCGGCATCCGTCCATCGCGCCGTACGAGGTGTTTCCGACCGCCGACCGGCCACTCGCCGTGGCGGTGGGCAGCGACGGGCAATTCGGCACGTTGTGCCGGGCGATCGGCGCCGACCACCTGGCCGACGACCCGCGCTTCACCGACAACACCGCGCGTGTCGAGCACGTCGAGGTGCTGGCGGCGGCGCTCGGCGAAATCCTGGTGACCCGGCCCGCCGCGGAATGGGAAGCGCTGCTCACCCCGCTCGGCGTTCCGTGTGGGCCGGTGAACGATATGGCAGGGGCGTTCGCGCTCGCCGATCGGCTCGGGCTCGAGCCGCGCATCCCCTCGGGTAGCGCTGATATGCCACCCTTGGTCGCCAATCCGATCACGTTGTCGCGCAACCCGGTTCGATACACCACGCCGCCACCCGAGCTCGGTTCGGGCACCGATCGCGTTCTGGCCTGGCTGGACGACAACTGTTCGGCGCAGCGATGATCAGTGCGCGCTGACCGCCACCGGAAGCCGA
Organism: Nocardia ninae NBRC 108245; assembly: GCF_007990755.1. GTDB lineage: Bacteria > Actinomycetota > Actinomycetes > Mycobacteriales > Mycobacteriaceae > Nocardia > Nocardia ninae. Next base: position 370,166 of record NZ_BJXA01000001.1, on the reverse strand, counting down.
GCCGCCATGCGTCGCGCCAGCAGAATCACTACGTGAGCGCGCAACATTCCGATCGTGCCCGCGCACTGGTCTGCTCGCGCCATGGCGGCGTAGTCGTGCACGTTTTCCGGGTCGCTCAGCAACTCGTCGAGTTCCATTCCGGCTCTGGCTTGTTCGCGGGTGAGCGCCCGATCGGGCAGCCAGCTGAGCCGCCACGGCGTCCGTCCATGCTCGGCGACGCGAGACGCACATTCCGGACTGATATCACTGGTGATAGACCACTCGGTGCAGTAGAGCGCCATGTCGAACTCCTATAAAAGCTCTCCCGAACGAAATTCGCAGCGATAATTCAGTTTTCGGCATCGCGGCCGGTCCGGTCGGTATCACTGGTAGTAGATCTAGGTCCAAGGTAGAACGTGTCGGCGCAATAGACGACCCCTGAGTCGCTTTCTAAAATTGAGTTCAGGTTGCGTTAACTGGCAAATCGCAGCCGATCACGGTCATATCACGTGCTGATCATGCTTGATCACGTCGAAAGTTGACGGGCCCGTTCGCTGGGCGCCGTGCCTCTCATCGATGCAGCTCAGCCGTTACCCAGGCGACTCCGGCAAGTTAGGGGCGACGTGGGTCCGACGCCCCGATCGGCGGCTGGGTAGCCAGGTAATACGCGTTATGGGAAGCAGGGCCGCCCGTGTAGAAAGCGTCTGTCGATCCCGAATTTCCCACCCGATCGACCGTGGGCGTCGCAATCTTGTGTCGTACAGTGGATTGCGACTATCGCCCGTGTGGTGTTGTGTCGAAACGTGTTGTCAGCCGGGGAGTTTGCCGAGCAGCCAGCTGCCGACACCTTCCGGGTTCTCGTCGAAGTAGTAGTCGTGGATCGCCTGGAGCAGATCATCGGTGGTGACGAAGCCGTCGCCGTCGGTGTCGAGTCTGCGGTGGCATTCGCGGGCGTCGTCGGCAGGCAGGTGCATGAGGGCGCCGGTCCAGCGAGCGTACTCCTCGGCGTTGAGTTTGCCGTCGCCGTCCACGTCGGAGATCGTCATGATCGTCTCGAGGAACGGGCGGTAGCCCTGCTCGAATGATTCCTCGGTCACCAGCAGGCCCTCGGCGAATGCCTCCTTGTACTCGGCGAGATCGACCGAGCCGTCGATGTTCACATCGCCGGCCGAGGCCAGGCGGCCCCACAGTTGCAGGCTCAGCCGCAGCAACTCTTGTGCGGCAGGCGAATCCGGCTCATGGCCGAACTCCGCGGCCAGCGCGCGCGCCGAGTTCTCGAAATCGCTGCGCTCGACCCGGCCGTCCCCGTCGAAGTCGAACGTCTCGAATCGGCGCTGCAACTTGCGTGCCAAGAACTCACTGATCTCCATGACCTGCCCATCTATTCGCATCCGGTGGTGACGTCGTCGGCACGGTAGCCGGTCTGCCACCAGCGGAATTGTCCGCTGATCGCTGTCGCGCCATGCCATGAATCCGATAACTACCACAATGCCGCCGCTCCAGCAGCTTCGCGGCAGCGGTCAGTCTTGCGGGAGGGCCACTGACGATCGGTAGTTCGGGCAGCGCTCCAGTTCGCCGTCGTGCGGGCAGGTGAGCAGCCAATGCAGGTACCGCCGTGCGGTTTCGAGTTCGTGCATGCGGGTGTCGATGGCGGACATGTGCGCGTGGACGGTGGCGCGCCAATCGTCGGTGGTGGAGCGGGCGGCGAGCAAGGTGGCGATCTCGTCGAGGCTGAGCAGGCCGGTGGTCTGCCATTGCTTGATCAACGCGATGCGGTAGAGCTGGTCCTGGTCGTAGCAGCGGCGGCCGCCGCGGCGGTGGGCGGTGAGCAGTCCGCGGCGCTCCCAGTAGTGCAGCGTGGATAGGGGGATGTCGAAGTGGTCTACGACGGTGGCGATCGGTGTCAGCTGCGGCATTCTTCCAGTTGACCTCAACCCGGGTTGAACAGGCAAGGTAAGCCTAAGTTTGCTGATCAACTCGGAGGGTGAGACTTTGTCGGACGAGCCGTATTCCATTACCGAAGCTGCTCTCGCGCTACGTGCGGGGGAGACGAGCAGTGTCGCGCTGGTCGAGTCCGCGATCGCGCGGGCCGATCGGGACGAACTGGGTGTCTACCTTTCGCGGTTCGACGAGCAGGCCAGGCAGCAGGCCCGGCGTGCGGACCAGGAGCGGGCGCGTGGTGTCGATCGCGGCGTGCTGCACGGCATACCCGTCGCGGTGAAAGACACCGTCGCGGTGGCCGATGGTGATACGACGGCGCAGAGCGTGGTGCACGATCGTGCGTGGGCGGCGGGCCGGGATGCGCCGGTGGTCGCCAGATTGCGGCAGGCCGGGGCGATCATCACCGGCAAGACGACGACGATGGAGTTCGGTTGTGGCGTACCGAATTCCACGGAACCGTTTCCGCTGCCGCGTAATCCGTGGGATCCGAGCCGTTGGGCGGGTGGGTCCAGTTCCGGTACGGCCAGTGGGGTCGCGGCGGGGATGTTCCTCGGCGGGCTCGGCTCGGATACGGCGGGCAGTATTCGGATGCCCGCGGCGTTCTGTGGGGTCACGGGATTGATGCCGAGCTTCGGTCGTGTGCCGAAATCTGGTTGTGTGCCACTGGGTTACAGCTTGGATCGGGTCGGTCCGCTGGCTCGGACCGCGGCGGACTGTGCCGCGTTGCTGGGGGTCATCGCTGGTTCGCATCCGAGCGATCCTGATTCTGCGGGCGTGCCTGATCTATCGATCGGTGAATTCGGAGCTCTGTCTGCCGATTTGACCGGGGTGCGCGTCGGAGTGGTGCGTCGCGCGCACTTCCCGGCCGGTGCCGATCCCGAGTTGGCCGGTGTATTCGACTGCGCTATCGACGTTCTCGTGGCGTGCGGTGCTGAGGTCGAGGAGGTGGTCCTGCCGTATTGGGCGGAGGTCATCGTGGCGACGGTGGTGAGTGCGACCTGCGAAGGGCTCGCGTATCACCGTGCGGTGTTGTCCCGGCGATGGGACGACTATTTCGTGGCCTCTCGGGGATTGCTCGCCAAGGGGGCGTTGGTGTCAGGAGCCGATTACGTTCAGGCGCAACGGGTCCGGCGGGTGGCGCAGGAGGCGATCGGTGAGCTGTTCGATCGGGTCGATGCGGTGGTCGGTCCGACGGCGGCTGTCGGTGCGCCGCTGTTCGACGAATTGGTCGATGCGGCGGGCTTTCAGGACGACGCTCGGCTGTTCGGGAAGGTGCATACCCCGTACTGGAACGGGCTCGGCAACCCGGTGCTCGCGGTGCCGATGGGGTTCGGGGCGGGTCACTTGCCGTTGTCGTTGCAGATTGCCGGACCCGCGTTCGGTGAGGCGATGATTCTGCGAGTCGGGGAGGCGTTCCAGCAGCGCACCGCATGGCACCGGCAACTGCCGCCGACCTGTCGGACGGTGGCGGCATGAGCGAGCCGTTGGACACCGTTCGTGTGCTGCTCGGTGGGGCCGGACTACCCGCGAATGAGGCCGAGATGGCCGGTCTCGCAGCCACTTACCCGGAGTATCGCGCTGCCATCGATGCGCTGTATGCCGTGCCTGCTGCGCGATACGTCGACCCGGCGTTGCGGTTTCACGCGCACGCGCGGATAGCGGAGTGGGACCGGTGAGCGCGAACGCGACGGCGGCACCTCGGGCGGGGGACCGCCGGCGATGGGAGCCGCAGCGGTGGGTCCTGGCGTTGGCCTGCATCGGATCGTTCTCCGTCATCATGGACGCCACGATCGTGTCGGTAACCCTGCCCGACCTGCGCGCGGACCTCGGGTTCTCACCCGCCGCGCTGCCGTGGGCGGTCAACGCCTACACCCTCGCGTTCGCGGGAGGCCTGCTGTTCGGCGGACGCTGCGCGGATGTGTTCGGGCGCCGCCGAATCATGCTCGTCGGCATGGGGATCTTCACGGTGGCGCGCGTGGCCGTCGGTCTCGCCGCGTCGCCTGCGTTCCTGTTGGCCGCGCGAGCGGTGCAAGGGGTAGGCGGCGCGCTGTTGATGCCGGTGACCTTGTCCATGCTGACCACCACATTCGTGGAGCCGGCCGCCCGCGCCCGCGCACTGGCGCTGTGGAGCGCGGTCGGTGCCGCAGGGGCCGCGAGTGGACCGGTGATCGGTGGACTGCTCACCCAGCTGGCGGGGTGGCGCTGGGTGTTCTTCGTCCTCGCCCCACTAGGTGTGGTCGGGATGATCGGCGCGATTCTCGTTCTGCCCCGGCAACTTTCGGGAGGTACCCGACCGCGATTGGACGTGATCGGCGCACTGCTGGTCACCGCAGGCATCACCGGAGTGGTGCTGGCCATCATGCGCACGGCGGCAACCGGCTGGACCGACCGCACGGTGCTAGGCCCGCTACTCGCCGGATTCGCCGTGCTGTGCCTCTTCGCCGTCCACCAAACGTACTGGGCCCCGGACCCGATCCTGCCACCCGCCATCTTCCGTCTCCGCGCCGTCCGCAGCGCGAACGCCGTGATGTTCCTGCTGGGCGCGGGCTTCCTCGCCAGCCCGGTGCTCCTGTCCCTGTATCTCCAAGACGTGCAAGGCTATTCAGCTTTGCTGGCCGGAGTCGGCTACCTACCGGTCGGCGCGGCTATGGTCGCCGGATCACGATCAGCAGGCTGGCTCAACGTCCGCCTCGGACCACGCAACGCCACCATCCTGTGCTGCACGATCGGCGCCGCAGGCCTGGCCTGCACCGCCGCCTGCATCGCACTCGACGCCCCCTACCCCTGGACAGTCCTACTATCCGGCACCATCCTCGGCTACGGCACCGCCGCCGCCTTCACCCCCCTCACCATCGCCGCCACCGACAACGTGCCCCCCGACCGCAGCGGACTAGCCGCCGGCGTCCTCAACACCGTCCGCCAAACCAGCGGCGCAGTAGGCCTAGCCGCTCTGAGCGCCATAGCCCTAGCCGCCGGCTACGCAGCAAGTTTCGCCGCCAGCGCCGCCTGCCTAGCCGCCGCCTCCCTGGTCGCAACGCTCACCATGCCGCGGATGGCCGCTGAGGGAACGCGGCACCTTGGTCGGATGATCAGGAGGAATTGATGGTGGCATCGGCCGAGAAGCTAACAGCACAAATTCCTCGTGATCGCTTGTCCAGCTACGTATTTCGTCGCAACCAGCCCGGCGCGACGATCGAGGTCGAGGAATGTAGGGGAGCTTGTGGTCCGTGTGGCTAGCGTAGGTCGGTGATGAGGCGGAAGCGTTGGAGGACGACGGTGGTCTCGTCGGAGACGGTGAAGGTGTTGTCGTCCAGTGCTCGGCGCATTTCGGGGCTGTGCCAGTATTTTTCATGCACTGTGCGCCAATCGGCGAGGGTGGTGAAACCTTCGCCTTCGTCGATGGCGTGGCGGAGGTCGACGTCGGCCAGGCGGGTCAGTCGGACATCTGTTACTTCGATTACCGCGACTCGGCGGTCGGACGAGTCGACTACTGCCGCAAGCGAGCCGACCTCGGGCGGTGGGTCGCCGCAGTGCTGATAGTCGGCGAGTAGGCCGGTTGTGGAGGTCTTCGAACCGTCGAGGATGGCGGTGACGAGTTGGTCTCGGATCGGGCCGGGGAAGGCGAACTCTGCTTTCGGCAACGCCTCAGCGTCGACGGATGCGGGGTCGGTCGTCATGTGGCAACTCTACGAGGGGTGACCGGAGGTGTTGCGCGACAAGGGGAGTGAGGCTAGGGGTGGGCCGGGGCGGTGGAGGTGGGGAGGTCTACTTGGCTGGCTATGTTTCCGCGGCGGGGGAGGAAGGTTCCTTGGCGGAGGGATTGTTCGATGTCTTCGAGGGAGTGGCCCTTGGTTTCGGGGACGAAGAAGAAGACGAAGACCAAGGAGAGGAGGTTGAAGAGGGCGTACATGATGAAGGCGGGGCCGAGACCCAGGGTGTCGATGGTGGTCAGGGCGGTGAGGGTGAGGAAGAGGTTGGAACCCCAGAGGGCTACGGCGTGCAGGCTGGTGGCGCGGTCGCGGATGCTGAGGGGGTAGAGCTCGGAGCCGAGTAGCCAGCCCACGGCTTGCAGGCCTGCGGCGTTGCATGCCATGTAGGCGAGCATGAGAGCGAGGGTGAGGTAGCGGTTGGGGTGGGCGGTGAGGACGAAGAGGAGTCCGAAGCCGAAGAGGAACAGGGTGGCGCCGGGGATGAGGGTGAGCATGAGTTGGCGGCGGCCGACGACGTCGACGAGGCGTTCGCCGACGGCGGTGAAGATCAAGTAGACGGCGGCGATGCCGAGGCCGGACCAGATGACGAGTCCGGTGCTGAAACCTGCTGCGCTGCCGAGGATGGTGTGCGAGTAGTAGATCATCATCTCCAGCCCGGAGAGCTGGGTGAAGGCGGCGATGCCGAGGCCTGCGACGAGGGCGGGGCGGGCCCACTTCTGGGTCAGGTTAGCCCACCCGCCGCGGGATTCCTTGTTCTCCTGCTGGGAGATCGCCCAGATCTTCAGGGTTTCGTCGACGGCGGCGGATCGGTTCGGGCGCATCCAGCGCAGCACGACCCTCGCCTTGCCGACCGTGCCGTTCTCGATGAGCCAGCGCGGCGTCTCCGGTAGTTGCAGCATCGCGACGGCCAGCACGATCGCGGGGATGACCGCGATGCCGATCATCCACCGCCAGTCGTCGCTGGCCTCGAACGTACCGCCCGCGACAACGCTGACCAGGTTGGCGAGGAAGATGCCGACACCGATGGCGAGGTTGAAGAAGGTGACCATCGCGCCGCGGCGGTGGGGCGGGGCGAGTTCGGCGATGTAGGTCGGCACGATCTGGGAGCAGGCGCCGACCGCGAGTCCGAGGAAGAACCGGCAGATGGTCATCATCCACGCGTCGACCGCCAGCGCACAGGCCACGACGCCCACGGCGAACACGCAGGCGATGATGAAGATGGTTTTCCGCCGGCCCAGCGACTTGGACAGGGACCCGCCGATCAGAGCGCCGACGACGGCCCCGGCGAGAATGGCGGCGGTGAGGATTTCCTGCTGGGTGTGGTCGATACCCCACTGTGCGGACATCTTGGGCAGCGCGCCGGAGATGATCCCGGTGTCGTAGCCGTAGAGCATGCCGCCGAGGGCGGCGAACAGCGCCACGATCAGGACATTACGATTGGCGTTCTGTTTTTCGTCCCGCGTCGCTTTCTCGGGCGCGGAAATAACCATCTCGTAGCCATCGAGGTTGCGGCGGCGCAGGCGAGGAATGAAATTCCTGCGTCTGGTTATTGTCGAACGCTCGATGGGCATACGCCCCAGTCGACCGTGCGCGCCCGACCAGCGCAAACTTAGCGGTCTTATTTGTGAACAGAATTACTTTCACGTTTGGCGTATTGCGTAGTTTCGGAGTATTGCGGCAGTTCTCGCACGTCGGCGAGAACTGCCGCATCGAAACTACGTGGCTGCCTCCACGGGCACCGGCTGGTCAATCGCCACCTTCTCGGCCCGCCCAGCGGTGAGGACCACCACCAGGACCGCCGCGATCAGGCTGGTTGTCGCGATGATCGAAGCCACCCGTCCCGTCGCGTCGCCGGTCGAGACACCGATCTGCCCGAAGACGACGGTCGCCACCGCCGCCCCGATAGCCCCGCCGAGGTTGTGGAACGTCCACGAAGCACCCACGGCGAAGCCGGATCGATTCGGCGGCACCGTGGAAATAGCCAGCACGGTCGCGGGTCCCAGCACCAAGGCCCATCCTGCGCCGAACAACACCAGTGCGACGAAGAGCACCGCCAGTAGATCACCGAACGCGGACCAGGCGATGCCCGCTCCGGCAAGGGTCAACAGCCCGAACCCCCACGGCAGCAACGCATGTGCGCCGAACCGATCAACGAACCGCCCTGCGACCGGCGACGCGAGCGCGAGCGTGCCGCTGACGAGCAGCAGCACGAATCCCGCTTGGCGCACGTCGAAGTCGCGTCCCTGGGTGAGGTACGTCGGAATCACCAGCAGCGCAGCGGCATAGAACAGCCCGAGCGAGAAATCCGAGACGATCGCGGCGACGAATCTCCGCTTGCCGAACAGTGCCGGGTCGATCAAGGGATTCGCCGCCCGCCGCTCCGCGACGACACCCACCGCGACCGAGACCACCAGGACGACCGCGGCGATGAGGACCCAGGGTGAAAGCCATCCCCGCAGGTCGCCCAGGACGAAGATGCCGACGGCCGACACCACGGCGAACGCGACAACGACCTGCCCGGCCCAGTCCGTGCCGCCCGCGGTGTCCGGCGGCACGTGGGGGACCGCGAAGGCAATCGCGACAAGAGCCGCGATGCCGAGCGGAATGTTGATCCAGAAGATCGACTGCCACCCGAGACTGGGCACCAGCAGACCGCCGAGCACCGGACCGATGGCCAACCCCAGACCGTTCACCGAGTACAGCCAACCGATGGCTTTGCCTCGATCACCCGGCGGGAACAGCGATTCCACCAGCGTCGAGGTACTCGTGTAGAGCACAGCACACGCCGCGCCTTGGATGAAGCGCGCAACGAGCAGGATGCCGATCGACGAGGCAGCCGCCGCCCCCGCCGACGCGACCACGAACAGGGCGAGCCCGAACAGCAACACCTTTCGGCGTCCGAGGTGATCGGCGACGCGCCCCGCCGTGACCATGAACATGGACAGCGCCATCAGGAAAACACCGAGGGTCAGTTCGGTGTTCGACGTGCCCGCGTGTAAGTCGGCCCCGATGGCGGGCAGCGCGGTGGTGACGATGGTGAGGTCGATGCACCCGAGGAACGACGCCACCGCCAGTCCGCCGAACCCGATGACGCGCCGCTGGGCCGGGATCTCGAGGGTCACAGCTGCCCCTCCGCCGCGGAGTTCAGCGCCGACTTGCGCTTCTTGAATCGCAAAGGGAGCCAAGCGACGCGGTCCGGATGCTCGGGTTCGACGAACAGTTCCCGGGTGCGCCCCATCGCGGCGGAGATGCGCTGCGGGTAGATCACGAAGTCGAACCCCTCGTGCGCCCACAGCGGCATGATGATCGGGCATTCCTCCAAAAGATATGCACGGCAGGAGGTCCGGACCGCCTCCTGGTCGACGTCTGGTTCGCGCGCCAGCCGCCGCTCGATGAATCTATCGATGGTGCTGTCGATGGCATGCCGATACGGCTCGTCGGTCTCGTAGGCGTGCTCGATGGCGTCGTAGAGATCGCCGTAGCGGGGATGGGATAGCGCGAAGTCCCAGCGCAGAATGTTTGTCGGGCAGTCGATCTGGTCCAGATAGCTCTGGTTGCGGGCGATCCACTGGTCGCCGGCGATGCGCGCACGAGCGTGCCGGTCTCTATCGGTGCCGCCGCTGAGGTTGTGTCGCTGCAAGGTGTCCGCGACGGCGATCGCGCAGCGCCCGAAGTTCGAGCGATTGATCAAATCGATGGTCGCGGCGAGCTTTTCACCCTCGTGATAGTCCGCGCCGACGCTGACCAGCAGGACGGTGGAGCGGCCGTCGGTGGTGATGCCGTCCGAGCGTAGGTCGTAGGCGGCCTTGTGCGACGCCGAGAGCAACGTAGTCGTGGTCATCAGCTCCACACCTTCAGCGACTCGGCCGGATCGGTGACTCCGATGAAGAGGCCGATGGTGATGCGGGGGCGGTCCTGGGAAGGCGCGACCGCGTGCACCCGGCGCGGATCGATGAAGATCGCGTCGCCCACGCGCGGTGTGATGACCAGCGCCGGATCGCCGACCGCGGCGCGGTCGATGCCGTAGACGCGGTCGCCGGATCGGTCGCGATATTCGCGCTCATCGGGATAGTCGTCCCAGATCTGTAATTCGCCACCCCGCTCCGGCACGTCCAAATAGACATTCACAGACAGTTGCCGAGTGATCCGAATATCGAAGTCCGACGGCAGGTTGCGGCCCACATTGTCGGTGTGCGGCTCCAGATCCACCCCCGCCAGCTGGTAGCGCGCAACGCCGGCGAAGAAGGCCTGTCCATTGCGCCGCAGCAAACTCGCTCCGGCCGGCCAGATCTCGTCGAGCAGCAGCCGCAGGTCGTCCGCGGGATACGAATACGGCGAGGCGATATCGCGCAGCCGATCGATATTATCGCGCGCCTCGTCGAAGTACCGCCCGCGCCCGGCGTCGGTGCTCGTCTCCGAGAACGCGTGCCCGATCCGCCGGAACTGCGGGTCGGTGGCGAGCGGACCGTGGTCCTGCCTGCCGACGAAGGCCTTGCGCAGGTGGTCGAGCGCGTCCGGCCGGACGAAGCCGGCGAGTCGCACCGCGTGCACGTCGCCGTTCAGCAGTGCGGTCAGTGATTCGTGGTCGAATCCCTGCCTGGTGGTGTCCAGCACGCGGTCTCCGAGAGTTGGCGTGGCCGTGGTCATGTCGTTCCCCTCTGGTTGTCGCTCGATGGACCGGGCACAGGCCCGGGCATGAGAAGGGAGGGCGTTTCGGACATGAGTCGACCCCCGTCTCTCGAGAGGGCTCCAGCACACCGACGGAGCCCGCGCTTGCCCGGACCGCATTACGCGGCTCGGCCTGGTCTTGACCCGGGGCACCCCGCCGCGGTTGGAGGGTTGCCGGCCAGCTAGCCGGGGACTTGACGCTGGCGCTCTTGACCTGAGGTAAGCGTGCCGCCCGTCAGAAGCGTTGTCACGCTTTAGAATCGCGCTGAGTTATGAATCCGGATGGAAGGATTTCATCCGGTGATGCGGAACGTCGCACCAGGTCAGCCGCCGAGCAGGCCGAGGCCGCGCAGTTCGAGCTCGGCCAGCCGGCGCACCGTGGCGTCGTCGCCGCGCCGCCAAGCATCGACCACGTCCAGGTCGATCCGGTTCAGTTTGCGCAGCGGCTGATTGGCGAGGGCGCGCAGGGCGAGCAGATCGCGTCCGCCGGGGACCGCGCGCAGGCGGGCTGCTGTTGCGGCCCTGCGTATCCAGCGCACCCGCAGTGGCAGCCAGAGGAACAGCACCAGCCCGAGCGGGACGATCAGTAATCCGATGGCGAGGGCCATGGCCAGATCGTTGACCACGGCCTGCTGGTCGCTGCCTGCCTCTGCCATGGCGCGTGCCGCGGCGGACGCGCGCTCGAAGGGGGAGGTGAGATCGTCGCCCACCATCGGCACCCGGCCGACCTTTCGGCCGACATCACCGAGGCTGTCGGCCATGCCGCCGCCCGCGCCCTCCAGCTTCTGGCCGGGCACGCCGAGCTTCTGTACCAGATCGTGCACCCAGAGCGCGGCCATGACCGAAAAGTAGACCCAGGCCACCACCAGCAGATCCGTGACCAATTGACGGGCGGCGACGGAAGCCCGATCGGCGTAAATCCTCACCCGCTCGGAATTCCCCGGCGAGCCAATCGAAAACAGCGCTTTCCCACGCTCGATGGCGCGACAATACCGTTCAGAGAGTCCCTTGGCGCGCCGATCGCCACAGATCGACTTCGCCGTCATCATCGAGCAGCGCGTCGATTTCGGCGAGCTCGTCGGCGCTGAATTCGAGATCGTCGAGGGCGGCGACATTTTGCTCGAGCTGGTCGGTGGTGGACGCACCGATCACCAGTGAGGTGACCCGGTCGTCGCGCAGCGCCCAGGACAGCGCCAGTTGCGCCAGCGTCTGCCCGCGCCGGTCGGCGACGGCAGCGAGCTTGCGCAACCGATCGATCATCGCCGGGGTGAGCAATTCGTTCTGAAACGACTTACCTTGGGCAGCACGAGATTCCGGTGGAATGCCGTCGAGGTACTTCGAGGTGAGCAGTCCCTGTGCGAGCGCGGTGAACCCGATGACGCCGAACCCTTCCGCACCGGCCGCGTCGAGCAGGCCCTCGGTCTCTATCCACCGGTTGAGCATCGAGTACGACGGCTGATGGATGAGCAGGGGAGTGCCGAGCTCCCGCAACATGGTGGCGATAGCGACCGAATCCTGTGCGGTATACGACGAAATTCCTACGTACAGCGCTTTGCCCTGACGGACAGCGGTATTCAGCGCCGCCGCGGTCTCCTCCAGCGGAGTCGTCGGATCGAACCGGTGCGAATAGAAGATGTCGACATAGTCGAGCCCGAGCCGGGTCAGCGACTGATCGAGCGAGGCGAGCAGATACTTGCGCGACCCGCCGCCCTGCCCGTATGGACCGGGCCACATGTCCCAACCGGCTTTGCTGGAGATGACGAGTTCGTCGCGATACGGTGCGAGATCCTCGCGCAGAATGCGTCCGGCGTTGATCTCCGCCGCGCCGTACGGCGGCCCGTAATTGTTCGCCAGGTCGAAATGCGTGATACCCAGGTCGAAGGCGCGCAAAGCGATTTCGCGCTGGGCGAGGTAGGGGCGGTCGTCCCCGAAGTTGTGCCAGAAGCCGAGCGAGAGCAGCGGCAGATCCAGGCCCGAGCGCCCTGACCGGCGATAACGCATCGCGCCGTCGTACCTGGCTGGTTCGGGAACATATGCCATTGAGACCTCCTCATCAGCTGCACGGACGGTCCCATACTGCCTGACCGGTGTGCGGTGCCGACCCGAGCCCGGCTGATCGGCAATCGGGGAATCCATTCCCCAGTTATTCCTCAGTCGAGTTGCCGGACCAAATGTGGTTCCTTGATGAGGAATTCGACAGACCGAAGTGCGGCCCGCGCCGTCCGGGTCGAAATCGCGAACCACTCGAGGAGCTTTGCCATGCCCTTGTTACGACGCATGTTCGCAATCATGCTCGGCGCGTTGATCATCGTCGCGATGTCGGTCGCCACGGGATCTGCCGCGCCCACCGAAGAACGAGAAGTGTTCTCCCCGGACGGCACCATCGGCCGCGTGGTCATGCCGGTCCGCCCGGAAGCCCCGGCGCCGCGCTCGGCGGTGCAGGCCGATGTGGTGACGATCCAGCAGACCGGGCCGTCCAGTCAGCGGTTCGATCTGGTGTTCGTCGGCGACGGATACACCTCGAGCCAGCTGGACATCTACAAGCAGCACGCCGTCAACCGGTGGAACGAGATCGCCCAGGTCGAACCGTTCAAGACCTACAAGAACTCGTTCAACGTCTGGGCGGTCAATGTGGTGTCCCAGCAGTCCGGCGTCGACAACGATCCACGCGGCACCATGCGGAACACCGCACTGGACATGACGTTCTGGTGCGGTGGCACCGAGCGGCTGCTGTGTGTGAACGAGACCAAGGCCTTGCAGTACGCCCGGTTGGCGCCCGAGGTCGACCAGGTGGTCGCGCTGGCCAACACCACCAAGTACGGCGGGGCAGGCGGCAAGGTGGCGACGTCGTCCGGCGGCAACGCGCAGTCGGGGCAGATCGTGGTGCACGAGCTCGGCCACTCGGTCGCCGGGCTGGCCGACGAGTACGACTACCCGAACGACCGCTACACCGGGCGCGAGCCGCGCGAGGTGAACGCCTCCACCTACACCAGCGCGCAGATGCAGCAGAACAAGGCCAAGTGGTACCAGTACCTCGGCAAGGCTTCGCCGGACGGTGGCGTGGTCGGCACCTACGAGGGCGCGGTCTACCACAAGCGCGGGGTGTACCGGCCGACGCAGAACTCGTTGATGCGCTCGCTCGGTCGTGAATTCAACCTGATCGGGCTGGACGCGATGAAGGCCGCGATCGAGCGGAAGGCCCCGCCGACCCAGCACTGATTCATCACCGGATGCCCGGCCGCCCCGGCCGGGCATCCGAGGTAATTCCCCTGAGCCAGCAGGTATTTCGAGTCTCGCACGGGAGCACCTCGTGATGAGTTGTGAAGGAGAACGCAATGGCATCCAGACAGCATCAGCACAGACGTGACCGGGGCGGGCCGCGCACCCGCGTGGTCGCGGCCCTCGGGTGGACCGTGCTGACCCTGCGACGGTTATCGCGGCTGGCCCTGTTGGTCGTGGCCGCGGCACTGCTCCTGTCCGGCGCGCCCGCGCTGGCCGACCCGACGAACGGCCCGGATGTCAGCGGCGGCGAGGCGCAGCCGACTTTCAACCCGAAAGCGCCGGTCCGGCAAGACCTGTGGGTGCGTGCCCCAGTGGACAGCGACCGGGACGGCAAGGACGACGAGGTGCACGTCCAGGTCGTCCGTCCGGCCGGCGCCACTGGCAAGCTGCCGGTGGTGTACCAGGCGAGCCCGTACTTCTCCGGCGGTAACGACGTCGCCAACCACAACGTGGACGTCGAGCTCTACGTCCCCGACGGCGCGGACGGGCGGCGGATGGCCCCGGCTCCGGGCGAGCTGCGCGCGCGGGTGGCCGAGGACCTGCGGGTCGCGGGCATCACCGTCGCCAACGGCCAGATCACCTGGCAGTACGAGGAATTCTTCCTGGCTCGCGGCTACGCCGTGATGTACGGCGAGTCGCTGGGCACCGGCACCTCCACCGGCTGCCCGACCTCGGGCGCGCGCAACGAGACCATCGGCGCGCGGGCCCCGATCGACTGGCTCAACGGCCGGGCGAAGGCGCGGGACGCGCAAGGTAAAGCCGTGGTGGCCAATTGGGCCAGCGGCAAGGTCGGCATGATGGGTGTGTCCTACAACGGAACGCTGCCCAACGCCGTCGCCGCCACCGGCGTGCCCGGGCTGGAAGCGATCGTGCCCATCGCCGCGATCAGCAGCTGGTACGACTACTACCGCGCGGCAGGCGCGGTGGTCGCGCCCGGCACCTACCAGGGCGAGGACGCCGACGTGCTGGCCAAGTACGTCTACACCAGGGCCGACCGGAACGTCTGCACACCGGTGATCGACAAGCTCCACAAGGACCAGGACCGGGTCACCGGTGATTACATCGGCTTCTGGAACGAGCGCAACTACCTCAACGATGTCGGCAAGGTGCGGGCCGCGGTGCTGGCTGTGCACGGTCTGAACGACTTCAACGTCAAGACCAAGCATGTCGCGCAGTGGTACGACGCCCTGAAGAAAGCCGGTGTGCCGCACAAGATCTGGCTGCACCAGTCCGGCCACACCGACCCGATCAGCCTGCGCCGGGACGAGTGGTTGCGCACCGTGAACCGCTGGTTCAGCAAGTACCTGCTCGGCCGGGACAACGGGATCGACCGCGAGCCCAAGTCCACCATTCAGCGCGAGGACAAGTCCTGGGTGAACGAGCCGGAGTGGCCCGCCCCGGCCACCTCGACCGCGACCGCGGTGTTCCAACCCGGCGGCCGCAATACCGGCGGACTCGCGACATCCGGACCGGGGCGGGTCACCGAATCACTCGACGATGACGCGACGAAGCTGGCCTCGGCCCTGGTCGCGGCGCCGAGTTCGCCGAACCGGTTGGCGTACTTCTCCAAGTCCACCACGGCTCCGCTGCGGATCAGCGGCACGGTCGACGTAGCCCTCCGGTTGTCCTTCCAGCGTCCGGCGGCCAATGTGACTGCGCTGCTGGTGGATCGGGCTCCCGACGGCAGTTCGAGGATTGTCACGAGGGGTTGGGTGGACCCGCAGAACCGGGACTCGATCGACAAGACCAGCCCGATCACCCCGGGTAAGGAGTATGCGATCAACCTGTCCATGCAACCGCACGACTACGTGCTCGCGCGCGGACACAAGCTGGGTGTGGTGGTGTTGTCCAGTGACAACGAGTACACCCTGCGGCCCAAGCCGGGACCCGGCTTCGGGATGAACCTGGCCGAAACCAAGGTCTCGTTCCCGGTGGTCGGCGGGCAAGCCGCCCTGAAGGCCGCGATCGGCTGACCCACCGCGATCCGGTCACGCCCGAAAGCTGTTGGGCGTGACCGGATCTTCGGTGTCTACTGCTTGGCCGCAGCGGCGATCAGATCGCTGACCGCACCCGGCGCGGAAACGCTGACCGCATGCGAAGCCGCGATCTCGACGGTGTGCGCGGACGCCCGCTCGGCCATGAACCGTTGCGCCTGCACCGGGATGTTCTTGTCGTCGGTGGTGAGCAGGGCGAACGCGGGAATGTTCCGCCAGGCCGCCGCGGTCGCGGGCTCCTGGAGGGCGGCGAGCGCGACCGGCCGCTGGGTCGCCGCCATCAGCTGGGCGGCGTTCGCGGGCACGTCTGCGGCGAACTGGGCGGGGAACTCGTCCTGCCGGATATAGAGCTCGGTGCCCGAATTGCCGTCCGCGAGGGGATAGTTCGCGGGGCGGGTGGTCGGTCCGAGGGTGGAGCCGGGGAACTTGTCGGTCAACTCCAGCGCGCTCTCGCCCTCGGCGGGGATGAAGGCGGCGATGTAGACGAGGGCCGTCACGTTCACCTTGCCCGCGGCTGCGACGGTGATGACGCTGCCGCCGTAGGAATGACCGACCAGGACGCAGGGGCCGTCGATGTCATCGAGGACCGAGCCGATATAGGCGGCGTCGCTGTCCAGGCCGCGCAGCGGGTTGGCCGCGGCCACAACGGAATGTCCTTGTGCGCGCAGCGTTTCGATGACGCCGTTCCAGCTGGACGAGTCGGCGAACGCACCGTGCACCAGCACGATGGTGGGCGAGGAGGTACTCACGAATGTTCCTTAGGTCCGGAGGAATTGGTCACGCGGTGTGCAGGGCGGCCCGCAGCACGGAAACCGCCTGGGCAACAGCCGCTTTGGCGGCGTTGGTGTCGTGCATCGAATTCACCATGACGAAGTCGTGGATGATGCCCCCGTAGCGCGCCTGAACGACGGGCACGCCCGCGGTGCGCAGCTTGCCCGCGAAGGCCTCGCCTTCGTCGCGCAGCACGTCGTTCTCGGCCGTGATGACCAGCGCGGGCGGCAGGCCCGACAGCTGCTCGGTGCTCGCGCGCAGCGGCGACGCGGTGATCTGGGCGCGGTCTTCGGCGCTGGTGGTGTACTGGTCCCAGAACCATTGCATGCCTTCGCGAGTCAGGAAGTAACCTTCCGCGAAGCGCTCGTAGGAACCGGTGTCGAAGTTGGCGTCGGTCACCGGGTAGAACAGCACCTGCTGCACGAAGGAGACGTCACCGCGCTCCTTGGCCATCAGCGTGAGGGCGATGGCCATGTTGCCGCCGACCGAATCACCGGCGACGGCAATACGGGTCGGGTCCAGCGCCTTTTCGGCGCCCTGGGTGCTGACCCACTGGGCGACCCGGTAGGACTGCTCGTTGGCCACCGGGTAGCGGACGTCGGGTGAGCGGTCGTACTCGGGGAAGACGACCGCCGCGTGCGCGCCGACGGCGAGGTCGCGGACCAGGCGGTCGTGGGTGTGCGCGTCTCCGAAGACCCAACCGGCGCCGTGGGTGTAGACGATGACGGGCAGGGTTTCGGTGACGCCCTGCGGCCGGACGATCCTGGCCCGCACGGAACCGGTCGGTCCGCCGTCGATGGTGATCCACTCTTCATCGATCTCCGGCTTGTAGATCGGCGCGTCCTGCACCGAATCCACCGCCTTGCGGCCCTCTTCCGGCGGCAACTGGTAGAGAAACGGGGGCTGGGAGGTCGCGTCGACGAACTCTTGCGCGGCAGGCTCCAGGGGGATTCCGTGCGGGTTTCCGGTCATCGTCATTCCTTTCGATAGGGATTGGGGTCCAAGCGGTTTCGAGAAATCAGGCCAACTCGGCGAGCGCGCCGGTGATGACTGCGGCGACCTCGGCGGGATGGGTCTGCATGACCAGGTGCGGTGCGTCGATCTCGACCACCGAGCGCAGCCCCGCGCGCTGGTAGCCGAACCGCTCGACCTCGGGATTGATGGTGCGGTCGGCGCTCGACACGATGCCCCAGCTGGGCTTGGTCTGCCAGGCCGCCGCGGTCGCCGGCTCGCCGAACGCGATCGCGGAGAGCGGCCGCTGGGAGACCGCGAGCACCTGCGCCCGCGCCTTGTCGAGGCCCGCCGCGAACACCTCGGGGAAGGCGGCGATGTCGACCGACACATCGGTGCCCGGCTCGCCGTCGCGGACCGGGTACGGCGCGTAGACGAGGTTGGCGGCCAGATCGGAGTCCGGGAAGCCACCCTGCAATTGCCCGAGGCTCTCGCCGACTTCGAGGACATAGCCCGAAACGAACACCAGACCGACGACATTGTCGGCGACCCCGGCGACCGTGATCACCGCGCCGCCGTAGGAATGGCCCGCCAGCAGCACCGGCCCGTCGATCTGCTCGACGAACGATTTGATGTAGGCCGCGTCCTCGGACAGGCTGCGGTTGAACACCGGCGGCGCCAGCACCCGGTATCCCTCGGCGAGCAGCCGCTCGGTGACCGGTGCCCAGCTGGCGGCATCGGCGAAAGCGCCGTGCACGAGAACAATGGTTGTCGCGGAAGACATGGAGTTCCTTTCTCGATCACTCGGATCGATGGCGTTGTGCCGCACTCAGTTTCCGCTGAGCAACCTGTCCGGCGCCCCTCCACACCGGCCGCAAAAGCCCCCGATCAGGACACGGCGGCCGTCATCGGCTCGAACGCGGCGGTCGCGCCGGTGGAGCGAAAACGCTGCTGGTACTTGCGCGGTGAGATGCCGAGCCTGGCCACGAACGCGCGGCGCAAGGCCTCGCTGCTGCCATATCCGGCGCTCATCGCGGCCTCGGTGACGCTGTGTCCGGCGTGCAGCAGGTCCCTGGCAACCCCGAAGCGGATGAAGGCGACGTACTCGGCGGGGGAGCGTTCGAGCTCGGCGCGGAACAGCCGGGTCAGGTGCCGGACACTGACCATGGCATGCGCGGCCAGGGTCTGCACGGTGTGCGGAAACGCCGGGTCCGCGCAGATCAGGTCGACCACCTTGCGCACCAGCGGACTACGCGGCACGGGTCCGGTCAGCGAGGCCGAGAACTGCGATTGACCGCCCGCGCGCTGCATGTACACCACGAGCAACTGCGCGACCCGGCGGGCGACGTCGGCGCCGTAGTCCTCCTCGACCAGTGCCAGCGCGAGATCGACGCCGGCCGCGACGCCCGCGGAGCTGTACAGATTCCCGTCGCGCACGAAGATCGCATCGGGGTCGACCGCGATGGCCGGGTACTTGCGCGCCAGATCCGTGGCGAACTTCCAGTGCGTGGTCGCGCGTCTGCCGTCGTAGAGGCCGAGTTCGGCGACGACGAACGCGCCGCTGCAAATCGAGGCCAGCCGGCGTGTGTTCCAGGACAGGTGCCGTGCGGCGGCGATCAGTTCAGGCGTGACGAACTTCGCGGGCGGCAGTTCGCTGCCCGGGATCACCACGGTGTCGAAGCGACCCGCCTCGGCGGCCGCGGCGCTGACCTCGATGCGCGCGCCGATCGAGGTCTGCACGTCCCGGCCGTCGGCGGAGAGCAGGACCACTTCGTAACCGGGCGCGGTCTGGTTGGCCTCCACGAAGACCTCTGCCGGGCCGACGAAGTCGAGCATCTTGACGCCGTCGAAGACCAGAATGCCGACCCGTCGGCGGGGCGGCGCAGCGAAGTTGGGGGCCATGTCAACCATTGTTGTGGAGTCACGCCTCCAGAACAAGCTATGTGGGCGATATCGCACAACGGTTGGTACGGTGAGGCCATGGGACGGCCACGACAGTTCGACGAATCGGGCCTGCTCGACGCCGCTACCGAGCTGTTCTGGTCGCAAGGTTTCGATGAGACGTCCGTCGAGGACATCTCCCGCGCGACCGGCGTCGGCAACGGCAGCGTCTACGCCGCCTACGGCAACAAGCAGGGCTTGTTCCTCGCCGCGTTCGAACGCTACTGCGAGCGGCGCGCCCGGTTCGTGCGCGACGTCGTCGGATCGGCACCAGGCTCGGCGCGGGCCGCGGTGCGCGCGCTGTTCCAAGCGATCATCGAAGACTGTGCCGCGCAACCGAACCGGCGCGGCTGCCTGATGATCAACAGCATCGCCCAGCTCAGCGGCCGGATCCCCGAGGTCGCCACCATCGGGGCCAAGACCACCGCGGCGATGGAGCAGGGCGTCGCCGAGCGGCTCTCTCCCGCAATGCGTCTCGGCGACGGCAAGGTCGACGACGCCGTGCTGTCGGCGCACAGTGCGAACATCATCGTCGTGGCGCAGGGTCTGATTCAGTTGAGCCGCTTGGGGACTCCGCGCGCACGTCTCGGTGAGATCGCCGATGTCTCCAGCGCCGCACTGCCCTCGGCGTGGGCCGATCGGGTGGCCGGCTGACCCACCGCGTTCGGCGCGGGCACGGGTCGGCTACAACTCCGCCGCGGCGGCCATCAGCAGATCCCGCGACCGCTGCGGTGTTTCGGCTTGGACGGCGAGCTGATCCATCACCTCGCGGTAGAGGTGCAGATCCTCCCTGCGATCCAGGTAGAGCGCGCTAGTCAGCTGCTCGAGGTAGACGATGTCGGGCAGCTCGGCTTCGGCGAAGCGGAGCATGGTGAACGAACTGCCCGCCGCCGGGTGACCGCCCGCGTGGTAGGGCAGCACCTGGATGGTCACCCGCCGGCTTTCCGACATCGCCACCAGGTGTTCGATCTGCTTGCGCAGCACTGCTTTGCCGCCGATCGGCCGGTGCAGCACGGCCTCGTCCAGCACCGCCCACAGTGCGGGCCCGTGCTCGGTGCTGAGAATTTCCTGGCGCTTCCTGCGCAGCTCCACGCGCCGGGAGGCCTCGGCGTTCTGGTGGCCGACCGCGATGACGGCGTGGGTGTAGTCCTCGGTCTGCAACAAGCCCGGAACCAGCTGGCCCTCGAAGGTTCTGATCGTCTGCGCGGCGCCCTCCAGTCCGAGATAGGTCTCGAACCAGGACGGCAGCAGGTCGTTGTACCGGTGCCACCAGCCGGGTTCGTTGGCCTTGCGCGCCAGATCGAGGAACATCTCGCGCTGGTCTTCCTCGGTAACGCCGTAGAGCGTCAGTAGGTCGAGGATGTCGCGGTCCTTGTATCCGGTCCGGCCCAGTTCGAGTCGGCTGATCTTGGCGTGCGAGCCACGAATGTGGTCGCCCGCCGCCTCGCGAGTGATGCCACATTCCTCGCGTAGTTTGCGCAGCTGTCCACCGACCGCGATGCGGAGCGCCGTTGGGCCGCGCTCTGCGACCCGCGAGTCGATACCCTTGATCCGGACCGGTTCCGCGACCATGACCTCTACTCCGATTCTCGAAGACCCATCGGCGAAATCCGCGTACATCCCGTGACGAACTTCACCGCGCCACCCCTGATGGTATCGCGCTGGAACGTCATTTCAACCGCACTTGCAGCTGAGTATGCAGATGGTGTTGCGCGTGGGCCGCGAATCGCCCAGCGGCGAAGGTGAAGTCCGGTGGGTCAGGCGTCGATCGGCCGGGGGTACGCGCTGCGCATCGACAGCCACCTGATGTCGAGGTCTTGCTCTAGGTAGTCCATGCGGTGCTCCCAGAACTCCTTCATGTGGGGCAGCTCGCGGTGGCGATCGAGGTCCGCCTTGGAGCGCCACGCCTCGTAGAAGACGAAGCTGCCCGGATCGTCGGCGTCCTCGTGGAAGTGATACTCGAGCGCGCCCGCTTCCTCGCGGGTCGGCGCGACGAACGACAGCAGCAACTCCCGCAATTCCGCCGCGCGCTCCGGTTTGGGGCGGGCGAACCCGACGAGCGCGAACGGAACATCCGGGGTAGGTACGATCTCAGTCATACCTGTGGACGATAGGGTGTCGCGAGGTACGATGCAATTCGTACCTGACGCGAAAGGTGAGCAGTGCCCGACCACGACGACCAGCCCAGCCCGGCGGAGATGGACCTCGGCGCGATCTTCGCCGCCCTCGCCGACCGGCACCGCCGCGCCGTCGTGCTGGCCCTGCTCGCCGAGCCGGACGGGACCGAACGTCATTGCAGCTCGTTCGAGCTGCCGGTGTCCAAAGCCACCCTCACCCACCATTTCCGGACGCTGCGCCAGGCGGGACTGATCAGGCAGGTCAACCGGGGCAACAGCAATATGGCGCAGCTGCGCCGGGCCGAACTGGAGCAGCGCTTCCCCGGGTTGATGGAGCTGCTGCGTGCCGAAGTGGTGGCAGCTGATCGGGCCATCGACATCGCCTAGGGCTGTCCGGTTCTGCCGTTAGGGACAGCGGTTGGCCGCGAAGTGTTGGCCCGGAGTTGGTGCGGCGGATACGTCCCATCGCGGACACTCGAATCGGCAAGAGAGTCAACATGACTCGGTTCATGGTGCGCAGCGGCGCGGGTGCGCGCCGGGCAGGGTGAACTGCCCGAGGCTACTCGGAAGGATTCGTGTGATGTTCGGTAGAGCAGCGGTGGCGAGCGCGTGTGCGCTGGCCGCGATCTTGCTATCGGTTCCGCCCACCGCCACTGCCTGGGGCGTGCAGGGCCACAACACCACCGGGGCGATCGCCGACCTGCGGTTGACCGCGGCGGCGCGGGACGAGGTCGGCCGCCTGCTCGCGGGCGAGCCCGATCCCACGCTCGCAGGGGTGGCCAACTGGGCCGACGAGGTACGCGCCAATGATCCCGAGCTGGGCAAGATTTCGGCTCCGTGGCACTACGTCAACATCGGCGAGAACGGCTGCGTCTACGACCCGGCGGTGAACGGCAACAACGGCCAGAACGTGATCGAGGCGCTGCGCAGGCAGACCGCCACGCTTGCCGACCGGAGTCGTCCGGTCGCCGAGCGTGGCCAGGCTTTGAAGTTCATCGTCCATTTCGTCGGCGATATCCACCAGCCGATGCACGCGGGATACGCACGCGACCGCGGCGGGAACGAGGTCAAGGTGCAATATCTCGGCCGCAGCACCAATCTGCACTCGGTGTGGGACAGCCGGATGCTCGACACCCGGCACGCGAGCGACGCCGAGGAATTGCAGCGGCTACTCGCCCTGCCCGCCCCCGATCTGCCTCCGACGCAACCGGATACCGACCCGATCCGCTGGGCGGAGGACAGCTGCCGGGTCCTGGCAACCCCGGGTGTCTATCCAGCCTCGTCCACCATCGGTGACGAGTACACCCGTCAGTTCCTGCCGATAGCCGAGACTCGCCTGCGCCGCGCGGGGGAGTTGCTGGGACGTCTGGTCAACGCGGTGCTCGACCCGTCGGTGGGAACCGGCTCGGCGGGCTAGCCGAGGCACGACTGAGCCGGGCCCGTGTTTCCACGGACCCGGCTCGTATGTTGCGGTCGGTTACTGCTTTTCGGTCACGACAGCGAAGAGGTCGTCATAGACCTTCGGCTTGGCCGGGGGCGGCGTGGCCGAACGGGGCGCGCGCTTCGAATTCGAATCGAAGGTCGCGTCGGTCGGCTTGTACGCGGGCTTGCCCTTGTCGGTCAGCCAGGTCTTGAACAACGCGTTCGTGCTGCGGCCGGTGACGGCGTTCGCCAGGTCGATGAAGTCGGAGACCTTGGCATTGCTGTACTGGTACTTGGTCAGCCACTCGCGGATCAACCGGAAGAAGACCTCGTCGTTGTTGATCGCGCTGCGCAATGCCTGGATGGCCAATGCGCCGCGGCTGTACAACTCGGCGGGCAGCACATTGGCGGGCCCGGGATCGGTCAGGACAACATTCCAATCGATCCTGGTCGAGGTGGCGTAGGCATAGTCGGCGATCTCCGCCGCGGTGCCGGTGCCGTTCTTCTCCGACCACAGGTACTCCATGTAGCTGGCCCAGCCTTCATTCAGCCAGCCGTCCTTCCAGGTGGCGACGGAGATCGAGTCGCCGAACCACTGATGGGCCATCTCGTGCACGACAACCGAATCATTCTTGCCGCGCCGGAAGAATCCGTCCGTATAGGTAGGCATCGTCTGGGTTTCCAGGGCGAAGCCACCCATCTTCGCGTCCACCAGGCCGCCGGTGGACTCGAACGGGTACGGGGTGAGCGCGCTGGCGAGCCAGTCGGTGATCTCCGGTGTCCGCTCGATGCTGGCCTTGGCGTTGGCGCGGATCGTCGGGTTGAGGTCGGTCGAGTACGCGGTGAGGTTCGGCCTGGCCGGGGTGCCGCTGTTCTGGCCGCCGCGCTCGTACTTGCCGACCGCCAGGAAGGTGGCATACGTCATCTGCGGGTGCTTGCTGAGCCAGTTGTGCCGCTTCCAGCCCGGAATGTTCTGGGTGACACTGGTTTCCACGCCGTTGGAGAACACGTCCATGTCGGCCGGCGCGAGCACCGACACCGCGTAGGTCGCCTTGTCGGTGGGGTGGTCGTTGCTCGGATACCACCACTCGGCCGAGAACGGCTCGTTGGAGATCAGTGCGCCGTTGGCGTTCTCGACCCAGTTGCGGGCGCCCGCCTGATTCTGCACACGCGACGGGATGTCGTTGTACGCGACGACGGTGGTGAACTCGGTGCCGGTCGGCAGGTTCACCGGCACGGTCACGGCGAGCTTGTCCTTGCCGAGATTGTATTTGGCGGGCTTGTTCTCGACGAGCACCGACTGGGTCTGCAAGAGGAAGTCGAAACCGATAGCGGTGCCGGCTTTCAAATCCTGTTTGGCTTTCGCGGTGATCGTTGTCGTCCCGGACAAACGGCCCGAGGACGGCTCGAACTTCAGGTCGATACTGTAATTGGAGACATCGTATGCGGCACTGCCGATATTAGGGAAAACGGGATCGCCGATGCCGGGCACTGTTGCCGCGGATGCGGTCCCCATGCTGGCCGCGAGCGCTGCGACCACCAGCAGCGGAACCGCTCGGGCCGTGGCAGTATGCACCAAGGGATAACGTCTCATAAAGCGAACTCCAATGTGTCGGGCACGAGGATTGTTTCGAGCAAACGCCGATATCCCTCCGCGTCCTCGGCCGGGGCATTTCGCTACACAGCGAATCACATCGGAGTGGCCATCTCCACCTGCTGATCAACTGGGGAATTCGATGAGAAGTGCTGGTAATCCGTAATGGCGCAAAAGATTCTGCGCATTATGACTAGTTGCCGCAGCCGATACCCCTTTCCATTGATCATCGGAGTCGAGGCATGGCGCAGCGCCAAGTGTCGACCATGGGTTACACCGCCTGGTGACCGGCGCGGAAACTGGTGCCGCGCCGGTCATTCCGAGGTCAGGCGAAGCTCACCTGAGCGGTGACGGCGAGGGTCGACAGGCCGTTGGTGCGGCAGCCCTGGTTCGGTTGCGCACTACGCGCCGCCACCGTGATCGCATCACCGTTCAGCTGACCGGCGGTGACGTTGGCGCTGAACGCGATCCCGGTGATCGGGTCCGGGCTGATCCGCCAGTCGAGGGAGCTGTCGCCCCCCGATACCCAGGCGATCGTGCCATTTCCCTTGGCGGTGACCAGCAATCCGCACGGATTGAAGCCACCGGCAGTGGCCGTAGCATCGCCGGCGGCGGTCAGCTTGCCGGACCGGAGCGCGGTGTACTTGCCGTTGCGGGACGTGCAGTTGGTGAGGTCGCCGCTGATCGAGACTTTCGCGCTGCCGCCGGCCCGCAACGGCGGCTCGAGGGTGAGATTGAAAGTCGCCGAACAACTCAGGTCGCCGTCGGCGGCCTGCGCGGGTGCCGCGGGCAGCACGGCGAGCGCCGCCGCGAGCGGGGCTGCCGCAGCCAGCATGGACATGGTTCGGATGCGTCGTCGTACCATTTCGTACTCCTACTGTGTGCTGTTGGCACGGTGTTTCAGGGACGATCCAGCTGCCCCGGCGGAATACGCTCCACCGAAGGCAGATTCACGATACGATCCCCGCCGCCGCAGCACCCGAAACCGACTGCGCCCCAATGCCTGACGTGCACCAACGCGCAACTGGGGAGATCAGACCGGCACACCGCCGTAGGTCCTGCGGTACTTGGCCTCCAGGAAGGACAGCACACCGAACGCGATCAGGCCCAGCGAGATCAGGATGAGAAGCCATGGGCCGAAGGGTTTTCCGACGAAATCGCGCAGCACCGCGTCGATACCCTTGGCTTCGGCCGAGTCGTAGTTCAGCGCGGCCACGACGGCGGCGAGGCCGATACTGACGACGATCGCGCCCCGCGCGAGGTAGCCGATGCGGCCGAGCCAGACCGCCGCCTCGCGCGAACCGCGCGTCATCCAGCCCATGCGCAGGTCGTCCACGAACTCGAGGGTCAAGCCGCGGGCCGTCTGCCAGATGCCGAAGGCGATGATGGCCAGTCCGATCAGCAGCACGACCACCGTGCCGCCGTCCCAGCTCAGGATGCGGGCGGTGAGATCGCGGGCGATGGCGTCGCTCGGCTTGGGTGTGCGGCCGTGCACCACGTAGCGGAAGGTGCCCAGAAATGCCAGGGCGTAGACGATTCCGGAGACCACTGCATAGAACCGGTGGCCGCCGGAGTACGTCCGCCGCGCGCCGGCGACCTGGGTTATCCGCCAGATGACGAGGGCGGCGAAGCCGAACACCAGAACCCACAGCAGCAGATACCCGAACGGTTTGGTGGCGATGGCGGCGAGTGCCCCGCCGCCGTCCGGCTCGTGCTCGGCCGTGCCGATCGCCAGCATGAAGCCGATGAGGCCGATGGTGATGTAGGCGATGCCGCGCGCGATGAACCCGAAGCGGGCCACCGTTTCCAGCCCGCCTGAACTCGTGGACCGGCTGCGCCGTCCGTTGCCGGAACGCCGGTTCCAGTTGGATCGGCCCCAGCCGGACCGTCGGCCGCTGCGCACCGTGCCGACCCGATCGCGGCGCCGATACCTGTTCGCACTTCGGAAAAAGCTCATGGTTACCTCATCTCTCACCGCCCGTATTGCCCACTTCGTGACGATTGACACGGCGCACGAGATTTCTTCGTGCGCCGAGATCCGCTGTGGCGCGCGCGGAGTCGGCGTGCCTGGTCGAACGGGGTTGGTGCGCAACGAAGTCCGGGGACCAACTGGCGCCACGACAACCCGACTGGGGAAGGCAGCGCATCGTCCGAGCAGGCCTGGTCCGACCGATTGTGACGCAGGACATAAGGCGTGCCACCGACCGGAGTGAAAATTGGTCGGACGAATCGCTTACCGTTTAGGGCGTTATGAACTTTTTCGCGACAGTCGTGCACCTGGTCGCCAGGTTGCATGTGGATCTGGGGCGGTTGGCCGCGCAGCTGTGTTGCTGACGCGTGCGCACACCTCACCAGATCCCCTGATTTGTCTTGGATGGTTCCCTTGTCTTCACCTAGTTCGCGCAGCCGTACCCTGAATCCGGTGCGCTGGTCGTTCGGCGTCCAGATCCTGCTCGGCCTTGTGGTCGGTATCGCCGCGGGCTTCCTCGCCCGCGCGACCGGCTCCGCCTGGCTCACCAGCACGCTGACCCAGGTCGGCAGCATCTTCGTGCAGCTGCTCAAGCTCGCGGTGCCGCCGCTGGTGTTCACCGCGGTGCTGGTGAGCGTGGCCGGACTGCGGCACGTCACCAATGCCGCCCGGCTCGCCGGTCGCACCCTGCTGTG
Source organism: Nocardia ninae NBRC 108245 (assembly GCF_007990755.1). GTDB lineage: Bacteria > Actinomycetota > Actinomycetes > Mycobacteriales > Mycobacteriaceae > Nocardia > Nocardia ninae. The sequence goes on along the minus strand of NZ_BJXA01000001.1, from coordinate 343,132 downwards.
GTTCCTGGGGACCGCGCTGATCGCCGTCGCGGTCGGCATCGTGCTCGGCCTCGTCACCAATCCCGGTCGCGGCGTCGACCTTTCGCTGGTCGGTGCGAAGGAGCCCACCTCGAAGGGCGGCTGGACCGACTTCCTCACCGGCATCATCCCGACGAACGTGGTCGGCGCTTTCACCAACGGCAATGTGCTGCAACTGGTATTCCTGGGCGCGGTGCTCGGCTTTGCCGCGCTGAAACTCGGCGACGCCGCCAAACCCTTTCTGACACTGGCCGAATCGGTGCTGGAGCTGGTGCAGAAGGCGCTGTGGTGGGTGATCCGGCTCGCGCCGATCGGCACCGCGGGACTGATCGGCAAGGCGATCGCCAGCTACGGCTGGGACCTGCTGCGGCCGCTGGCCACGTTCACCGTCGCGGTGTACGCGGGCTGCCTCATCGTGCTCGTCGTGGTGTACCCGATCCTGTTGCGCACCGTGGGCGGTGTCAGTCCCGTCCGTTTCTACGCCAAGGCTTGGCCCGCACTGGAATTGGCGTTCGTCTCGCGTTCGTCGATCGGCACCATGCCGCTGACCCAGCGGATGGTCACCGAACGGCTCGGTGTGCCCAATGAATACGCGTCGTTCGCCGTGCCGTTCGGCGCGACCACGAAAATGGACGGCTGCGCGGCGGTGTACCCGGCGCTGGCGGCCATCTTCGTCGCCCAGATCACCGGAACACAGCTCGACCTGCGCGACTATCTGCTGATCGCGTTCGTCTCCGTGGTCGGTTCCGCGGCGACGGCCGGTCTCACCGGCGCCATCGTGATGCTCACCCTGACCCTGTCCACGCTCGGTCTGCCGCTGGCCGGTGCGGGCTTGCTGCTCGCGATCGACCCGATCCTGGACATGATCCGGACCGCGACGAATGTGGCCGGGCAGATGGTGGTGCCGGTGCTGGTGGCGAAGCGGGAGGGCATCCTCGATCAAGAGGTCTTCGATCAGCCGTCGGTGTCGTTGACCGCGCCCGAGTCGAAACCGGAGCCCGTGCCTGCGGCGGCCTGATTGAACGACGTCGTCGCGGGTAGTTCGCAGCGACGACGAAAGGGGTCTCTCATGACACGTGCGAAAGATACCGACGACGAGCGCGACGAGCCCAAGGGCGGCCGCCCGGGGCCGAGCGACGAGGGTGGCGAGGGTGGGATGGCGACCCGGGAGGTCGCTCCCGACCTGGCCACCCCCGACGACACGCAGGAACCACCGGACTGATCGGTGCGCTTACTACCGGACTGCCCCAACAATTGACGGCTGAGCACGGAATGGGTGCTCGGATAATATTGGGGCAGTCCGGACCTGTGTTCCGGGTATTCGATCTAGTTCGGTCTCCGGGGGTGATCAATTCATGCGTAGGGCGGTTTATCGAATCGGGGTGGGCACGGTCGTCGTCGCGTCGTTGTTCGGTGGCGCGATGCCGGCCTCGGCCGACGCCGGTCCGGCCGCGACGCAGGTCGGCGGTAGTCCGACGACCTGGTCGGCGGAGTGCGCGGCAGGCCTGCTCGCCGGACTCGTCGCGGCGTTGACCACCGGTTCTTCGGCGGCGGTCGGCTGCCCTAGCTGATCACCAGCTCGGAGGCATGCGCACTCGATCGGTCGCGACGACCGGTCGACGCTCGGGGGAGCGCGCAGTTCAGCACTACAGATAAAAACGGGGGGCGGCTGTCATGCGGACATTCGTCCGAAAATCACTTTTCGAACCATTCGGAGGGTTCGCATGAAACAGCACGGTACTGACAGCTTCTTCGTCGTCGGCGAGGGAGTGCTCGAATTCGACTGGCAGGGACGCCCGATCACGCGGCAGCCGTTGACCGTCGAGGAACTGCGCCGGTTCCGCTTCTCCCGGCTCGGACCGGTCGGCGTGCCGACCGACGAGCCGACCAGAGCGGCGTTGGCGGCCGCGATCACCGCCCGCGTGCCGCAACCGGATTCGGCCGAGCCGCCGATCCCGGCCGGCTTCACCTATCTCGGCCAGTTCGTCGACCACGATCTCACCATGGACCGCACCTCGGCCCAGCTCGGCGAGGACGTCACCGTCGACGAGTTGATGCAAGGGCGTTCTCCCGCACTGGATTTGGACTCCGTGTACGGCAGGGGGCCGACGGACCCGAACGATCGCGTCTGCTACACCGAGGACGGCGTGACACTGAAGGTCGGCACGACCTCCCCGGCGGACTTTCCCGACGACCGGGTGAAGGTCGAGCTGACGGGCTTCGACCTGCCGCGGTTCGGCGGCGCGGGTGGGACGGCCGCGGACCGGCGACGCCCGCTGATCCCGGACAACCGCAACGACGAGAACCTCGCGGTCGCGCAGACACACCTGGCGTTCATCCGCTTTCACAACCGAGTGGTCGAGGAGTTGGCGCTCAAGGGCCTGGCCAGGCGACGGTTGTTCAGCGCGGCCCGTGAGCTGGTCGTCCGGCACTACCAGTGGATGCTGGTGCACGACTTCCTGCCGCGCATCGTGGACCCGGCGATCGTCGCCGACGTGTTCCGGCAGGGCAGGCGGTTCTTCGAGGCGCCGGGAGACGGGTACGCGGGCCGCGGCCTGCGCCCGACCATGCCGATCGAGTTCTCCGTCGCGGCATACCGAATCGGCCACAGCATGATTCGCGACACTTACCAGTGGAATCGGGTCTTCAACAGCACCGGTCCCGGCGAGATCGCCACCCTGCTGCAGTTGTTCACGTTCAGCGGCGTCAGCGGTAATTTCCAGGCCGGTTCGCAGATTCCCGATCTGGACAATCCCAATTCGGGCACCGTGGATACCCTGCCGACCAACTGGATCGCGGATTTCCGCAGGCTTTTCGACTTCACCGAGGCGAACCGCCCCGACCTCGCGGCGCCCGCCGAGAGCGGCGGCGGCAACGTGACGAAGCGGGTCGACACGCTGCTGGTGGACCCCCTGGTCAACCTGCCTGCGGGCACGTTCGGCGGCCGCGGCAGCACGGTCCCGAACATCCACCGCAACCTGGCATTTCGCAATCTCACCCGCGCGCACATGGTCCGCCTCGCCAGCGGGCAGCAGATGGCCGAGTTCTTCGGCGTCGAACCGCTCAGCGCCGAGCAGATCCTGCACGGCAATCAGGGCGCCACACTCGACGCGCTCACCGACGAGCAACGCACCACTGTCCTCGCCGCCACGCCGCTGTGGTTCTACCTGTTGCGCGAGGCGGAGTTCGGCAACGGCCTGCTCGGGCCGGTCGGCGGCCGGATCGTGGCGGAGGTGTTCCACCGGGCCATCGAGGGCAGCCGCACCTCGATCGTGCGCGATCCGGCCTGGCGCCCCAAGTACGGGCCGGACTCGAATACCTTCCGGATGACCGACCTGCTGCTGTTCGCCTTCGAGGGAAAGGCCGACCTGCTCAACCCACTTGGCGACTAGCGGCGTCGGTGGGGTGGTACGAGCGCGCGATCAGCGCCGAGCGCAGGTACCACAGGCCGGAGGGCTGCGACGGATCGAAGCCGGTCAGCTGGCCGATGCGCTTGAGCCGGTAGTCGACGGTGTTGGTGTGCACGTGCAAGGCGCGGGCGGTGCGTTGGCGATTGAGGTTGTTGGCGATGTGCAGCTGCAGCGTCTCCAGCAACTCGGTGTGCTCGTCCAAGGGGGTGAGCACCGCGCCGAGGTATTCGCGGCCGGGACCCGGTCGGGTGAGCTGGTATTCGAGCGCTAGCTCGTCGAATCGGTACAGGCCGGTGACGCAGTGCAGCCGGTGCACCATGTCGAGCAGCTCGTGGGCTTGATCGACGGCGCCGGGAATCTGGTCGGGCACCGACTCGACCAGGGCGGCGGTGATGCCGACCTGCGCGGCCCGGGACAGGCCGGCGACGAGCTCGTCGAGTTCCTCGTCGCTGTGCTGGCCGGCGGGCAGCAGAATGGTGCCGCCATCGATGCTGAGCAGTGACAGCGCGCTGCCGCCGCAGCGGGCGGCCAGCTCCGCCTGGGTGCGGCGCAGCTTGCGGCGGGCGACGACCTGGGTGTCCAGGGCCGGGTTGTGCTCGTCGCGGTGGCGTGGAATCGACACTGCCAGTACCACATACGACTCGGCGATGGCGACGCCGCACTCGCGCGCCATGGTCGACGTCGGCCGGCCGCCGAGCAGCGCGGAGGTCAGCGTGTGCACCGCCGTGTGGTGCTCGCTGACGACGGCGCGCAGTTCGCGGAAGTAGGCCCGGGAGATGGCCGAGGTGAGCGTGTGCAGGATCTCGATGTTCGTTTTGGAGCTGTCGACGAAGGTGTCGAAGTCCTTGGCGGTCAGCTTCGAGACGACCAGGTCTACGCCCATCTTGAAGCCGGCGTGAATGGCGTCGTGGATCGCGTCGATCGGGACACCCTCGCGTGCCCAACCGGCGGCGGCCTCCTCGAGCTTCTCCACCTTCTCCGGGATGTTCTGCCCGTCCAGCATGCTGGCGGCCAGTTCCAGGCACACGCGGGTGATGGTGGTGATGTCGCCGTAGATCGCCTCGCCGGGCAGCGTCCCGCAGGGCACGACGTTCTCGACGAAGTGGCCGACCATCTGCCGGGACAGGGCTCTGACGTCGCGTAAGGGGGTGGACATGGGTTGCCCGGAGATCGTCAGATTCGGCCGTAGCGGACTGTCGATAGCCATGACAACTCCTTTGTCAGCAATAGCTATGTAGCTGGTTCACACTAACTACGCGGTGGTGGTCGGAGAAGGTTACCGGCGAACTTGTGAGAACACGCGGGCGCGGCGCAACGGTAGCTGTGATCGGTCACAGCAGGGTGGGGTGGCGGCAGCTCGACAGTGCCGCTAATATAAGTAAAAACTTATAGAAGGAGGATGCTATGCCCCTGCTCACCGATCCCGCCGGCATCGCCGGGCTCATGGTTCGCGAGGTCCGCAACGGATCTCGGGACGGCGCGCCGACCAAGATCGCTGTCGCCCGCCGCACCTACGCCACCGATCAGAATGATCTGTGGGATGCGCTGACCAACGCCGAACGGTTGCCGCGCTGGTTCCTGCCGATCAGTGGTGACCTGAAAGTCGGTGGTCATTACCAGCTGGAGGGCAATGCGGGGGGAGTGGTCGAGGAGTGCGAGGCGCCGCGACGGCTCGCCCTGACCTGGGAGATGGGCCCGCAGGTGTCGTGGGTGACGGTCGACCTCGCGCCCGGCGACGAGGGCACCGTGCTGGAATTGGCGCACGAGGCGCCGGTCGATCCCGAGTTCTGGGGGCAGTACGGTCCGGGTGCGGTCGGCGTCGGCTGGGATCTGGCGTTGATGGCGCTGGGTCTGCATCTGTCGAGCGGGGCGGCGGTGGACCCGGCCGAGGGGCTGGCCTTTCCGACGACTCCCGAGGGGATCACGTTCGTGCGGGCGGCGGGTTCGGACTGGGCGAACGCGGCCATCGAGGCCGGCGACGACCCCGCCGCCGCGCGCGAGGCCGCCGAGCGGACGATCACCTTCTACACCGTCGAGCCCGAGGGCAACGCGCAGTCCTGATGACCTCTGCTCCGGAAAAGATCTTCGAGGCGCTCGGCGACCCTGTGCGCCGCTTCATCCTCGAGCTCGTAGCCACCGGCGAACAGCCGGCGGGCACGGTTGTCGCTGCCGTGCAAGGGTTCACCCGGATCTCGCAGCCCGGCGTCTCGCAGCATCTCAAGGTGCTGCGCGACGCCGGGCTGGTGCGCGTCCGCGCGGAAGGTACGCGCCGGGTGTATGCCCTGGACGCCGCCGGTGTCGAGGTGGCCCAGGTGTGGCTGTCGGCTCTCGCGGATCCGCTGGCACAGTTCGCTCAGCCGCTCGACGCCCTCGCCACCGAGGTCGCCCGCGGTCGGCGTGCCCGTCGGGCGGCCGAACCCGGCCGGGATGCCACCGAGCGGGACGCTCGCGAGGCCTGATCAGCTGCTCGATTCGAGCTGGTAGGCGGCGGCTTGCAGGCTGAACAGCTGAGCGTAGGTCCCGTCCTTCGCCATGAGTTCGGTGTGCGTGCCTTCCTCCACGATCCGGCCGTGGTCCAGCACGATGATGCGGTCGGCGTGCCGAATGTTGGCCAGCCGGTGGGTGATCAGGATGGTGGTGCGGTTGGCCGCGCTGCGGCCGTTGCCGCGGCTGAGGTGTTGCAGGGACTGGAAGACCGCGTGCTCGGCGCGGGCGTCCATGGCGGCGGTCGGCTCGTCGGCCACCAGGATGGGTGCGTCCCGGTAGAGCCCGCGGGCCACGCTGATCCGCTGCCACTGACCGCCGGAGAGATCGCGGCCCTTGCTGAATTGCCGGGACAGTACGGTGTGCTCGCCGTAGGGCAGCTCATCGATGACGACGTCCGCACCGGATTCCCGTGCCGCCGAGGCGAGTACGAGACCGTCCGGGTCGGCGCGTTCGATGCGGCCGATGCGGATGTTGTCCCGTGCGGTCATCGGCCAGCGGGCCGGATCCTGCATGACTATCGAGACCTGCCGGTAGATCGACTGCTCGTCGACGGTGGCCAGATCGATCCCGTCCCAGCAGATCTGGCCCTGTGTTGGCAGGTACAGGCCGGTGATCAGCTTGGCCATGGTGCTCTTGCCGGATCCGTTCTCGCCGACCAGCGCGATGATCTGGCCGCGTCGGATGGTCAGGTCGACCTTGTGCAGCGCGGGGTCCTGCTGGCCCGGGTAGGTGAAAGACGCTGCGCGCAAACTGATCTCGTGCGGGTCGGCAGGAGCGTGGAGCTCCGCCGGTGGGCGGGTGCGTCGCTCGGTCTGGTCGAGCAGGTTGCCGTAGAACTCGAGGTAGAGGGTGTTCTCGTAAAGGCTGTTGACCCCGATCATGGTCTGCGACAAAGCGGCCGACGCCATCCGCATCGCCACGACCGCGGTGCCCGCCATGGCCAAGGGCAGTTCGCCGAGGTAGAGCAGCAGACCAAGCGCGCCGAAGGCGATGCCGGTGCCGATCCCGGCGATGGTGCGCCCCACCAAACGCACGCGTGCCCTGGCCAACTCGACCCGGCTGGTCTCCTCGGTGATCTGCTGACTGATCCGCCGGTACTCGGCGAGCAGCGCCGGGCCCGCGGTACACGCGCGCAGCTCGGCCGCCGTGTCCCGGTCCGACAACAGGTCGCTGGCGATGGCCGTCCGCAGATGGCTGGTCATGATGCGGATATAGGACTGGTAGGACAGCTTCGCGGCCCGGGCGGACGCCCACATGTCCGGGATGACGGCCAACAGCACCAGCGGCGCGAGCAACGGATGCAGCACCGCCGCCGTGCCCACCGCGGCGCAGACGTGGATGAGCGAACCGGCCACGCCGGTGATCGCGTCGACGCAGTGGGCGATGCTGCCCATGCCGCGTTGCAAGCCCTGGCGGATCAGGTCGGCGTACTCGCTGTCCTCGAAGGCGATGAGCTCGACCCGGGCGATCGCGGTGTGCGCCTTGTCCCGCGCTTGCTGCTCGACCCTGGGTTTCAGCAGCGCTTCCGCTGTGGCGGAGCCGCTTTCGAGCAGGGCGCGCGCCGCGAGGGCGGCCACCACCGAGCCGACCGCGGGCAATGCCGCCACTACGCGCTGCGCGGTCGGTCCCTGCGCGAGCAGCGTGGTCAGCACGTCGGCGGTGGCGAGTAAGCCGATCGCGGTCGCGAATCCGCCTGCGATGGACAGGAGTGCGGTGAGGAGGGTCAGGCGCCGGGAGGCCTGCCAGGCCAGGCCGGTCACCACTCGTGCGCCTGCGGGTAGCGCCCGTAATGTCCGCCAGATTCCGGCCTCGGCGACCTGCTTGTCCACCGTCATCCAGGTCGGTGTGGTCATCTCGTCGATGCCGACGAGGGGTGGTGCGGTGGTTTCTGCGGCCATCGGGTCCCCTCCTGTGCCTGCCGGCGTACGCCCTACAGGCTCGCGCCGATTCCGCGGAAATGCACGGGATTATTTGCGGTGGACCACTGCCTGATCGACATGGCAGCTGCCGCAGAGGTATTCGCGTGAGTACCAGTACGGATCGGTCGTCGGCGGGTCGACCGCTGTCGAAAGTCGTTCTGCGCGAGACGGTGTGCCCCGTCTGATGTCCAAGTCGAATTCGTCGAGTCTCATGGTTCCTCCGCTGTTCGGCACAGGGGCGTGCCACCGCTCCAGGCTGGTGGCGCGGCATGCCCGGCCGACAGAGACCGCGTTCCCGAAGATTCGGGAAAACGTCCCGGCCGGTCGCGGCAACCTCCTCTAGTTCCCGGGCCGTGCCGTGCCGCACGGTGGGAGTCGTGTAATCCACGCGGCGACGAACGAGCCGATGGGGAAAGGATGAGATGACCACTCCGGTAGACGAATTCGATCTCGATATTCGTCTCGGCGCGGTGCGGGCGGAGGTCCTGACCGACCCGATGGTGATGCGGACCAACGAGTCCGTCTGTCCCACCGACGAATGCAGTAGCTACCCGATGTGCAAGACCACCGAACGGACTTGCTGAAAGAAGGATGAAATGTCCGCACCTGTTGATGATTTCGACCTCGACATCCGGATCGGCGCCGCGAGCAGGCTGCTCGATCCCGCGATGGCGGCGAGGACTTCGGATTTCGAAACGTGTAACGACTCGCACTGCGCGACCTGCGGGTCGGCGTGTAACACCGAGCATCCGCCGCGATGCACCAAGTACTGCACGGTGTAGGCGACGAGATGTCCGCTCCGGTAGATGAATTCGACCTGGATATCCGGGTCGGCGAACCGCGCGTGCGAATCGAGGTGGGCATGGCCGCGGGGGTGACCCAGCTCGAGCCGTGCACCGAGGTGGGCTGCCCTACCGCGGCCACCGGCTGTTGTACGCATCGCGTATGCACCGGCAGCCGGTATTGCTGATGTGCCGCTGCACCGACTTTCAGAAAGGACACCATCGTCAGTGAACGCGGAGCGTGCGTCGACGACCGTCGACCGATGCCAACGGCCCTGGCGCAGCGTGCTGCCCGCCGACGCGGCCTTGTCGGCGATCGCAGTGGCGATGGAAGTCGGGGAACGGCTGCGTGCTGCGGATTCGGCGCAGCGGCCGAACAACTCGGGGCGTGCCGTGTTGTTCGGCCAGTTGGATCGGGTTCTGCCGGAACACGAGTGGGCAGCTGACTCGCATGCTTGCCTGGCGGCTGCCGCACGGACCGTCGAGCAGGCCGAGCATGGATACCTCGGCCTGTTCGGCGGGTTGTGCGAGGTGGCGTTCGCGGCCGATGCGTTGTCGCGCAACGGGACCCGATATCAACGCTTGCTCGATGGCCTGGACGAGGCGATCGCCGGGTCGGCGGCCGCGCTGGGTGAGACCGTGGCGCGCACACCGGCCGGACTTCCGTTCGCGGCGTTCGACGCCATCGCCGGTTTGGCCGGAACCGGTGCTTACCTGTTGTGCCGCAAGGAGGAACCGCGAGCAGGAACCGCGCTGCGTGCAGTGCTGACCGGGCTGGTCGCGCTGTGCGACGAGAAGGACGGACTGCCCAACTGGCACACCCCGTTCGAGGCCATGATTCCGAACACTCCGATGTCGCGTTCTTATCCGACAGGTGTGCTCAACTGCGGGCTCGCGCACGGGATTCCAGGACCGCTGGCGGTGCTTGCGCTCGCCGAGGCGGCGGGTGTCTCGGTGGCCGGACAACGGGAAGCGATCGCGCGGGTGGCGCGCTGGCTGGTCGCGCACCGATGCGACGACGAGTGGGGACCGAACTGGCCCACCGGCGTAGCGCTGCCGGATGCGACCGGCTCCACGCCGCCGGCGCACGGACCCACCCACAACGCCTGGTGCTACGGCAGTCCCGGAGTAGCACGGGCACTGTGGCTGGCCGGGACCACATTGCAGGACAACGAATTTACTGAGATCGCGGTGGCGACCATGGCCGCTGTGTTCCGCCGCCCGGCAGCGGAACGGCGGATCGACGCCTCCTCCGGCCTGTGCCACGGGGTGGCCGGGTTGCTTCAGATCACCCTGCGGTTCGCGCACGACACCGGCGACGCCGTATTCACCACCGCCGCCGCGGCGCTGACCGCCCAGCTGTTGGCGATGTTCGACCCGGAGCGCAGGTTCGGCTACCGGGCGCTGGCCGAAGGTGGCCCGGCTACCGACGATCCCAGCCTGCTCGATGGTGCGGCGGGGGTGGCGCTGGCCCTGCTGGCCGCCGCCACGGACGTTCCGCCGTCATGGGATCGCACCTTGCTGCTGGCCTGAGGAGAGGAGACGGCGATGCACCTGTATCGCCCGTTGGAGTGGCTGGTGGTGCGTGCGCCGCTGTTGCCCATCGAGGAGTACCTGGCGCTCGACGCGACTGCGGACTGGCCGGCCGAAACCGCGCCGGGCACGCTCGTTCCCGCGGATCCCCGCGTGCAGCGGGCGCTGGCGGTGGCCGGCGGGGACCTGATGCGCGCCTTGGAACGGCCGGTCGCCGACGCCCGCGCCCGCAGGCGGCTGGCTGGCAAGCTGCAGCGATATCTGATCAGGATGTCTAGCAGGCCGACGCCGTTCGGGTTGTTCGCGGGCGTGGGTCTGGCGCACTGGGGCGAGCGCACCGACCTCGCGATCGCCGACTTGCCCGCGACCGTGCGCACCAGACCGGACATGGGCTGGCTGCTCGACCTCGTGTACGCGCTGGAGCAGCGGGCGGAAATCCGGTCGCGGCTGGGCGTTTTCACGAATCCGGCCGCCTTCTTTCAGGCCGATCGGGTGTTCCTGAGTGAGCGCACACCGATCGGCGACGCCGCCGAACCCGGCCGGGCGATGTCGTTGCGGGCCACCGCGCCGGTGCGGCGGGCGCTGGAGCGTGCGCGAATTCCGTTGCCCTACAGTGACTTGGTCGATGAGTTGACCGTCGCACTCGGTGCGACGACCGAACAGGTGACACGGCTGCTCGATCAGCTGTGCGAGCAGACCCTGTTGCTGACCGACCTGCGGCCACCGCTCACCGTCGCCGACCCGGCCCGGTATGTGGTGCGACGCTTGGCCGACATCCCCGCGGCCGGTGCTGACGCCGCGGCCGTCGGCGACCTCCTCGAACAGCTCGAGGCGTGGGACCAGCTGGACCACGATCAAGCAGCGGCCGGATATCCGAAGCTGGTGGCGCAGGCACAGACGGTGCACGCCGTGCCGACACCCAAGGGTCCGTTCCAGACGGACCTGGGCTTACCGCTGTCCGGCGGGCTCGGCAGCGCCGTCGCCGCCGAAGCCGCGCATGCCGCGGAATTGATGCTCCGGCTCACGTCCTGGCCGACCGGCCTGGCGCATCTGGATCGCTACCGCGACTCGTTCATCGAACGCTACGGGTCCGAGCGCGAGGTGGGCCTGCTGGAGCTGCTCGACCCGGAGATCGGGCTCGGCCCGCCCGGTCAGTTCGACAACACCACCGCGGACGACAGCCGACGGCAACTGCGTCAGCGCACGCTCACCGACCTGGCGCTCGACGCTATCCGGGACGGTCGGCAGGTGGTCGAGCTCGACGCGAAGACCATCGGCAAGCTCGAATTGCAGCCGATCGATACTGCGAAAGCGCCTACTTCGCTGGATATTTCGTTGTTCGTCGTGGCCGCGTCGCCCGCGGCGGTGGATGCGGGCGACTTCCAGGTGGTGGTGGGGCCCAACATGGGAGCGGCCGCGGCGGGCCGCGTGCTGGGGCGCTTCGCCGACTTGCTGGGACCCGAAGCCGACGCCGCACTGCGTTCTTCGGCCGCCGCGGAGGCGGACTGCCGGCCCGGAAGGTTGTCCGCCGAGATCACCTATCTGCCGCGACCTGGCCGGTTGGCGAATGTGGCGATCCGGCCGCTGGCGCGGGAATGGGAGCTGGCCTTCGACACGACGCCCGGAGCACCGGCCGATCGGGTGGTTCCGCTGTCCGAACTGGTGGTCGGCCTGCACGGGAACCGATTCGTGGTGCGGTGGCCGCGCACCGGGCAGGAGATCGTCGCCTGTGCAGGGCACATGCTCAACGCGCAGCTGGCTCCGGCGGTCGTGCGGTTCCTGGACGAGATCAACCGCAACGGCCGCGCCATGCCGACGACCTTCGACTGGGGGACGGCGGCCGGATTTTCTTTCCTGCCGAGGGTTCAGGTCGGCCGCGTGGTATTGGCCCCGGCCCGGTGGCGAGTGAACGCCGACGAACTGGCCACCGACTCGGCAGCTTTCGCTGTCACCTTCGCGGCCTGGCGGCAGCGGTGGGAGCCGCCACGCCACGTCTTTCTGGCAATGGCGGACCACCGTCTGCTGCTCGATCTCGACTCGCCCGAACAGGTCGAGCAGATTCGCCTCGAAGCCCGCCGAATGCCCGGTGGCAGGCTCTCTTTGGACGAAGCATTGCCCGCACCGGGTCAGGCGTGGCTGCCCGGGCCCGACGGGCATTACGTCAGCGAGATCGTTGTGCCTGTTGTGCTGGATGCCGTCGAGGCGGCCGTCGAGCCGGTTCAGCTGCGTGCCAGCACCATTCGGCCGACGATCACCGAACGCCTGCGCCCGCCGGGCAGCGACTGGCTGTTCGCCAAGCTCTACCATGTGCCGACCTTCGAGGAGGATCTGCTCGCGGATCAGCTCCGTACGTTCTGCGCCCATACGATGGCGGATGGGTCGGCCGACAGCTGGTTCTTTCTGCGCTATGCCGATCCGGACCCACACCTGCGCATCCGCTGGCACGGCGACCCCGATCGGCTGGCCGACCGGCTGGCGCCTGCGCTCCTGCGGTGGGGAAATAGCCTGGTGGCCAAAGGGTTCTGCCGTCGAATGTGCCTGGACACCTACGACCAGGAGGTGGAGCGTTACGGCGGCCCGGTTGGAATGGCGGTCGCCGAAGAGGTATTCGCCGCGGACAGCGTTGCCGTGCTGGACCTGCTGTATCTGATCGATCAGCTGTCGGTCGAAGTGGACCGCACGCTGCTCGGCATCTACACGGTGCACGATCTGGTGGCCGCGCTCGGCTTGGACGCGGCCGAGCAGGTGGAGTTCTATCGACTCGGTGTTCTCGACCGCCGCGCTACCTCAGCGGAGTACCGTGGCCGGCAGCCAGTTCTGAGGTCGCTGCTCGGTGATCCGCAGTGGCTGTCGACCCAGCCGGGTGGGGACGCGATTGCCGAGGTGCTGGCTCGGCGCCGAATCCTGGTACGCGAGTGCGCATCACGCTTCGACGCACTCGCCGAGCGTGGTGAACTGAGCCGCTCGCGCCTCGAGCTCGCCCGCAGCTTCGTCCACATGCACTGCAATCGGTTGCTCGGTTGCGGACACCCGCCCGAGCAGCAGGTCCTCGGGCTCCTGTGGCGAACCAGCGAGAGTCTGCGCCATGCGCCCGTGCACAAGAAGGCAGGTCAGCGTGCTCCCGCCGAATAATGTTGCGGCTCTGCGGCTTACGGGGGTACTCGCCGCCGTTCCGAGGTAGCGTGATGACAGTCACAACTGCATAACAGAATCGGACACTGCTATGAACAAGTTGCTGTCGTGGCCAGCCATGCTCTGCTGGCTGACCGTGCTGCTGGAGGGGTACGACCTCGTCGTACTCGGGGCCGTCATTCCCACCCTCATCGATCAACATCACCTCGGATTCACCGCGGCCAGTGCGACTTTCGCCGCGACGATGTCGCTGGTGGGCGTGGCCATCGGGGCGACCGGGTCGGGGCCGGTGACCGATCGCTACGGGCGCCGGTGGATGCTGCTCGGCTCGATCGCGTTGTTCTCGCTGTTCACCGCGGTGATACCGCTGGCCGGGTCGGTCGGCGTGTTCGCGACGTTCCGGCTGATCGCCGGGATCGGGCTCGGCGCATGCATGCCGACCGCGCTGACCTTGATGGCCGAGCATATGCCCGCGTCCCGCCGGGCCTTCGCGAGCACGATCACCATGACCGGATACCACGTCGGAGCGGTGTTCGCCGCGCTGCTCGCGCTCCAGCTCGTTCCGCGCTGGGAGCCGCTGTTCTACTTGGGTGGCGTGGCCGGGTTCGTGCTGGTGCCGGTGGTCTGGATCAAGCTGCCGGAGTCCGAGGCGTTCCTCGCGGCCAAGGACGCACCGGTCCGGGTGCGGCCCGCGGTATTGCTGAAGCCGTTGTATCTGCGTGCGACGCTGGGGGTTTGGGTCGGATCGTTCATGGGGCTGCTGCTTGTCTACGGGTTGAACACTTGGCTGCCGAAGTTGATGCGTGATGCCGGGTACAACATGTCGACCTCGTTGACGGTGTTGTTGATGTTGAACATCGGTGCGGTGATCGGTCTGCTGACGGCCGGGACACTGGCTGATCGGCGTGGGATCAAACCGACGGTGCTGGTGTGGTTCGGTGCGGCGGCGGTTTTCCTGGCACTGCTCAGCATCAAGATCGCGAGCACGGTGCTGCTCAACGGATTGGTACTGGTCACGGGCATCTTCGTCTTCTCCGCACAGGTGCTCATCTACGCCTACGTGACTCAGGCCTATCCGGCCGAAATTCGCGCCACCGCGCTGGGGCTCGCCTCGGGTGTCGGCCGTCTCGGCGCGATCTTCGGGCCGACGATCACCGGCTGGCTCATCGTCGTCGGTTCCGCAAACCCTTGGGGCTTCTACCTTTTCGCTGCGGTCGCCGCGATCGGTCTGCTGGCCATGGCCGCGGTCCCGCGTACCTCTATCGATGGCCTGGGCCCCATCGAACCCGTCGAACAGGCTCGCTTGGGCGAACGCACGGTGTGACAGCGACCCAAGGCCAGCGGCCCCGGCTATTGGTCTGCGGCTATGAGCTCGTGTTTGGCTGTCGGGTGTGAAGTCGAAGAAGATCCGAATCGGTGTCCACCTGCTCGCCTGGAGTGCCACGCTGGCCGGGGTCGCCGGGATCGGATTGCACTTCAGCCGGTCGGGGTTCGAGTTGCTGGTCCTGGCGGCTTCGGGTGCGCCCTACCTGATGGCGTGCGCGCTCCTCGGTGCGCTGGCGTTCGCCGCCACGCGGTACTGGATCGGCGCGGCAGTCGCGGTCGTGGTGGTGGCCGGCGCGTTGTGGACGCAGGCTCCGCTCTATGTCGGTGGCTCGGGCGAGGCCGGCGAGCACAGCGTGTCGGCGATGCAGGCGAATCTGCTGTTCGACGGGGCGGATCCGCGAACGCTGGTGGACGAGGTGCGGGCACGGAACATCACCGTGCTCACGGTCAACGAACTCACCCCTGCGGCGGTCGAGGAGCTGGGCCGGGTCGGGCTCGATCAGTTGCTGCCGCACCGATATCTGTCACCGGGACGGACCGCGACCGGGACCGGAATCTGGAGCAGCTACCCGCTGACGGACACCGTCGAGTACGACGGATTCGTGCTGAACCAGATCTCGGCCACGGCAACCATTCCGGACGTCGGCCCGGTCTCGGTGTTCGCCTTCCATCCGGTGCCACCGGTGTACGGCACGCAGGTGTGGGCCGATGAGCTGTCCCGGCTGCGCGAGATTCTCGAGCGGGCACCGGCGAACCGGCCTGCCATCGTCGGCGGGGACTTCAACGCGACCTTCGACCACGCGCAGTACCGCTCGATGTTGTCCGGACGGTTCGGTGACGCCGCGGAGCAGGCGGGTGCCGGCCACTTGGTCACCTACCCGACCGACAAGCGCTTCCCGCCGCTGGTCGGCATCGACCACATCCTGGTCGCCGGCGGTCGCGCGGTCGCGGTGCAGACCATAGGGCTGCCGGGTGCGGACCATCGCGCCCTGGTCGCGCGGGTTCAACTGCGCGGAGCGTCGTCGAGCACCTGACCCTCGGGGCTGAATTCGCCCACCGGTTCGGCGGTGGCAGTCAGCTCGCCACGCCGGACGACCACCACACCGACCAGAATCAGCGCGCCGCCGAGCAATTGGATGAGCCGCGGCGCCTCGCCGAGCAACGCCCAGGCGAAGATCAGCGCGGCGAGTACCTCGAAGAGGGCGACGAATGAGGCGAGGCGGGAGCCGAGCAGGCGGGTCGCGGCGATGCCGGAGACGTAGGCGAGCGCGGCGGTCACCGTGCCGAGCGCGAGCACCGGCGGCCACCAGGCGATGGTGAAGCTCTGGAACACAACAGGATTCGTGGTCGCGTGCAGCGGGACGATGCCGACCGCGCCCGCGGCCAGCAGGCCGAGTCCGCCGATGAGGAGTCCGCCCGCGGCCAGCACGGTGCCCGGCAGCGTGCCGTTGCCCTGCGCGGAGAGCACGAAGTAGCCCGCCGCGCCGACCATGGCGGCCAGCGCCCACGCCAGGCCGACCCAGCTGGTGGTCATGCCGGAACGCAGGTCGATGACCAGGAACAAGCCGGTGATCCCGAGCGCGGCACCGGCGACCGTCGCGGTGCCCGGGCGTTGGCGGTGCCGCAGCCACAGCCAGCCGACCACGGCGATCGGGGCGGTGTATTCGATGAGCAGCGCCACGCCGACTTCCATGTGCGCGACGGCGTTGAAATACGCGAGCTGGGTACCGGCGACGGCCACCAGGCCGTACGCGGTGATCAGGAATGCGTTGCGGCGCAACAGCTGCCACTCGCCGTGCAGCTGCGCCACCGCGATCGGCAAGAGAACGGCGGCGGCCACCAGCACCCGGATCGCCACCACGGAGGCGGCACTCCAGCCCGCGTTCATCAGACCACGGGCCAGCGGGCCGGAGAGTCCGAACGACGAGGCGGACAGCACCGCGAGGATCAGTCCGGATTTCAGCCGCTGAGCGGCCTTGTCATGAGTCATCGTAGCCATGGGTAATGACGGTATGGGGGTGCGTGTAATATGTCAATATGACTTTTGCTCATGACACCGAGGCGGCGCTGGTGGCCGCGGTGGAGCTGGTGAACTCGGCGGAGGAGCCGGACACGCTGACCGAAACCGACCAGCTTGCAGAGTTTTTCGTCAAACACACCTACACCGGTGTGCACGCCGGCGACGCGGCGGAGCTCGCGCAGGTGCGGGCACTGCGGGCGCCGCTGCGCCGGATGCTCACCAGCGATCGCGATACCGCGACCCGGCTGGTGAACGAAACGCTGGCGGAGCATCGGGCGGTGCCGCAACTCGTCCGGCACGGCGATGTCGACTACCACATTCACGCGGTGCCGTCGGAGGCGCCGCTGCCGGTGCGGATCGCCGTCGAGACCGCGATGGCGATGATCGATCTCATCCGCTCCGACGAGCTGAGTCGGCTGTCGGTCTGTGCGGACAGTACGTGCGAGGGTCTCGTGCTGGACCTGTCGCGCAACCGCTCACGGCGCTATTGCAGCACCACCTGCGGAAACCGCAATGCCGTCGCGGCGTACCGCGCGCGGAAGAAATGATTACGGGCGCACGACAACGGACCGGCAGAATAGGCCGGTCGTATCGAAATCGGTAGTGTGCCGATCTCACATTGCACGATTTGCTGGACCGTCTTAATCTCGATTAGCACGCCAAGCTGGGTGACCAGGGGGATCCCGGGCTGACGCTCGGGTCCGTAGTCGACCAAGGGCGGTATTCATTGACCGGCGATCGATCGATGTTTCGAACATGGTGGCGGGATCCGGTCGATTACCGTGCCCTGGTCGAGACGTTCGAATCGCACGGTGCGCTCGGTCGATTCAAGTTCATGCTCGGCGCGGGCGGGCTGGTCATGCTGTTGATCGCGGTGCTCGCGTCGGTGGCGCAGGGTGACGTCGCCGGGTGGGTCGGGCAGGTGCAGGGCGGCGTCGAGGCGGCCGTCGCGGGGGCGTGGACTTTGCGGTGGTGGTTTCTGCCGTGGCCACGCGAGCGCGAATCGCTCGCCTGGATCGTGCTTTTCGATATCGACACCACCGCCAATGATTTGCTGGTGCACGATCGCGTCGTCGGAGTATTGGGTGTCGTGCTGCTGACGGCGATGGGTGCGTATGTGACCGTATTCCATGGCCCGAAAATTCTGGCGCTGCACATCGGTTGGACGTTGTTGACGAGCATCGTGCTGGCGGCACTGATGGTGAACGGGACACTGGCCGCCGCCGGGCATCCGGATGGTGACCATCGGAAAGAAGATCTCGCCCTCGGCCTCGCGGTCATCCTGGTCATGCTCGTCGTGGTCGGTGTGATGCTGCCCTTCGTGCAGTTCTGCCACTGGCTGCTACGGGCCGACGCGCTGTCGGACCCGCTCACCGCGCTGCTGAACCGGCGCGGGCTCGACGCCCACCTCTCGGCGCACCTCGTGCACTGCCGTGGCGGGTCGGCCTACGTCGCGACGCTGGACATGGACCGGTTCAAAGCCGTCAACGACACCTTCGGTCATCCGTTCGGCGACGAGGTACTGACGCGGACCGCGCAACGGCTGCGCGAAGTGGTCGATGCCGATGCCCTGCTCGCGCGCACCGGTGGCGAGGAGTTCGTGGTCGTCGGGTGCCTACGTGAGGACGCGGCCGCGCTCGGTGAGCGGCTGCGCCGGGCGATCGAGACGATGCCCGATCTGCCGGTGCAGATCACGGCCAGCGTCGGCGTCGCGGTCATCGACGGTGATCCGTACACCGCGAGTGCCTTTCGCCGGCTGCTGCGGAGTTCCGATTCGGCGATGTATCGGGCGAAGCGACACGGTGGCAACGCGGTGGCGATCGCCGGTCGGGACGAGTCGCCGAGCAGGCCCCGGCGCAAGGTCGCCGAGGTGCCAGAGATCCTGCCTGCGATCACCTCGGACGACGGTGTACCCAGTGAGACGATGAGACCGCCTGTCTAGGAAGGCATTCCGGTCAGCGGATGAGTGCCAGCAGCGCGATGAGGGACTCGTTCACGTAGTCGCGGTCGATCTGGGCGGGCTCGACGATCGCGTATTGCGCGAACCCGGTCATCAGCGCATGCGCCGCGGGCGCCAGCCGGGCCACCTGCTCGGCGGTTGTCCTGGGACCGTCGGCCTGGTCGATCGGGTGATCGGTGAGCAGTTCCTTCAGCAGATCGAGATTGCTCGGGACCTGCTCGTCCACGTCCGACATCAGCTGCGGGTCGCGGAGGGTGGCGGCCATGGCCTCCAGTTCGAACGCGAAGTATTCGCGGGCCCGGTTTTCCGCCGCCGCGTCGAGGACCGCGGCCGCGTAGCCGCGCAGCACGTCGGCGAGGGGCAGGTCGCGGTCGGTCAGCGGGCGGAAGGTGTCGTGGTACTCCGCGACTATCCGGTGGATCGCGGCGAAGAGCAGCGCTTGTTTGCTGCCGAAGATCGAGTAGATCGCACCCGTGGTCAAGCCCGCGCGGTCGGCGATATCGCCGAGCCGGGCGGACTGGTAGCCGTGGGCCGCGATCTCGGTGATCGCCGCCGTGATCAGGGCCGCTCGGTTGTTCTCCCGGATCTCCGCACGTCGCATGAGCCCATGATAATCTCATTATTGAAATAATCAGATTATCGAAAGAGGCATGATGGTCGAACTGGAGCGGCGCGGGCTGTTTGCGCTGGTGGCAGGGCTGGGTGCGGCTGCGGCGGCAGGTTGTGGGCGTGGCGCGGAGGAGTCGGTGCAGGTTGTAGACGACGTGGCACGGATCGTCGGGCCGGTCGAACGGATCGAGGCGTTTCCCACGGTGGACGAGCTGAACAGGTTCGTAGACGAGTTGGTCGCCGCACATCCCGGCAAGGTCGCCGTCGAGGAGATCGGGCGGTCGAGCAGCGGGGATCCGATCCGCGAGGTTCGGGTGGGGTCGGGGGAACGGCACCTGCTGGTGTTCGGCAACCCGCATCCGAACGAGCCGATCGGCATGGCGACGATCCGGCATCTGCTCGGCAGGTTGGCTCGTGGCGAAGTGGACACCCTCGGTGCCACTTGGCATTTCGTGCCGTGCGTGGACCCGGATGGGACGCGGCTCAACGAAGGGTGGTTCGCCGGACCGCGCACCCGGACCGCTGTGGCGCGCGAGTTCTACCGTCCGGCGGGGCCCGAGCAGCCGGAGTGGTGTTTTCCCATCACCTGGCGGGATAAGCAAGTCGGGGTGCCGATGCCGGAGACGCGGGCGCTGATGACGCTGATCGATCGAACTCGGCCCGCGCTGATCGCGTCGCTGCACAATGGCGACTTCGGTGGTGGCTTCTACTATTGCTCCGGCGGGGACGCCGGCTACTGGTCGGCGCTGGTCCAGTTGCTGGACGACGCGGAGGTGCCGCGGCATCAGGGGGAACCGGATGCGCCCGGTGGCGCACGGTGGGCGGAAGGGATCTACGAGCTGCCGACGTTCGCGAAGATGGCCGATGCCTGGCTGGCGGTAGGGGTCGATCCGGTGGCGGGGATCGGCGGCGGGGGCAGCCTGGATTATGCGGCGCCCTACGGGACAGCGGTGCTGGTGAGTGAATTGCCGCTCTGGACAGATCCGCGGATCGCCGACCAGACGCCGAGCGAACGGTCATGGAACGACGTAATGCGTTCCACCGCAACGGCGTATCGTGAGATCGCTGCGCTGGTGACCGGGGTGCTCGATGGGTTGGGTGATCGGTTGACCGGGCGCAGTCCGTTCGAACGGTCGCTGCGGAGTATGGGCTGGGCACTCGGGGAGCTGGCCGCGGAGCGGGACGCGGCCGCTGCCCAGGACCGCCGCGCGACCCTGGGTGAGATCTTCCTCGAGGAATACTTCTGGGTCGCCGCGCAGCGACTGCGGGCCGGCGGGATGCTGCTGCGGTTGCTCGACGAGGAGTCGCAGCGCGACCCGTCGCTGGCCGCCGAGAAAGCTCGGGTCGGTGCGATATTCGATGGGTGGAGCGCCGACGTCGAGCGCAATGCCCCGGGTGAGCCGGTGGCGCTGGAACGGTTGGTCGCGATTCAGGCGGGTGCCATCGTCACGGCGGCGGCCAGGTTGCGCGACGGACTTTCGGTCTGACGCCCGAGGTAGGGCACGTGAGCAGCGGCCTGGTGCCGGGTGAGCCGGTGCCGCTGGAACGGTTGGCGGCGGTTCAGGCGGGTGTCATCGTCACTGCGACGAGCAGGTTGCGCGACGGACTTTCGGTGTAGCGCAGGGAGTGGGGCAAGGAGCGGGCGTTGCGCTCGGGTGGGCGAAGCGCGGCGGAGGTAGGGCGGTGTGTCGGCTGTGGCGAGTGAGCAGCGTCATGGTGCCGGGTGGCTGGATGCGGCGTAAGTTCGTTAATTAGCGAAATGCCGAAGGGTGGTGAGTGTGCTCGACGAGTGCAAGGCGCTGGCGAACGAGACGCGGTTGCGCGTGCTGGAGTGGCTCAAGGAGCCGGACGTGCATTTCCCCGAGCGCGCGGACGAGACGGCTGAGCTGGGCGTCTGCGTCGGTCTCATCCAGCAGAAGGCGGGAACGTCGGCCTCGACCATGTCGGCGCACCTGGCGATCCTGCAGCGCGCCGGGTTTCTCAGCGCGACTCGGCGCGGTCAGTGGATCTACTACCGCCGCGACGACGCCCGCATCCGCGCCTTCACCGAACAACTGCACCGCGTTCTCTGACCTACGAAAGGCAACCTCCTATGTCGACTGCTCTGTCCATCCTCGACCTGGCGTCGATCGCGCCCGGCCAGTCCGCGCGCGACAGTTTCGACAACAGCGTCGCCTTGGCGCGGGCAGCCGAACGGAGCGGTTATCAACGTGTCTGGTACGCCGAACACCACAACATGGGTTCGATCGCATCCAGCGCCACGAGCGTGCTGATCGGATACGTCGCCGCGCACACCGACACCATCCGGCTCGGCTCCGGTGGCATCATGCTGCCCAACCACTCGCCGCTGGTGATCGCCGAACAGTTCGGCACGCTGGAGACGCTGTTCCCCGGGCGCATCGACCTCGGGCTCGGCCGCGCGCCGGGCAGTGATCAGAAGACCATGCTCGCGCTGCGCCGCAATCCGTCGTCGGCGGATTCGTTCCCGCAGGACGTGCTCGAACTTCAGGGTTACCTGGCGGGCCGGTCGCGGGTGCCCGGCGTGCAGGCGGTGCCGCGCGCGGAAGGGGTTGTGCCGCTGTACATCCTGGGTTCGTCGCTGTTCGGTGCGCAGCTCGCCGCACAGCTGGGTCTGCCGTACGCCTTCGCGTCACACTTCGCGCCGGATGCGTTGCATCAGGCGGTCGCCGTCTACCGCGACAGCTTCCGGCCATCGGAGCAGCTGGCCGAGCCGTATGTGATGGCCGGCGTCAACGTGTTCGCCGCGAACGACACCGACGATGCGGTGGCGCAGAAGACGATCGCCTACCGCGCCAGGGCGCGCATGATGATCAAGCGAGGTGCCGCGGACGTCCGCTACACCGACGAGGAGATCGACGCTTTCCTCGCCTCGCCCAACGGTCGCCAGCTCGCCTCGATGACTCAGTACACCGCCGTCGGCACACCCGACGAAGTGCGCTCGTACCTCGATGATTTCGGCGCCTCGATCGAGGCCGACGAGTTGATCCTCACTCACCAGGCCACGCAGATCGAGGATCGGGTGCGCTCGGTCGAGCTGACCGGCGCCGCGATGGCCGCGGCGGCTCCCGAGCGGGTTATCAGCTGATTCTGCGCGTTCCACCGTTACCGTGCGTTGGAACACCCTGTCCACCAAAGGATATGGTCCAGAGCGGACGGCGGAGGCATCTGCCTATGGTGCTGGTATCCGGGCGCGGCAAGCAGGAGAGGGCGCGATGACTACGCACGCAGGTTTCGCTGGACGGACATATGTGGTCACCGGCTCAGCTTCGGGTATCGGCGCCGCGACTGCCGCGCTGCTTCGAGAGCGTGGCGCGAAGGTCATCGGATGTGATCTCAACGATGCCGAGGTTCAGGCCGACCTTTCCTCCCCCGCCGGGCGGCGAGCGCTGGTCGACCAAGTGCAGGAGCACGGTCGGATCGATGCGGTCCTGGCTATCGCCGGAGGCGGCAAAACTGGTCTGCTGGAGACGAATTATTTCGGTGCGGTCGCGACGCTGCAGGGACTTCGGCCGCTGCTGGCGCAGAGCCCCGCACCCCGCGCGGTAGCCGTCTCCTCGACGGCATCGCTGGCGCCGACCGATGAACGCATCGTGCAGGCGTGCCTCGACGGCGACGAGGCCGCCGCTGTCGGCTATCTCGCCGCCGATCCCTCGGCTGGTGGTGCCACCGGCGGCTACGGGATCGCCAAACGCGCATTGAATCGATGGGTGCGCAGGGTCGCCCCGACCGCGGAGTGGGCCGGCGCCGGCATCGCCCTCAACGTCGTTGCCCCGGGTGTGGTCGACACACCCGCTGCCGCCTACATCCTCACCGACGAAAACGTTCGCAAAGCTGTGGAAACCGCTGCGCCGCAACCGTTCGGCGGGTTCCCTGGTCGCCCCGAATGGGTCGCCGAGCTGATCTGCTGGTTGACGAGCGCGGACAATCGCTTCGTGACCGGTCAGATCATCTTCGCCGACGGAGGATCGGAAGCGGTGGCGCTCGGCGACCGTCATTGGCGGTGAGGTGACAGGAGCGATGCAGTGTCACAATCTGTCGAACTCCCCGGCTCGAGCCGCAGTTCAGCCGGCCTTCTTCAGAGCGTTTCTCACGTCGCGGCGGACACCAGCTGGTTGTGGCAGGTAGGCGTGGCTTCGAGGTTGGGCTGGATAGGCTGGGAAACCGTGATCGAGATTCGGCATCTGGTGCTAGCCATCGTCGTGGCAACGAGTGTGACCGCTTGCGGTGGAGCGGAGCCGGACTCGCCGACTCACCCAGCCTGCAACGCCAGCGCCCCCACCGGGGCCGTGCTCGCCGCCGAACAGCGCCCTGAGGTGCCGTTCACAATCCAGGTTCCGCAGCTGCCGGCCTGGCAGCAGACGCCAGTAGAAGGCGGCGATTCGGTGTTACGGGTCGGCTTGGGCAAAGGCAGTGCGACTGTCACCATCCGCGTACTTCCCGCTCGCGACAGCCACACCACATCCATTATCAGTGTCAGCATGGGCGACGGATGGCGAGAGTCGGGATCTGAGACCATCGCGGTGTGCGGTCTGGAGGCCACCAGGACCACCGGGATTCTCCCCGCCTCGGATGGCGACCATTACAAGGAGCTCCTCACATTTTCCAATGATGTCGGCGAAATGAACTACTTGATCATGATGTGGGCCCAGGTCCCCGCCGCCGAACGGGACACCTACCGACCCGATTTCGACACCATTGTCAATGGACTGCAAATTGTGCAGCGAGGTACGCCCTAAGACGGCTTCTCACATCGTGAGGTTCGTTTGCGGTTTGTCGAAAGTGGTTGTGCCGCAAGCACGCAACGGCATCGGTCGCCACCTCGCCCACCGCCTGGTCCACGACGGTGAAACCGTGCTGGACGTGCTAGCGAAACCTTTCCGCCCGAATACGCGTATTCGCCACCGGCAATGCACCGCTCAACCGATGCCGTCGACGCCCACTCGGTCGCGATGGCAGCACTGCACACCGAACCTGCGCCGGGTCGAACCCGATCCAGACCTGCTCCTCGGTGGCGGTATCGGTGACACGCAGACCTCCGGACTGGACGAGAGTCTCCGCGGCCAGCAGGCTGGCTACCACTCCGCGCATCCGCCGGGTTCCGCGATCCCGAGCGAAGTCGAAATCCGTTTCCTGTTCCTGATTCAGCAACAGTTTTTGCCACATTCCCAGTGGGTCACGCACGCTCGAATCTCCCCATCAGCTCGAGCGAAAGTCAATGGAAACCGATGAGTGTCAACGTATCCGACGCCCACAACACCGCGAAGACAAGATTCCTGCCAGTCAGCGTGTACCTGCTGGCGTTCGGCCTTTTCGCCATGGGTAGCGCGGAGTTCCTGCTGGCGGGCGTCTTACCCGCGGTCGCCGCCGATATCGATGTCAGCATGGCCGCTGTGGGCGGGCTGATCACCAGCTTCGCCATCGGCGTCGTCGTCGGCGGTCCGCCGTTCGCGATTCTCAGCCTCCGCTGGCCCCGGCGCATCGCGCTGGTCGTGACGCAGGTGGGGTTCGCGGCGTGCATCGCGATCGGCCTGATCATCGGCACCTATTCGGCACTGTTGATCACGCGCTTCGCCGCCGGGCTCGCTTACGCCGGGTTCTTCGCGGTCGCGGCGTCGACCGCCGTCGGCCTAGTGCCGGCGGACCGGGCAGCGCGCGCATCGGGCGTAGTGGTCAGCGGACTCGGCCTGGCGATGATCCTCGGCGGCCCCGCCGGCACGCTGATCGGTTACCGGATCGGCTGGCAGGGCGGATTCTGGCTGGTGATCGCGCTCACGCTCGGTGCGGCGATCGCGGTCGGTCTGACCATGCCGCCGACCTCCGCGGCGAAGAACATCGCCATCGGCACCGAGTTCGCCACACTACGAAACACCCGGCTGTGGCTCGTCTACGCGATCACTTTGCTGAGCACCGCCGCCTACATGGTCACGTTCAACTACCTGGCCGAGCTCCTCATCACGGTCACCGGACTAGGTGAAATCTGGGTGGCACCGGTGCTGGTCGTGTTCGGCGTGGGCTCCTACATCGGCTTGGCGGTCGGTGGGCGGATCTCCGATCGTCTTCCACACCGCGCCATGCTCATCGGAGCCGCCGGCATCGCCGCAGGCTCCATACTTCTGGCCGTCGGAGCCGAGAGCGTACTCGTCGTCATTCCCCTCGTTCTGCTGCTCGGTGTCGCCGGATTCGTCCTGAACCCCGCAATCTACGGCCGCGTCTTCGCCCTCGCCGCCGACGCCCCAACGCTCGCGGGCGCCACCACGGTGTCGGCGTTCCAACTCGGGATCAGCCTCGTCCCACTACTGGCCGGATCGGCGTTGGGAGCGGGCGCATCGATCACCGCCATCCCCTGGATCGGCGCGGGACTGGCGCTGCTGAGCGTCCCGCTCGTCGTGCTCGAAAACCGTTCCAGCCGTATCGATGCGGCGTCCTCTCACCCCCACCAGTCGACCGAATTGCCCGCACGCTGACGACGACGTGGGATCCGTTCCGCGCCCCGGACGAAAACTTCCGGGCGCGGAGCTGTCAGGTGAAGCGCTGCATCTCTCGAGGCAAAGCATGTCGACATCATCGATGCTCGCGTGGTCGCACCCAGCCCGGAACGTGACCGACGCGGCAGTTGGCGCTGCGCGCCCAGCGGCAGATGCGGACGTTCGCGACCGCGCCGTAGGCGGCATTCGAGTGTGTTCACGACTCCTACAGCGGGGGCACTCAGTTGGGTGAGCAGGGATCGACGAGCCTGGGAATTGTTGCGGTGCCGCCGACCCAGACCCGTGGGCCGCGCGGTCCGGGGCGAGTAGTGGCTGTGATAGTGGACGGTTGGTCGAGCGGGTCGCCCATGTCGACTTCCAGTGCGGAGAAGCCGTGATCGGCGAGATGTGCTGCCAGGCAGGCGGTGCTGTTGGCGTTGGCGATGTCTTCCGGCACACCGATCCCTGGGGCGAACATCCGAGCCGCGGCGCGCCCATCCGGTGTCGGTGTGCTGTAGACGTAGCAGCCCAGCAGTCCCAGCTGGTCACACGCGTCGCGTAGCCGGGCCATGTCCGGTGCCAGACCGCCCAGGATTGCACGGTCGGGAACTTGCACCAGCATTCGGGGCCGACCGACCGAAGCGATACGGCATGGTACGCACGCCTCGGCGGGATCGATGCCCACGGCGGTCAGCACCGGCTCGCTCGCTGCCATGGTCGGAGTGCTCAGCTCAACGGGCCCAGGATCGAAAAATGCCTCGTATCGGGTGCCGTCGCCGGTGGCTCGACCGCGAAAAGTGCGGCCGCCGGACCGCAGCACGGCCTCGTACTCCGGTATCTGTGCACGGTGGGCCAGCACCGCCAGTGCAGCGACGGTACCGTGCCCACAGGCCGGCAGTTCGCCGGCGGCAGTGAAGAAGCGCAATGAGACAGCCGCGCGGCCGGGCCGGACGAACACGCCGTGCGATGCGCCCACCACACCCGGTAATGCACAGCGCTCGGCCTCGCTCAGCGATGTCGTCTCATCGGCCACCACGGTCGGACTTCCACCCTGTCCTGCACGTTGGCAGACGTGGACGAGCATCATCTCTTTCCTCATGAAACCAAAAGGCTAGCAAAGGCTTTCAGCGCCGTCGCCGACGCAGCCAGCAGGACTGACAACCCGACCACCGCCGCCACGGCGTGCACCGCGATCCCGACACAGCACCCGAGCCCGGTGCACCAGGCCGCCCCGATCCCACTCTTGGCGCCGTTGCGCAGGACCAGGGGCCATGTCGGGCCCGGGGGTGATAGTCAAGACGGCAACCACGGCAAGGAACTGCGGCATCTGAGCGGGCATCCGGCGAGATCAACGCGAAACGTGCTGCCCTGACCAGGGTGCGTCACGGCTCGGCGAGCGCCATTAGTTCAGTGCTGGATCAACCCGCCGTCCGGGGTGGACGGGACATGCCCGATCGACTGACTGCCAACCGGGCCGAGCGCCCAGCGGCTGAGAAAGACGTTCGGCGACCTTCATGCCTCGGCAGGGTTCTGATCGTTCTGCTCTTGCGTCTGCGCCCACGTGGTCGCCCATTCGTCGAGCGGTCGGAGGGCATGACTGAGTGCTGCCCCCAGCTGAGTGAGTTCGTAGCCATCGGCTGAGGGGGTGATGATCCCGCTTGATGTGAGTTCGCGAAGCCGCTGGTAGAGCACGCTGGAGGACAGGCCGGCGCATCGCGTCAGCAGCGTGCGCGCACCGAGCGGACCCGCGCGCAGTTCCCAGAGAATTCGCAGCGCCCACCGACGGCCGAAGAGGTCCAGCGCGGCCATGATCGGACGGCCGGTAGTCGATCCACGAACCGGTGTGCCGGGGCGTGGCGTCGGCATGATCCTCCTTGCGTTTCGTTTTTCGAAACACTAACATCCGTCCGGTGTTTCTAATTCCGAAACAGCTTCTGCGGGGGCGTCGATGTCGCGAATAGCCCCGCTGGAACCGCCGTACGCCGATCAGGCCGACGCGCTACTCGCGCGCATGAGGGCCTGCGGTCGGCATCGGTTCCATGGCGGTCATGACGCCGACAAGCCTTCATCCTCGCCTGTCGGCGCTCGTTCGAGACCAACCCGTAAGTCAGATGTACTCATCCCAACACTGGAGGTTCCATGCCCAAGGGCTACTGGGTCAGCGTCTACCCGACCATCGAGGAGCCCGAGAGGCTTGATCTCTACAACGAACTGGCCGGTCTAGCCGTCGGGGCCGCGCGCGGGCGGGTGCTCGCCGGCATCGGCAGCCGGGTCGAGGCACACGAAGCCGGAATTGCCGAGCGCGTCGTCTTGATCGAGTTCGACAGCTTCGAACAGGCGGTCGCCGCACGTGCGAGCGCGGCCTACCAGAAGGCGCTGGCCGAACTCCCCGACGGCTTCGAGCGCGACTTCCGCATCGTCGAAGGCATCGACTGACCAGGGTCCAGTCGGATCTTCACTGAAGATCGAATGCTCACCGCTGCACAGCGATACACAGATCGGGTATGGGCGATCGAGGGCTGCAACGGCATCGGCCGACAAAGAACTTCGCCAACTCGTCGTCGAGCGTGGTTCGACACTGACTGATCTGCACAGCATCGGACCGGCCGGCGCGGCTCGGCTGCTGGTCGATGTCGGTGACATCCAACGATTTCGACACCGGGACCGGTTCGCCTCCTGGAACGGCACCGCACCCTTGGACACTTCCTCTGGCCAGCAGCAACGGTATCGGCTACCGCCGATACCACTGTCGAATCCGAGCCGGATGCCAGACATGACGCCACTCCGGAACGGCGGACAGGTGACGTCACGCAGGGGCGCTGAGTGGCGGGTGCTCGAGGACACGGGGCTTGTACTCGACCAGTTGGATGCGGCCGTCGAAGGTGCGGTGCTCGATCATCTCGAGGGCAACGTCTGGATAGCCGTCGTAGATGCGTTCTGCGCCTGTGGCACCGGTGATCACCGGAAACATCACGACCCGGAAGCGGTCGACGAGTCCGGCTCGAAGCAGGGACCGGCACAGGCTCAGGCTGCCGATCGTGCTGAGGAGGCCCGAGCCACTCGATTTCATCGCGCGGACCGCCTCGATGGCGTCGTCGCGGACGAGTGTGGCGTTGTCCCAGGTCAGTGGCTCCTCGAGTGAGGAGGAGAACACCACCTTGGACGCTTGCGTGAGCTCGTCGACGGACGCCTCTTCTTCTGGCCTGAACTCGTCTTGGCCATCCGGGACCTCGCCGGCGGCGAAGCCCGACATCAGTCGGTAGGTGTTCGCTCCCATCAGGTAGGTGGACTCGGGCTGCTCGCCGAGCCATGCGAGGTACTCCGGGCCCTCGAGGCCCCAGAACCCGGGCCATCCCGCTCCCGAGGCGTAGCCGTCGAGGGAGGTGATGAAGTCGACGAGAAGCTCTGACATGGTGGTGTCCTTTCCTAGGGTGTCATGAGCTTTGACCGGCCGGGAGCCGCAAACTCATCGGTCGAGCTGACTGTTACTGCCCGAGCCTCCGATCGTTGGCCGGAGGCCTGCGTTCATATGGAAGAACGACAACGTGAAGCCCGATTCAGCTTTATCAGTCGGAAAAGGTATTGGGGCGCAACATAATCAAGAACGGAACTAACGGTATCTGGGGTTCGAACTACCTTCAGAGATAGGATGAAAAATCCGCATACGTGCAGCAGTTCCAGCGTGAACACGCCATCAGAGAGCGGCGGTGCGGGTACTCCCCGTCATACGCGCTCGCCGGCAGGTAGCACCGAGTAGCTGACTGAATTGGTTGGGTCTTGTTGTGGCCCAACCAGTTCGACGTTACTGGCGCTGCCGCTTCCGGGCGGCTTCGGCGGAGCCCTGGATGGCGACGAGCACGAGCACGACGATGAACACCACGATCTCGAGAGTGTTCCAGCCGAAGAGGTCCGACGTCGGTGCGGCCTCCGCTGTCACGGCAGGTGGTGTAGCCGCCGCGACGGGCAATCGTTGTGCTGCGGTTGCTGATTCGGGGGTCGCGGCGGGTGCGGAGACAGGCAGTACAAAGGGGGGATTCGGGATCGGGATCGGGGAAGGGATGAGTAGCGGCAGTGAAGGTGTGGGCGGGGGAGTGACGGTGGACAGCGTGAGGAGGCAGGTCACCACCGCGCTGCCTGCCATCGCACTGCCGACGACCCCACTGCCGAGTGCGGATCCGCTCGAGCCGGAGGCGGGCGGGAGCAGTGCGGACCCGGCCGATCCGACCGCCCACC
The DNA here is from genome assembly GCF_007990755.1 of Nocardia ninae NBRC 108245. Taxonomy (GTDB): domain Bacteria; phylum Actinomycetota; class Actinomycetes; order Mycobacteriales; family Mycobacteriaceae; genus Nocardia; species Nocardia ninae. The sequence goes on along the minus strand of NZ_BJXA01000001.1, from coordinate 313,218 downwards.
AAGGCGGGGCCAGGATTCCAGGGCCGATCAGGCCGGAGCCTGCGGCGGATCCGAGGAACAACAAAGCGGCGCCCGCCGCGCTACCGACGCATGCGGTGAGCATGCTGCCGGTGTCGACGCCGAGCGCGGCGTTTCCGGCTGCGGCAGGGGTCGTCGCGTCCGCATCGTCCGGGGTGTCGGCGGCACCGTTGATTCGAAGTGCTCCGGCTGTGGAAGGTGTCGGTGGCGGTTCGAGTGCGAGTGAGCCTCCATCTGCGGCGGTTCCGATCGAGACGCCTTGCAGGACAGCGCTTCCGGTTGAGGCAGCTGACGGGGCCGAGCTTCCGTTGGAGGCATCTGCCGGAGCTGAGCTTCCGGTTGAGTTGCCTGGCGGCGCCGAGCTTCCGGTCGGGATGTCTGGTTGGGCTGTGCCGCCCGCCGGGACGTCTGCCGACGGCGTGCTTGCGTTCGGGGCATCTGCTGGTCCGGCACCGCCGACGGGGACGTCGGGCTGAGCGGATCCGCCACTGCCGAAGCGTTGCTGTGCGACGTCACCGGCGGGGTGGGCCACGCCACCGGTCGGGAAGTCTGGTTGAGCTGCGGCCCCTGGGTCGCCTACTGGTGGCGCGCCACCGGGCGAGACGTCCGGCTGGGCAGTGCCGCCGGTCGAGAATTCTGGTTGCGCCGCGCCCACAGGCGGCGCGCCACCAGCCGGTGCGTCGGTCTGCGCCGAACCACCGGTCGAGAAGTCTGGTTGAGCTGCGGCCCCTGGGTCGCCTACTGATGGCACGCCACCGGACGAGATGTGCGGCTCGGCTGTACCGCCGGTCGAGAAGTCTGGTTGGGCCGCAGCCCCTGGGGAGCTTGCTGGTGGCGCACCGCTGGCCGAGAAGCCTTGTTGCGCCAGCCATCCTGCGGTCACCTCGGCGACGGGCGGCAGGTCGGGGACGCTGTCGGCGGCGGACCGGCCGCCGAACAGCAGTGCCGCGGGTACGAACGCGCTCACGACGACGAAACCTCTTGCGCCTCTGGTGATCCGCGGCGCGATGCCGTCCGGCCGCAACTGTGGACGACTCATTCGGCGGTGGTAATCGGGCTGTCGCTGCTGGGCTCGTACTGGGACTGGGCGTAGCGGAAGGCGTCGGTCGGCACGCCGAGCACGCCGGAGAACGGTCGCTCGAGGTCGTGGATGGCCAGCAGTGCGGAGCCGATGATGACGCCGAGCAGCGCGGTCATCGCCACGCTGCGCCGGGTGACCAGCATGCCGGTCAGCACCGGGTTCAGCAGTACCAGTACCGCGCCGAAACACAGTGCGATGTAGAGGAATTGGGGGAGGTTACGGACCACGTCGATGGCGCGATCGTGGCGGGCTTGAGTGACGCGGTCGATGCCGGTCAGCGCCCGGGTGCGTGCCTCGACGACGGTCGGATCCTCCGACTGCACGGCTATGACGGCGGCGCGCAGCGAGTTGAGCGTCTTCTCGGTGTCGGGGCTGAGCCGTCGCTCGCGCTCCATGAGCGGCCACTCCTCGGTGAGGACCTGATCGGTGTACGCGATGACCTTGTCGTGGATCCGCTCCCGGTCCGGCGCTGGCAGCGCGTGGATGGCCAGGTGGGTATCGACGAGGCCCTTCGACTCGGTGATCGTGTGGTTGTACGCGTTCTGATTCTGGTTCCAGCAGGCCACGAAGACGAAGGCGAGCACCGCGGTGAAGATGGTCTTCGCCAGATCGAGCGCGAGGTGACTGGACGACTCGTCACTGTTTTGTCGCCATGATTTCGGACGTATCCGATCCCCGACAACCAATACCGCCACCGCGATCATCGCGGCACAGAGAGCGACGAGCAATTCCTGAGCCATCCCACTCCACTTTCCCGGGCAAAGTTCGGTACACCAGATTTCCGAGTGCATGGTTGAGCGGCCGAGGCAACCCCGGCATGGGCATAGTAGAACAGCAACCGTCGAAGATTAGCCCTGGTAGACCGCCATGAGTTGGCGAAGTTACCGAAGTGTGATCATTGAACTAATAGCTTAGCGAATTAACAGCAAATGCATGTTCGGCGGCGCAGCATTTCGAGGATCCACCTGCTTTCCAGACGATCCACAGGCGGTGCAGATCCGAACCCCGAAGCAGCCGTTCCCTCATTGGTTCCGTTCATGATCGAGGGACATGAAGGCACGCCCACAAACGCTTCTCCGCCCCCGTGTCCCGCTTACGGCCCGGCACGGCGTCGGGTGGGACTTGGTGGCGCTCCGACTCGTACGTTTCCGCCGCTGTGTCCCGCTGGCCGCTTGGCTCCTTGCCGGGCGGGACGTGGTGGCGCTCTCACTCGTATGCCTCCGCCGCTGCGGTCCTGCGCGCCGCTCGGCTCGGCGCCGGGTGCGACATGAGGGCGCTCCCGCTCGTCCGTCTCCGCCACCATGTTCCGCGCGCCGCGCGGCTCGGCGTGGGGTGGGACGTGAGGGCGCTCCCGCTCGTATGTCTCCGCCACCATGTTCCGCTGGCCGCGCGGCTCGGCGTCGGGTGGGACTTGGTGGCGCTTCGACTCGTACGTTTCCGCCGCTGTGTCCCGCTGCCCGCTTGGCTCCTCGCCGGGCGGGACGTGAGGGCGCCCCCTCTCGTATGTCTCCGCCACCATGTTCCGCTGGCCGCGCGGCTCGGCGTCGGGTGGGACTTGGTGGCGCTCCGATTCGTACGTTTGCCGCCGCTGAGCTCCGCGCCGAGGGGGACATGGTGGCGCCTCCACTCGCACGTCTTCGCCATCGTGTCCCGCGCGCTGCCCGAGTCCGCGCTGAGCGGGACATGAAGGCGTTCCCACTCATACTTCTTCGCCACTGTGTCCCTCCCGCTGCCCGACCCTGCGCCGGGCGGGACGTGGTGGCGCCCAACCACTTGCACGGTCCGCCACCTCGCCTGCCTCCCCCCAGAGCGAAAGATGGTGGCGCCCCCGCTTGCACTTCTCCGCCACTGCGTCCCGTCCGCCGCCCGACTCCGCGCCGAGTGGGACGTGATGGCTCCTCCACTTGCATGCCTCCGCCATCGTGTCCCGCGCGCTGCCCGAGTCCGCGCTGAGCGGGACATGACGGCGCTCCCACTCGCACGTCTCCGCCACTGCGTCCCTCTTGCCGCCGACCCTGCGCCGGGCGGGACGTGGTGGCGCCCCCGCTCGCACGGTCCGCCACTGTGTTCCGCCCGTCGCCTGCCTTCCTCGCCGGGCGGGAGATGGTGGCGCCGCCCTTGCACGGGCGGTGGCTGCGCACTTCAGTATCAACGGAACAGAGGTCACGCATCGCCGGAGTAAGTCCGCCACCATCTCCCGCTCGGCGCAGAGTCCGGCGGCGAGAGGGACGCCGTGGCGGAGGCGTGCGAGTGGAGGCGCCACCATGTCCCGCTCAGAGCGGAGTCCGGCGGCGAGAGGGACGCCGTGGCGGAGACGTGCGAGTGGAGGCGCCACCATCTCCCGCTCGGCGCGGAGTCGGGCGGCGGGCGGGACGCAGTGGCGGAGAACACCTGTGCCGGCGGGCTACGGTGGCAACCTCGCCGGATATCGGACAGGTGCTGCCCTCGAGTACACGGCGGGCCTTTCGACTTTGCTGCCAGTCCCGTCGATGCTGAACCAGCTGCGCACCGCTACGGCGGTCGCGCATTCGAAGCCGGCAGCCGTCACTTACTCGGTGTCGTCACTGGTTCGCTCGAGGAAAGGTCCGCAATCGGCGACGAGGGCGGTGGTGTTGTCGGTACCGCCGCTGCGAAGGGCGTTGTCCACCAGAGTTTCCGCGACGTGGGCAGGTGATTCCCCTTCGGCGAGCATCGCTTTGATCGCGGCCATGTCGAGGCGCTTGTGCACACCATCGGTGCTCAGCAGCAGCCTGCCGGTACTGGAGCCGGTGCTCGCGTGACCGATGTCGGCGGGCCGGACGGTGCGGACCGAGGTGAGGACCACGTGATCCAGTCGCGGTGCCGGACCGTAACCGCGGGTGCGCCAGAATTCGCCGACGGTGTGATCGGTGGTGATCTGGTGCAGCACCCGCCCGTTCCAGCGATAGGCGCGGCAGTCGCCGACCCAGGCGACTTCGCACGGCCCGTCCGGTTGTCCCGGAGACGGCAGCACGGCGATGACGAGCACACTGTCGGCTTCGTTTTGTGGGAACTGCCGCAGTAATTCGCGTTGGGCCGCAAGGATTCCGGCGAACGCGCCGGTACGGGCGCCGACGTGCGCGGCGACGTCCGCCGCAGTGCGTGCCGCCCGAGCGGCGGGCAAATGATCACCGACACCGTCGGCGACCACGAACGCTGTCTTCCCGGTGACCGGATCGATCACGGCGGCCGCGTCGTCGGCGTTGAGGGTGCGGGAACCGCGCCTGCTCAACGACTCCCATGCGGTACCGCTGAGGCGCACGACTTCGGGATCGGGGCCGTCCGTGACAGGTGCCGAGCACATGCCTGACCTCCTCGGACTGCACCCTTGCCGCGTGCCGCTCGGCACTCTTCCAGTAAAGCGCGCTAATCCGTGCAGTCGGCAACGGTTTGCCGTGCAGTTCCTGTGAAGCCCATTACAGTTTGGTCTCTGGGCGCGACGTCGACAACGGCACGGCGAGTTGGGCTTTGACCCTTTCGTAGGTCGGCAGCGTCTCGTAGCGATGCACCGACTTGTCCCTGACGAACAGCTCATTCGAGATCCGGCGGTAGTCGGCGAGGTCCTCGGTGATCATGACCACGACGTAATCCCACTGTCCCACAACGGAATAGCACTGCTGCACGGCCGGTTCGGCGAGCATGCGCTCGCAGAACGCGAGGTAGTGGTCGGCGTCGTCTTCGGCCAGTTCGACGAGCACGACGGTGGTCAAACCCATGCCCACGGTGCGCGGATCGATCACGGCGACCTGCGCGGTGATCACCCCGCCGGTGCGCAGCCGGGTGAGCCTGCGCTGGACGGCGCTGGGGGAGAGGCCGACTCGTTCACCGAGCTCGTGCAGCGGCCGCGTCGCATCGACCTGCACCAGCTCGAGCAGTAGGTGATCGATATCGTCCAACGGCAGCGCACTCACGCAATAAATTTGCGTGAGAGTGGGAAAATTGTCAATCGCGTCCGGCGGCGTTCCTTCTAGGGTTCAGCTCATGGAAGATCTGGTCGATATCGACGTGCTGCGGCAGCGGGTGGGCATCAAATGGGCGCGCGCCGGAGCGGATGTGCTGCCCGCGTGGATCGCGGACATGGACTTCGCGGTGCCGGATCCGGTGCGTGCGGCGCTGCGGCAGGCGGTGGACGGCGACCTCGGTTATCCCGCGTGGGATGAGCGTCCCGATCGAAATCCGTTGCAGGAAGCGTTCGCTGATCGCATGCGTGAGCAGTACGACTTCCGGATCGACCCGGACGACGTGTACGTCTTCACCGAGCTCATCCAGGTGCTGCAGATCGTGCTGCAACTCATGACCCGGCCGGGCGACGCGATCGCCGTGCACACCCCCGCGTATCCGCCGTTCCTGCAAACCATCGAGCTCATGGGACGACGCCTGGTACCTATCCCGATGGTCGAGCAGGCCGACGGCTGGACCTTCGATATCGACCGGATGGCCGAGGAGACCCGCAGCAACAACTGCCGCGCCTTGATTCTGGTGAACCCGAACAACCCGACGGGGCACGTGTTCGATCGCGGCGAACTCACGGCCATCGCGGAGATCACCGCCCGCAACGACGTTTTGGTGATCGCCGACGAGATCCACTCCGAGCTCGTACACGAGCGGCACAGGCACACCCCGTTCGCCTCGCTCGGACCGGAAATCGCCGCACGCACAGTCACTCTCAACTCCGCGAGCAAAGCCTTCAATCTGGCCGGACTGCGGTGCTGCGTCGCCCACGTCGGCGACAGCCGGGTCCGCGCCGCCTTGGACGCGCAACCACCGCAGCTGTACGGACAGGTGAGCGCGCTCAGCGTGCTGGCGACCTGCACCGCGTGGCGCGAGGGTGCCGCATGGCTGGCCGCGACGCGAGAACTGCTGACCGCCAACCGCGACCTCGTCGCCGAGACGCTGCGACCCGAGATCCGTTTCCACCGCCCCGACGCGGGCTACCTGGCCTGGCTCGACTGTCGCGCGCTCGAACTCGACCGAGACCCCGCGGACTTCTTCCTCGAGCACGCGAAGGTAAAACTCCTGTCCGGCCCGGACTTCGGCCCCGGCGGTGCGGGATTCGCGCGCCTGAACTTCGCGACCTACCGCCCGGTCCTCGCGGATATGCTCGGCCGCATGAACGACGCGGTGCACAAGCACCTCAATCGCTGACGGAAACCGCACGGGCACAAAGTAATCAACGGATAGGTTGAATAAGTGAGCGTGTGGACCGCACTGGTGTCCTTCGCCGTCGTCGCGGGGTTCCTGACCCTGGTCCCCGGCCTGGACACCGCCCTCGTCCTGCGCTCCGCGATCGTCCGCGGCACACGCACCGCGTTCGCGACCGCACTGGGGGTAGGCAGTGGACTGCTGGTGTGGGGCATCGCGACGACGTGCGGGCTGTCGGTGTTGCTGACCACCTCGCAATGGGCGTACACGGTGCTGCGCATCGCCGGTGCGATCTATCTGATCTGGCTCGGCCTCACCAGCCTGGTCGCGCTGCTGCGCTCCGGCGACCTCGGTGCCGGCCAGGTCGACGACCGCGCCGTCGCGAGCGACAGCGTGCTGCGAGCCTGGGCGCGCGGTGCGACGTCGAACCTGCTCAACCCCAAGGTGGGCGTGTTCTACATCGCGATGCTGCCGCAGTTCATCCCACCGCACGCGCCGCATCTGCTGATGGGCACGGCACTCACCCTGATCCACTTCGTCGAGGGAGTGCTGTGGTCCACGGTGCTGATCTGCGGCGTCCGGTTCACCAAGTCGTGGTTCGATCGGCCCTCGGTCAAGCGCGGGATGGAGGGCCTCACCGGCTCGGTGCTGGTCGTCCTCGGACTGAAGCTGGCGCTCGACACGCCTTGATCCGTTACCGCCGTGCGACTTACGGCGTTGCGATCACCGTGATGCTGAACCCTGCGGCCGGGCCGATCGGCACCGTACGCTGTGTCGCCCGGCCCAGCGCGGGTACGCCGCGGTGGGAGGGATGGGAAACCGGAGTCCGGGCAGGTGGTAGGAAAGGGTACGTGTCCACAACTGTCGAAGGATCGGTCCCCAACAGCAGCTCTCGCGCGGTCGATGAGGTGGTAGACCTGGTCAGCGCGCTGATCCGGTTCGATACCTCGAACACCGGCGACCTGGCCACCACCAAGGGCGAGCGCGAATGCGCGGAATGGGTGGCCGAGCAACTGCACCAGGCCGGGTATACGACCGAGTATGTGGAGTCGGGCGCGCCCGGGCGCGGGAATGTGTTCGCACGGCTGCCCGGCGCGGACTCCAGCCGCGGTGCGCTGATGATGCACGGGCACCTGGACGTGGTGCCCGCCGAGGCGGCCGACTGGAGCGTGCACCCGTTCTCCGGTGCGGTGCGCGACGGCTACGTGTGGGGCCGCGGTGCGATCGACATGAAGGACATGGTCGGGATGATGCTGGCGATCGCCCGCCAGTTCAAGCTCGACGGCACGGTGCCGCCGCGCGATATCGTGTTCGCCTTCCTGGCCGACGAGGAGAACGGCGGCAAGTGGGGCTCGCAGTGGTTGGTGGACAACCGGCCCGACCTGTTCGAGGGGATCACCGAGGCCGTCGGGGAGGTCGGCGGGTTCTCGCTGACGGTGCCGCGCCCGGACGGCACCGAACGCAGGCTGTATCTGGTGGAGACGGCGGAGAAGGGGCTTGGCTGGATGCGGTTGCGCGCCAAGGCCCGTGCGGGACACGGCTCGTTCCTGCACGAGGACAACGCGGTCACCATCCTGGCCGACGCGGTCGCGCGGTTGGGCAAACACACGTTCCCCGTGGTGATGTCGGATTCGGTGAGCGAGTTCCTGGCCGCCGTCGCCGAGGAGACCGGACTGCAGTTCGATCCGGACAGCCCCGACATCGAGGGACAGCTGGCGAAACTGGGCACCATCTCCCGCATTATCGGTGCGACGCTGCGTGATACGGCGAACCCGACCATGTTGCAGGCCGGGTACAAGGCCAACGTGATCCCGCAGACCGCGGAGGCCGTCGTCGACTGCCGGGTGGTGCCCGGCCGGCAGGCGGCGTTCGAACGGGAGGTGGACGAGCTGATCGGCCCGGACGTCGAACGGGAGTGGATCACCAAACTCGACTCCTACGAAACAACTTTCGATGGTCACCTGGTGGACGCGATGAACGACGCGATCCTCGCCCACGACCCGCAGGGCCGTACCGTGCCCTACATGCTCTCGGGTGGCACCGACGCGAAGGCGTTCGCCCGCTTGGGCATTCGTTGCTTCGGCTTCGCGCCGCTGCAGCTGCCGCCGGAACTGGACTTCACCGCGCTGTTCCACGGCGTCGACGAACGAGTTCCGGTGGAGGCGCTCGAATTCGGCACCCGGGTGCTGGAACACTTTTTGCTGAACAGCTGACGAAAGGACAACCCGTGCCCGATTACTCCTACAATCCCTACGACGCGCTGCCGCAGCTGCCGTCGTTCACGCTGACCTCCGACGACGTCACCGACGGTCAGCCACTCGGCAACGATCAGGTCAGCGGCGTCTTCGGCGCGGGCGGCAAGGACATCTCGCCGCAGCTGTCCTGGTCCGGATTCCCCGAGGAGACAAAGAGTTTCGCGGTCACCGTGTACGATCCGGACGCGCCGACCGCGGCGGGGTTCTGGCACTGGGCGGTGGCCGACATCCCGGTCGGCGCGACCTCGCTGCCGACCGGCGCGGGCAGCGGCGAGGAGGGCGGTGCGCTGCCGACCGGGGCGATCACCCTGCGCAACGACGGCGGGTTCGCCGGATTCGTCGGCGCGGGACCGCCGCCCGGGCACGGCTACCACCGCTACTTCATCGTGGTGCACGCGGTGGACGTGGAGAGCCTCGGCATCGACGAGTCGGCCACGCCCGCTTACCTCGGATTCAACCTCTTCTCGCACGCTATCGCGCGTGCCACGATCGTGGGTACCTACGAGCAGAAGTAATCGCTGGACGACTGTGGCCCTGAGCGAAATGCCCAGGGCCACAGTCGTTATCAGGGACTGAGTTGTCTACTTGACGTTGACGACCTTGTCCGAGGGCTCCTTCGCGTAGAGCGCCTCGATCTCGGCCGCGTACTTGGTGGCGATCGGGGAGCGCTTGAGCGACATCTTCGGGGTCAGCTCGTCGCCGCCCGGCTCCCAAATCCCGCCGATGATCGTGAACCGCTTGATCTGCTCCACCCGGGAGAGCTTCACGTTGCCCGCCTGCACCGCGGCCAGCACCTCGTCGACGATCTCCTTGCGGGTCGCCAGCGTCGCCACATCGGCGTCGGTGGCGTCGAATTCCTTGGCGCGCAAGGCCGCGACGTCCGGGTCGAGCACGATCAGCGCGGCGATGTACGGCTTGGCGTCACCGAGCGCGACGACCTGGCCGACCAGCGAGGACACCGCCTTCACCGCGTTCTCGACATTGCTCGGCGCGATGTTCTTGCCCGCCTCGTTGATGATCAGTTCTTTCTTGCGATCCACGATGCGCAGGTAGCCGTCGGGGTCGAGGGTGCCGACGTCGCCGGTGTGCAGCCAGCCGTCGTCGTCGATCGCCTCCGCCGTCTGCTCCGGCATGTTGCGGTAGCCGCGGGTCACGATGGGCCCGCGCACCAGCACCTCACCGTCGGTGTCCAGTCGCAGCTCCAAGCCGTCGACCGGGCGGCCGACCGAGCCGGGGCGCGGCTTGTCCTTCTCGGTGAAGGTGCCGACGCCGGTGGTCTCCGACATGCCCCACACCTCGCTCATCGGGAAGCCGAGGCCGATGAAGTACTCGAGCGTCTCCGGCGGGATCGGCGCGGCGCCGGAGGCGGGCACGCTCAGTGCGTCCAAACCCATGGCGTGCCGCAGCTTCGACAGCACCAGCGCCTCGGCTACTTTGTGCTGCACGGCCAAGACGGGGCCACGGCTGCGACCGGCGAGATCCGCTCGGGCCGCGGCCTTTCCGGTCTCGATGGCCCAGTTGGCGAGCGCCTTCTTCACCCCGCTCGGTTCGGCGGCGAGCTTGCCCTCGATACCGACCTTGATCTTCTGCCACACCCGCGGCACACCGAAGAAGGTGGTCGGGCGGGCGTCGGGCAGGGCCGCGGCGACCTCGCGCGGGTCCGGCACGGTGGTCACCTGGACACCGGTGATCAGGTTGATGGCGTGGCAGGAGATGCGGTCGGCGACGTGCGCGGCGGGCAGATACGACACCGAACGGTCATCCAGGCCGACCGGCAGCGGGCCGTTGACCAGGGCGATGATCTGCGCGATGACGTTGCGGTGGGAGACCTCGACGCCCTTGGACGGGCCGGTGGTGCCCGAGGTGTAGATCAGGGTGGCCAGATCATCCGGTTTGACCGCCCGCCAGGCCGCGTCGAAATCGAAGTCGGCGGCGGGATTCGCCTCGACCTCGGCGAGCGTGATGGTGTCGGCCGCCGGGCCGTCGACCAGGATGATGTGCGCGAGTTCGACGCCCGCACCGGTGACCTTGTCCAGGAAAACTTGTTCGGTCACGACCACTTTGTTCGCCGCATTGGTGAACAAATGGGTGATCTGCTCGGACGAACTCGTGTTGTAGATCGAGAACGGGGTGGCGCCCAGGTGCAGCGCCGCGGTGTCGACCAGATTGAATTCGGGCCGGTTGGTCAGCATGATCCCGACGGTGTCGCCGGGCCCGACACCGAGTCCGGCCAGGCCCGCCGCGATGGATTGCACCCGTTCGCCGTACTCACGCCAGGTGATCTGCTGTGTTCCGCCGACCGTCCGCAACGCCACCTGCTCGGGTCGCAGCGTCCGGGTCTCCTGGAACGCCTCCGGAACCGTGTAGACCGTTTTGCCCGATTTGTGCGCATAGCCGATGTCTGTCTTCATATCCCTGTTCCCGATATTCATGCCATGAATCGCGCCTCGCGGCGTCCACACGCGGGCGATTCGAGACCCGATCCTGACACAATGAAATGACGCCTCAGTCAGTTTCTCACGGGTCGGCGCACCAGGAGTGGCGCGGCTCACTTATCGTAGCCAGATCGCAGGCTTGCTGACGGTGCTTACGTGCGAAGTAGTCGTCGAAGATGAAGTCACGCGGGGCGGTGGCGCGGGCTTTACGACCCGCAAGATTCCGCGTACGGCAACCATTCTGGAATGCAGTGGAGGCATCTTCGAGACCCACTCTCCATAGCCTTGAAGCCGGTCGTCATCCCCTGCCGTGCACGATAGGAGGTTTAGGGAGGCGGCGGACCGTCAACTATCGATGGACATCGGCAATTGACCATTGAGAACGGCAAGTGCCACACTGAAATTGGCGATTCGATCGCCCCGCCAGGTACGCGGGAGGGCCTGGTGACGAGCGTGATTCTTCGAACACAGCACCTTCGGCCGAGATTCGACGCACCCCGGAAGCGGTCGTCACGTCCCGGCGCGGTCTCCTCCACCTCCAGGAGCGAGGCCGTTCGGCACCACGCGGACTGTCGCGCGCCGACCAACGGGGGACCACCGTGCAGCACCCCAGTTTCCGACTGCACACCGGATGCACGACAGGAGGACGTCGTGACCATTGACGTGACGGCCTGGTCGATGACCAGTGACAGGACACCCGAATCCGCCCATCGGGCAGCGGATTCGAGCATGGAGGTGTGGCAGCTCAGCTGGCTGCCGGACCGGCAATTGACCCGTGACCAGGCACGAGCGGGCATGGAACTCGACGAACTGCTCGGCGACCCGAAGGCGGTGGACGATCCGGCGGCGATGGTTCGGATGACCAACTACGCCAGCGCACTGGGCGTCACACTGACCGAGGCGATAGTGCTGCTGGCTCGGCGGATGGCGGCGCGGTTGGCGCCGCCTGCGGAACCGGCGCCGGGCGAGCGGTCGGCGCGAGCGCATCAGCACGGGCATGCCATCGATCCGCCGTTCGTTCGCGGCTAGCAGGCGGCGAGCTCAGGCGTTGGCCGCGTACTCCGCGCCGATCGCGTCCGCGATGTTCTGATACCCGTTGTCGCGCAAGCGTTGTGCGAGTCCGCGGTGAATTTTGCGCGTCCAGAACGGACCACCGTAGATGAACCCGGTGTAGCCCTGCAGAAGTGTGGCGCCCGCGCGGATGCGTTCCCACGCCTGATCGGCGGTTTCGATCCCGCCGACGGAGATGAGCACGAGCCGGTCGCCGACGCGGCGGTAGAGACGGCGCAGCACGTCGAGCGAGCGGTCGGCGACGGGAGCGCCGGACAGTCCGCCCGCGCCCATGGCGGCGACCTCGTCGGCGGGCGTGCGCAGGCCATCGCGGCGGATGGTGGTGTTGGTGGCGACGATGCCGGCCAGGCCGAGTTCCACGGCCAGGTCGGCGACGGCGTCGATGTCCTCGTCGGACAGGTCGGGGGCGATCTTCACCAGGACCGGCACCTGGACGCTGTCGAGCACGGCCTGCAGCAGCGGGCGCAGCGACTCCACTGCCTGCAGGTCGCGCAGTCCAGGAGTGTTGGGGGAGCTGACATTGACGACGACGAAGTCTGCGAGCGGGCCGAGCAGTGCCGCGCTGACCGCGTAATCGTCTGCGGCGTCGGCGGGTTCGACGATTTTGGTCTTGCCGATGTTCGCGCCGATGGGTACGTCACCGCGGCGGCGGCGCAGGTGCTCGGCGGCGGCCGCGGCACCGAAGTTGTTGAAGCCCATACGGTTGATCAGCGCGTGGTCGGCGGGCAGCCGGAACAGTCGAGGCGCGGGATTGCCGGGCTGCGCCTGGGCGGTGACGGTGCCGATCTCGGCGAAGCCGAAACCCAATGGCGCCCAAGCGTCTACACCGTCGGCGTTCTTGTCGAAACCGGCGGCCAGGCCGACCGGTGCCGCAAAGTCGACGCCGAACGCGGTGTTGCGCAGGATCGGATCGTGGGTGGCGAAGACGGTGGTCATCAGCCAGCGCGTGGGCGCGAAGCGCCCGGCCAGGCGTAAGACGCCGAAGGCCAAGTGGTGGATGCGTTCCGGCGGAACCAGGAACATCAGGCGTAATAGCAGGGCGTACATCAGCTCACATTCCCGGTTCCGGCAGGGGTAGTGCGGTTTTTCGGCGGCGCAGCAGCACCCGGCGGCTACCGTCGGTATAGGCCCGCACGCGGGACAGTTCCCAGCCGCCGAACTCGGCCTGGATGGCCAGCCGCATGGACGCGGTCACCCTGGTCACCTCGGGTGGCAGCCGCAGCGGCACGTATTCGTAGTCGTCGCTGGTGGTTTCCCAGCCTGCGGGCAGTGCGCTGCGCCGCGCTCGCTGCTCGCGTGGTGAAGCTGGTTCGTCGTCTGCGCGCGTTGCCCGAGTCATCATTGGCCTTTCTTCCGATCGTCCGCGCGAATCCGCTGCAGACCGCCGTCGGCCGCGGACCCTACGAACATGTCACCGGTGCGCTGATCGATGGTCACCGAATTCGGTTGCCGCACCGTGGGGTAGCGGCCGACCTCGGTCGGAATACCTGTCGACAGATCGAATCCGACGACTTCGTTGCTCTGCGTGCACGTCACCCACACGGTGTCGGACCGCTGATCGTAGGCAAGCGCGTAAGGCGAAGAGTTTACCGGGAACCGCTGGCGCAGGAGGAGAGGTCCGGCGCTGAAGACCAATAGTTCGCCGCCGTCGGTGTCGGTGACGATGATCCTGCCGAACCGGTCGGCGATCATGGTGGTGGCGCCGTCGCCTGCGCGCAGAGCCAAGCCGAGGTTCTTTTTGCCCAGTTCTATCTCGGTGACCGAGGTCTGGCGGCGGTCCAGCACGGCCACGTGGTCCTCGGTGACGGCGAGCGCGTCGGCGGAGGCCAGGCCGTCGACGGTCCGAACGAGCTTGCCTTCGGGATCGAGGGTGCGGACCTTGCCGTCCGCGGTGCCGACGAGCAGGGTGCCGTCGTCGCGGCGCTGGACCGATCTGGCGTCGCCGTCCACGGGGAGCTCGGTGCGGGTGGCTGTGGCCACGTCGACGCGGATGATCCGATCGGGCGCGGGGATCAGTAGTTCGCCTGGCTTGCCCTGGGCGAGGCTCGCGCCGTGCGCGGGCAGTGACACTGCGCGCGGTGTGCCGTTGGGCGTCGCGGGGTCGAAGAGGAGGAGCGTGCTATTTGTTTCGCCGGCCTCCAGCGCGGCGACCTGACCGGTGCTCGCCTCGGCGAGTAGCGCGCCGACGGGGTTGGGGAGTCCGACCACTTCACCGGCCGGACGAGCTGTCCCGGCGGGTGAGACCGCAGCAACGGCTGGATCCCGGGTGGGGAGGTTGTCACTATTCGAGCCGGAGGAGCAGCCGGCCAGCAGCGCGAGTGTCGCCACGCCGACGAACGCGGTGGTGACGCGGAAGACTCCCGGGCGTGTCGCCGATCGAACGCCGCGGTTACGGTCCTGGAGCGTAATCACAGAGGTGTCCGCGAACGCCGCCAATCCAACCCAGCCGCGAGGGCGCATCCACCGAACTCCTTCTACCGACGATTCATCGCAACTCCACCATCTGACCATGATGGCGCACCATCGCGGCGTACCGGGGTGGCGGCTGGGGGAGAATGTCGGTGATGCGGGTTACGGTTGAGCTGAAACAGTGTCCAAATCAGGGAGATCCGGTTGATAGCCGACCACACGTCTGGATTTGCCATCGATGACGTAACCGTTGGTCCGTTCGCGCACGGGTTCGGGACTACCGGCGACGGTAGGCCGTACGCGTTCCGCACGGTCCGGTCCACGTTGACGCTGGAGATCTACCGGGCCGACCTCGTCAGCGCGGTGCCCGGCCCGGAGGACGTCGTCGCGGTCGCCGAGGCCCGGGTCACCGATATCGACCTCGACGACGAACGCAGTGTCGTCGCGCTGGTCCGCGACATGATCCCCGACGCGGTGCCCGTGGACGCGGCCCCGGACCGCGAAGTCACCACCGTGCGGGCGTTGCTGGGACGCATCAGTTCCGTAATTGATGGTATGTAGATGGTGATGCCATACACATATCTCGCCCGCACCGCGCTGACCGCGACCGGCCTCCTCCTGGTGGCCGCCGCCGCGGCATGCAGCACCGGACCGGACGAGGCGGCCGTCGACGCCGCGCGTTCGTCGGCCAACGCGTCGCTGTCCGCGTCCATCACCACCTCCTCCATCGCCGCGCACCCGCCGCTGCCGACGGCCACTCAGCTGGACGCGCAGATCAAACGCGCGCTCGATCCCGGACTGCCGGACAGCGAACGCACCGACCTCATCGAGGACGGTGACGCGTTCAAGACCGCGATCCCCGACATGTACAAGGCGCTGCAGGACAACCCGCGGGCCGTCTACGGCGTCACCGATCCGGTGTTCGACAACCACGACGGCACGCTCACCGCGACCATGCGCCTGGACAAGGACGGCAGCGGGACCGCGGTGCGCACCACAGTGGTGCATTTCGTGCTGCTCGACGGCAAGTGGAAGATCTCGCGAACCGACCTGTGCGGGATTCTGCGTTCCGCGGACTATCGCACGCCGGCCTGCGGCTGACTGTGTCGGATTTGCGGACTTCGCGCACTCGCGGCTCGCAGAACGATTCGATGCTGCACTCCGGGCTGCTGGGCTGGGGTCGGTTCGTTTATCGCCACCGGTTTCTCGTGCTCGGTTTGTTCGCTCTGGCGGTGCTGGCATCCGGGTGGTTCGGGCGCGACCTCACGGACCGGTTGACGCAGGAGGGCTGGTTCGACGAGTCGAGCGAGTCGGTGGCGGCCTCCAAGATCGCCGACGCGACGTTCGGGCGCGACACCGACAGTGACCTCATCCTGCTGTACACCGCGCCGGCGGGGACCACCGTCGACGATCCGGCCGTGCGGTCTGCGGTGACCGGTGCGCTGAGCGGGTTGCTGACGCGGTTTCCCGACAACATCTTGAAGATCGACAGCTATTGGGACAGTCCGTTCGCGGCCAACGCCACCGATGCCACGCGCACACACGCGTTCGCCAGCGTCGGGCTGCGCGGCGAGGGCACGGCCACCGTCGAGAACTACACCGCGATCAAGGACCACCTGGGTGCGGGGGAGGCGGGTGGCGGACCCGGCGGCACCACGGTGCAGCTGGCCGGTTTGCAGCCGGTGCTGGCGGGGCTGAACACCGGTATGCAGAACGACATCCACCGGGCGGAGATCATCGCGCTGCCGTTGGTGGCGATTCTGCTGTACTTCGTGTTCGGCGGGGTGATCGGCGCGTTGCTGCCGGTGTTGATCGGCGGCATGACGATCATGGGCACGGCGGGCATCATGCGGACGCTCACCGGGGTCATCGATGTGAACGTATTCGCCAGCACCGTCATGACTTTGGTGAGTCTCGGGTTGGCGATCGACTACGGGTTGTTCACCGTGACGCGGTTCCGGGAGGAACTTGCCGCGGGTCGCAGTGTGGAAGACGCCACCGCGCGCACCGTCGCGACGGCGGGGCGCACGGTGCTGTTCTCCGCGGCGATCATCGCGGTGAGTCTCGGTGCGCTGTTCATCTTTCCGAACGGGGTGCTGCGTTCGGTGCCCTACGGCGGCATCAGCTCGGTGCTGCTGGCCGCGCTGCTCTCGGTGACCGCGCTGCCCGCGGCGCTGAGCATCGCGGGGCGGCGGATCGATCTGCTGGGCTGGAAACGGTTCTCCCGCAGCAAGACCGAGGCGCAGATCGACGCGGGATTCTTCTCGCGGCTCGCGCAGTGGTCGATGCGGCGGCCGTGGGCGGTGGCAGTACCGATCGTGCTCGCGCTGCTCGCGCTGAGTATTCCGTTCCGCAACATCGAGTTCGGTGGGATCAGTGAGAAATATCTCGGTGCCGAGAATCCGGCCAGGGTGGCGCAGGAGCGGTTCGACGAGCTGTTTCCGAGTTTTCGCACCGAACCGCTGAAACTCGTTGTCCTGGGGGCTGATTCGCAGCAGCTCAGTGATATTCGGTTCCAGGCGAGTCAGATTCCCGGGCTCACCGGGCGGTTCGAGCCATCGGTGGCGACCAAAGATGGCATCAACGTGCTGCAGGCGGGGTTGGCGGACAAGCAGGATTCCGATCGGGTGATCTCGGCGTTGCGGGCGATTCCGGAACCGCCCGGCGTGGACGTCATGGTGGCCGGGGTGCCCGCGTTGGAACGCGACAGTATCAACGGGCTGCTGGAGGGGTTACCGCTGCTGGCGGCGATTCTGGCGATGGCGGCGCTGACGCTGATGTACGTGGCGTTTCGGTCGATTGTGCTGGCGGTCAAGGCTGTTGCGATGAGTGCGTTGAGTCTGGTGTCGACGCTGGGGGTGCTCACCTGGGTGTTCGTCGAGGGGCACGGGGCGGAGTTCTTCCATTTCACGCCGGGGCCGTTGATGTTCGCGGTACTCGCGTTGATCGTGACCGTGGTGTTCGGGTTGTCCACCGACTATGAGGTTTTCCTGCTGTCGCGGGTGGCGGAGGCAAGGGCCGGCGGTGCCGAACCCGCCGAGGCGATTCGCTATGGCATTGCCCACACCGGCGGGGTGATCACTTCCGCCGCAGCCATTCTCATCGTTGTCACCGGTGCGTTCGGGTTCTCCGATCTGGTGTTGATGAAGTACATCGCCTACGGGATGATCGCTGCCCTGATTTTGGATGCCACGGTCATCCGGATGTTGCTGACTCCTGCGGTTTTGAAGCTGATCTGGCGCTGAGGGGTCGAGTTATGTCCGGGCTCAAGGGTGCCAACCAGGTCGCGTTCTTCCTGTTGGAGTTGGGAGTTGTTGCCGCAGCGGCAGTGTGGGGCTTCACTATGCCCGGCAGCGTGCTGGTCCGTGTAGTCACCGGTCTGATGGCCCCGACCCTGTTCATCCTCATGTGGGCGCTGTTCGGCGCGGGCACGAACCCCCGCTTCCCGCTCACCGGGCGGTGGCGCCTTGCCCTCGAACTGATTTGGTTCGGGGGTGGTGCACTGGCCTGGGCGAGCGCGACGACACCGCTCGTCGGGATGATCTTCTTCGGTCTCTGGGCAATCAACGCCTGGTTGCGAGTTCGCTTGCAGGGCAGTTTGATACGCAGCAGCTGAGCCATTCCCCACTGCCCGGCCGGTGCCCGACTCAGGAACGAACCTGAGCGTCGAGTGGCACATCGAGGCGGATGCCGAATAGACCTGTCACCATGTCCCGCTCGATGCTCGGGTTGGTTGCGTGTGGGACATGGGACGGTGAAAGTCGAGTAGGCCCGCCACGATGTCCCGCTCAACGTTCGGGATGGGTGCGTGTGGGACGTGGGGGCGGCAACGCCGAGTAGACCGGCCGGTCATGTCCCGTACGACGCTCGGGTGGGGTGCGTGGGGATATGGGGGCGGTACGCGTCGAGTGGACCCGCCACGATGTCCCGCTCGATGCTCGGGTGGTTGTGAGTGGGACATGGAGGCGGCAGATGTCGAGTGGACCCGCCGCTATGTTCCGCGCGACGCTCGGGTTGGGTGCGTGTGGGACATGGTGGCGGCGTTGGTGCCGCGTCGGGAAGCGTGCGTCTGCCGGGCGGCCGGCAGGTAATCGGGGCGGCTGATCGCAGGTCGATCCGTTGCTCTCCCGCCCCGGCAGGGTGGGGGACGCGTCAGGCCGAGCGTGCGGGCGTCGAGCCGATCGCGGAGTTGCGTGCTGTGGCGCTACGGCCGGATCTCTAGCGCCTCGGCCGCTACGACGAGCGTCGGGTGCGATAACGGCTGCTCGGGCGCGGCCGGGCCGGTCTGGCGTGGCTGGGTGGTTATGGCGGGCGAAGTGGGCGAGGCCGCGTGGCCGGATGGGTGAGTGGCGGGCAGGACGGGTGCCGCAGAGAGAGTCAGCGGCGGACGGGGAGGACCAGTTGGGCGCCGGTGACGGGGTGGTTCAGGACCTCGACGGGGTGTTGGTAGACGCGGGTGAGGAGGTCGGTGGTGAGGACCTGGCGGGGTGGGCCGTCGGCGGCGATGCAGCCGGATTCGAGGACTGCGACGCGGTCGGCGTAGGCGGCGGCGATGCCGAGGTCGTGCAGGACGACCACGACGGCGGTGCCGGTTTCGGCGCGGCTGGTGGCCAGGTGGAGGACGGCTTCCTGGTGGCCGAGGTCGAGGGCGGCGGTGGGTTCGTCGAGGAGCAGGGTGCCGGTGTCTTGGGCGAGGACGCGAGCCAGGGCGACGCGGGCGCGTTCACCGCCGGAGAGGGTCGGAAAAGACCGGGCGGCAAGGTGTTCCACGTCGGCGGCGGCCATGGCGGCGGCGATCCGTTCGTCGTCGAGTTCGCGTCGTTCGGTGCGCAGCCACGGTGCGCGGCCCATTGCGACGACCTCCCGCGCGGTGAACGGGAAACCGACGGTATGGGTTTGGGGGAGCACCGCCCGCCGACGCGCCATGTCCAGCGGCGACCAGTACGTCAGCGCGTGCCCCTCGAGCTCGACCGTCCCCTCGCTCGGCGTCAACTCGCCGGCCAGCGCGGCAAGCAACGTCGATTTGCCTGCCCCGTTGGGCCCCACCAGCGCGACCACTTCACCTGCGACAACATCGAAGTCCACCGCTTCGAGCACCCGCCGCTGCGCACTCTTGTCCCCCCGCCGATCCACACTCACCCCCCGCGCCCGCAAGGTCACCGCACCCTGCTCCGGCACAGCAGGCAACTCATGCGTCCGCGCGAACACTTGCCGAACCCCACTCACGCGCCACCTCCGAACCGCCGGGACGCCACACTCATTCGTATCGAGGCGCACCGGTAGTCACAATGCGCGGCGCCCCACGCCTGGTGCGGAACTGTCGCCGACGATAGGCGCCGCTCGCTGCTCACGCGCCACCTCCGATCCGATCGGCCGCCGCGCTGATCTGTACCGGGCCGCACCGGTGGCAGCGCTGCGGTGCGCCACAAGCCTGCCCAGCAACCATCGCCGGCGATCGGGACCGACGTCGATCCGCGCTGCTCTCGATAGTCGCCCCGCTCATGCAGTTGCGTAGTGCCGCAACCGATTTCGTGCCGCTCTGCGCTGGCCCGCAGTTCACGAAACTCCACCGCGTGCGCGACCATCGCATGCCCGACCACGCGCATCATGCCCACCCACCGGCACGAGCCCGCGTGCGACGCAGCAACCAGAAGAAGAACGGCCCGCCGATGAGCGAGGTGAGCATGCCGAGCGGGAGGTCGGCGTTGCGGACCAGGGAGCGGGCGGCGACGTCGGCGGCGAGTAGGACGACGGCACCGAGGATGGCGCTCAACGGGATCAGTACGCGGTGCGCGGGGCCGACGAGCATGCGGACCAGGTGCGGGACGATGAGGCCGACGAACAGCACGATGCCGGTGAACGCCACGCCCGCGGTGGCGAGGATGGCGACGACCAGAATGACGTTGCGGCGCAAGCGTTCCACGTCGACGCCGAGGTGGCGGGCGGCGGATTCACCGAGCGCGAGCAGGTCGAGCCGTGGCGCGATGAGAATCGCGGCGGTGACGCCGATCGCGGTGAGGGTCGAGACGACGTAAACCGAATCCCACGTCGCGCCGTTGAGGGAACCCAACTGCCAGAACACGATCTGGTCGCGCGCGGCGGGCGTGGCGACGAACAGTAGGAACGCGATCAACCCGCCCGCGAAGGCGTTGATAGCCACACCGGTGAGCACCAAGGTGACCACTTCGGTGCGCCCGTTGGACCGCGCCAGCAGATACACCAGCAGCGTGGTGGCCAACCCCGCAACGAACGCGGCCGCGGCTACCGACCACGCCGCGACGAACGCGCCCCCGATCACGATCATGGTGCCCGCGCCGACCGCGGCACCGGCGGAGACCCCGATAACACCAGGCTCGGCAAGCGGATTGGCGAACACCCCCTGCAACAGACCGCCCGCGGTGGCCAGCGCCGCTCCGACCAGCATGGCCATCAGCACCCGGGGGAATCGCACCTCCCACAGCGTCACCTCACCGGCGGGATGCGCGGGCATCGGCCCCCAGTCCAACCCGATCCGGTGAAACACGCTGCCCGCAACCTCGGCGGGCGTGGTCGGCACCTGCCCGATCGCGGCTGAGGCCAACGCGAGGACGATCAGTCCGACGATCGCGACCGCGAATACCAACGTCGTACGGGAACGTCCGCGCGACTTCGGTGCGGAGGGTGTCACCTGCGGTTCGGTCTCGGTGGTGGCCGTTCCGGTCATGCGGGCCGAGCGCCGTAGACGGCCTCGCTGAGGGCGGCGATCACCCGGCCGGTGTTGGGGCCGAAGCTCAGCACGACCGAGTCGGACATGTCCACCACGCGCTTGTTGCGCCCGGCGGGGGTCTGCGCGATGCCGGGCACCTTCTGCAAACCGTCCACGCCGCCAACGGATTTCAACCCGTCCGACATCACCAGCAGCAGGTCGGGCGCCGCGGCGATCATCGCCTCGCTGGTGATCGTGACGAACGGTTCGGCCAGTGCCGCGCCCGCGTCCTTGGCGCCGAGCGCGGCGATGAGCGAGTCCGCGCCGGACCCAGGTCCGGCGAGCATAGTGATGGCGGTGCTGCGCAGGTAGAGGAACGCGATGGACAGCGGCGGATCCTGCTTGGGCACCGCGGCGGTGGCGGCGTCGATCTCGGCGCGGGTGCGCTGGCCCAGCGCCTTGCCGCGGTCGGGCACGCCGAGCGCGGCGGCGACGGCCTCGATCTGCGGGACCACACCGTCCATGGTGCGCTCGGGATCGAAGAAGACGACGGTGACACCGGCCGCACGCAACTGCTCGCGCAGCGGCGGCGTGACCGAGACGGTGTCGGTCAGGAAGACCGAAGGACGTTGCGCCAGTAGGCCTTCCATGTTCAGCGAACCATTGCCGCCCGCCATGTTGGGTACGTCATGGATGGCGGGAAAGGCGACGCTGCTGCGCCCGACCAGCTTCGATCCCATGCCGAGCGCGTAAACGATCTGCGAGAGGGTGCCGTTGCGATCGACGGCGACGATGCGACTGCTGTCGGTGACGGTGACGTCGGCACCGTCGAACGAGCGCACGGTGACCGGCAGCGTCGGCGTCGGTTCCGGCCCGATCGGCACCGGGTCGAGGCTGTCCAGCGTCGCGGTGGCCGGACCTCGCTGTCCGGTACTCGTCGCGGCGCTGTCGTTGCCACACGCGGCCGAGGCCGCGACCAGCGTGAGCGCGAGCACGGCGAGCGCACAGCGCGACCAGCCGGCTCGGACACCGGCGGTCCACTGCGTTCGGACGGACGGATTTCCGGACGTCACACTCATGAAGGTAAGCCTAAGACGTGTCGTGCAGCGGCACGCATCGGGTCGGCGCCGAGCACCCCGCCGGCTGTGCTGCTCGCGGAAGCCTCGGGAACTTGCGAGAGCCTCGGCGGGTGCGCGGGGGCAGCGAATTGTGCTCGCGCGGGACGCGCCACCGTGTCGGCGGGACGCGCTGCCCGGCCGCCGGGACTACTGTCTGCCGGGCTCAGCGCGATGTCAGGTGCCGAGTCGCTCACTCCGTGCGCGCACTGACATCGTCCAGTGCGGCCGCGATGGCCCGCGGCAGTTCGAGGGTCTCGGCGGCGAGCACACCGGTGAGCTGCCCGATATCGCGGGCACCGACGATCATGCTGGCGACGCCGGGCCGGTCCCGGATCCAGGCCAGCGCGACGGCCAACGGTGAAGTACCTAAACCGTCAGCGGCCGTGACCAAGGCATCGACTACGCGGGTCGCGCGCTCGTCCAGACTGCTGCGGATATCGGCCGCGGTCGCCTCGTCCGCGCCGCGTGAATCCGCCGGGACCCCGTCGCGATACTTGCCGGTGAGAATGCCACCGGCGAGCGGCGCCGAGGCCACCACGCCGACTCCGTGGTGCAGCGCGGCGGGCACGAAATCGGGTTCCGCATCGCGGGCCAGCAGCGAGTAAGGGGTCTGCGCGACGCTGATCGGGGCGATGGCGGCCAAACTCGCCAGCTGCCAGGCGTTGAATCCGCGTACGCCTGCGTAGCGGACCTTCCCGGTGCGCACCGCCTGGTCCAGGGTGGCCGCGACCTCGTCCAGTGGGGTGCGTGGATCCCACACCGCCACGTTCCAGATGTCGAGATGGTCGGTGCCGAATTCGAGCAGCGTCCGGTCGAGCTGGCGCAGCAGCGCGCGCCGGGAATTGTCGATGGTGGTGCGGGTGGTCGCGTCCGGCACGGCCGGTCCCGCGGGGGCGGGCGTGACCCGCGGTGCGATACCCGCGCAGCCGCTGAGCACGAGATCGTCGCGGGAGACGAGATCGCCGAGCAACTCGGCCAGGATCCGTTGCGCGCCGCCACCGGCGTACGCGGGGGAGGTGTCGACCAGCGTGCCGCCCGCTTCGACGAATGCCACCAACTGCACCGATGCCTCGTCGGCATCCGTATGCGAACCCCAGGTATGGGTCGCAAGCCCTATCCGGGACACCCGTAGGCCGCTGCGGCCGACCGTCCGCTGTTCCATCACCGTGTCCGCGCAATCGTCACGGCGCCAAGCCTAGAGCGTGCGCGCGCGTCCGGGCGCCTACCCGCACAGTGGCTCGCGCGTCGCGGGAGCGGCGCACCACCTGTCGCGTGACGGGCGCACTACCTGTCGCGTGACGGGCGCACCACCCGTCGTGTGACGGACGAACCACCGTGCGGGAAGGCCGGTTACCCACTCGGCTGCCGAATTCGCTTCCGGTCGGCAGTGTCGACGATGTCTGGGTGGCAGGTCAGAGATACCTGTGAACCCGCTGCGCGGAGGCGGTGCGGGCATGCCGCCGCGTCCGCGACACTGTACTGTCGCTGCGGGATTGCGCCGGTGCTCACTCGCGTGCGACCCATCTGATGACCAATTGCCCAGGCGGAACAGTTCTTTCGGGCAAGAACACATGGAGGCGGCATGAGACACCAGGAGAGTGCGTGACGGGCGAATCGATGACCTGGGTGCAGGCGCTCGTGCTCGGCCTGGTGCAGGGATTGACGGAGTTCTTGCCGATCTCGTCGTCGGCGCATCTGCGGATCGTGTCGGGGGTGTTCTTCGGTGACGACGCGGGCGCCTCGTTCACCGCCGTCACCCAGCTCGGCACCGAAGCCGCCGTGCTGGTGTATTTCGCCAAGGACATCTGGCGGATCCTGCAGGCCTGGTTCAGCACGGTGCTGCGCAAGCTCACGGTGCGGGAAACGGTGCCGATCACCGATCAGGTCACGACGCGGCTTCCGGTGGTGACGGCGGGGCAGGCCGACCGCTACTTCGACGACGAGCGGCAGCGCGAGCTGGACTACCGGATCGGCTGGTATGTGATCATCGCCACCATCCCGATCGGCGTGCTCGGATTCCTGTTCAAGGATGTGATCCGTACCGCGGCGCGCAATCTGTGGCTGATCTCGTTCATGCTCATCGCGTTCGCGCTGGTGATCGCGGCGGCCGAGTATTACGGGCGCAAGGCGCGTCCGCTGGAGAAGCTCACCACTCGCGACGGCTTGGTGATGGGTTTCGCCCAGTGCCTCGCGCTGATTCCCGGTGTTTCGCGGTCGGGTGCCACGTCGTCGGCCGGTCTGTTCCTCGGGCTGACTCGTGAAGCGTCCGTACGGTTCTCGTTCCTTTTGGCGATTCCCGCGGTCACGGCCTCGGGGCTTTTCAGCATCCCGGATGCGTTCAAACCCGCTGGTGAGGGGCTCAATGCGAGCGGAGCGCAGCTGATCGTGGCGACGTTGCTCGCGTTCGTGGTCGGGTATGCGTCGGTGGCGTGGTTGCTGAAGTTCGTCGCCAAGCATTCGCTGGACTGGTTCGTGGGCTATCGAATCGTGCTGGGTCTGACTGTCATGGGTCTGCTGGCCACAGGTGTCGTGTCGGCCACGTGATCATTTCTGGTGGAGTCGGCGACACGGCTCGGTCTGACCCTTACGGGACTGCCGGCGCCCGGTGGCTCGTCGGCGACATGACTAGGCTGACCGTATGACGGTGATTCTGCTCCGCCACGGAGTCTCCACGTCGAACACCGCCCGCACGCTGGCCGGTCGCAGTACCGGCGTCGAGCTCACCGAGCACGGCGAGGAGCAAGCCAGGGCCGTCGCCGACCGGCTCGCCGGGCTGCCGATCGAACGCATTGTGCACTCTCCGCTGTTGCGCTGTCAGCGAACGGTGGCGCCGCTCGCGGAGAAATTCGGGCTGGAACCGGTGTTCGACGATCGGCTGATCGAGGTCGATTACGGCGAATGGACGGGGCGTCCGATCGCCGAGCTGCTCGCCGAACCGCTGTGGAAAGTGGTGCAGCGGCACGCGTCCGGGGCGGTGTTTCCGGGCGGTGAGGGACTGGCGCAGGTGCAGAGCCGCGCGGTCGCCGCGCTGCGCGAGCACGATCGGGCGTTGGCCGAGCAGCACGGGCAGGACACGCTCTGGGTGGCCTGCACCCACGGTGACGTCATCAAATCGGTACTTGCCGACGCATTGGGTATTCACTTGGACGGGTTCCAGCGCATCGTGGTGGAGCCCGCGTCGATCAGTGTTGTCCGCTATACCGCCACCGCGCCCTACGTGTGGCGGCTCAACGACACCGGTACCGATTTGTCCGCGCTGTCGAATCAGCAACGCCCCGTTCCGGATTCCCGTTCCGACAAGCCCGACGCCGAGGTCGATACCTCCGGTCCCGTTCCCGGCGGCGAGCTAGGTGGTACCGGGAGTGCGGATAATGGGAATGCGGAGCGCTGAGATTCCTTGTACACGGATAGTTGGCGTTGTATCCCAGCGCCGTGGGTAGTCGATCAGGGTCACGTATCAGGAGGTGCATGTGTCACGCGCAATCCATGTATTTCGCACCCCCGATCGTTTCGTCGCCGGGACCGTCGGTGAGCCGGGCGATCGCGCGTTCTATCTGCAGGCCGTTCAGGAACCGCGGGTCGTCAGCGTGCTGCTGGAGAAGCAGCAGGTAAAGGTGCTCGCCGACCGAATGGGTCTGCTGTTGGACGAGGTGGCCCGTCGCTTCGGCGCCGAGGTGCCGCCGCAGGCCGAGGACATCGGCGATACCGCGCCGCTGGTGACGCCGGTGGATGCGGAGTTCCGGGTCGGCACCATGGGGCTCGGCTGGGACGCCGACGCGAACGCGGTGGTGGTGGAGTTACTGGCGATCACCGAGACCGAGGTCGACGAGTCGGTGGTGCTCGACGACACCGAGGAGGGGCCGGACGCGGTGCGCGTGTTCCTCACCCCGATTCAAGCGCGGGAGTTCGCGCTGCGGTCAACGAGGGTGATCGCGGCGGGCCGTCCGCCGTGTCCGCTGTGCGGGGAGCCGCTGTCGTCGCGTGGGCACATGTGCGTGCGCACCAACGGGTACAAACGCGGCGACATCTTCGGCGCCGCCGAGCTAGAGGAGTGATCGGTGACGCGGGCCGGGGACCGGTTCCACAGCGGCGAGCTGACGGTGATCGGTCGGATCAGCACCGCCAGTAACGTGACCGTGGTCTGCGACATCCTCGATGACGGTGAGCCGCCGATCCGGGTGGTCTACAAGCCGGTGCGTGGCGAGCGACCGCTGTGGGACTTTCCCGACGGCACCCTCGCGGGCCGGGAGGTGGCGTCGTATCGGATCTCCGCCGCGCTCGGTTGGGGTGTGATTCCGGAGACGATCCTGCGCGACGGGCCGTACGGGATCGGCATGGTGCAGCGGTGGGTCGACGGCGTGGACAACCACACCGAGCAGGGTGACCGGCTCGACCTGGTCGACCTGTGCCCGCCCGGGGCGGTACCCGAAGGCTTTCGGGAGGTGTTGCGTGCTCAGGACCCCGCAGGCAACGAGGTGTCGCTGATCCACGCCGATGATCCGCGGTTGCAACGGATGGCGGTGCTGGACGTGCTGCTGAACAACGCGGACCGCAAAGGCGGGCACGCGTTGGAGGGGACGGACGGGCAGGTGTACGGGGTCGACCACGGCATTTGCTTGCACACTGAGCACAAATTGCGCACGGTGC
Organism: Nocardia ninae NBRC 108245; assembly: GCF_007990755.1. GTDB lineage: Bacteria > Actinomycetota > Actinomycetes > Mycobacteriales > Mycobacteriaceae > Nocardia > Nocardia ninae. The sequence goes on along the minus strand of NZ_BJXA01000001.1, from coordinate 286,339 downwards.
TGTGGGGGTGGGCGGGGCAACCGCTCAGTGACGCGCTCGTCGAGGACATCACCGCGTTCGCCAAAGAGCTGCCCGGTGCGGTCGCGGACGAGCTCGCCGGGCATATCACCGATGCCGAGATCGAGGCGCTGATCGATCGCACTCAGGAGCTCGTCGATGATCCGGTGATGCCGACACCCCGGACGTCGCGGCCGATTCCGTGGCCGGCGTTCTGAAACTGGTTGGTGCCGAGTCGGTTCGGGAATGGCAATGAGTGCGAAGGTGCACTGTGTGCTGAACGAGGTGGGTTTCGTTCGGGATCGGCGGGGATTGTGCTTGGGGGTAAACGTGATTCGGTCGCGTGCTGGTGTCCCGCCAGAGTCCGAACCGGGCATCGCTCACCGGTGAGGAACCCGTAAGCCACTAGCGGTCAGCGGTCGGGTCTCGAAGGCCGTTGGGGCGGTGGCACATTTGATGCCGCATTGGGTACGGACTTGCGCACCACGTTCGGGGACTCCGCGCGCCACAGTGGTCGGTAACGTGTTGCTGCCGAGCTGGATCGAGGTCGACGGACCCAAGGGGCAGTCGACGGCGGCGACGCGCCGGCTACTCGATGGTGCACCGTGCCGAGCGCAGTCGATTCGGCACTGCGGGCAGGACTGCACAATGTGCCTAACGTGGGTCGATCTACTCGGAATCCCTCGTTGCCCTCGTGCGGCCGGGACGATATCGTCGGCGGTCGACTCGGTGGCGCGCGGTGCCGCACCGAGGCCGGGAGTGGATCTGCCCACAGCGCCGGGAGCGCCTCGGCCGACAGCAGATTCTGCGAGAGCGAAACCCTTGACATCCCATGATTTGCTGGAAAACGCAGGTCGGGAGTGGCTGGTCAGCGGCTTGCCAGGGCCGCTGGACCGGGGCGGGGAGCGATGCTCTCGACCACACCTTTACCCTCGAATCATGCAGTCCTGGTCCGATACAGCCCTACCCACCATCCCCGGAGCAGGGCCACCGTTGCGGTTGTACGACACCGCCGACCGTCAGGTGCGGCCGGTGACACCCGGTGCCACCGCCACCATGTACGTCTGCGGGATCACCCCTTACGACGCCACCCATCTCGGTCACGCCGCCACTTACCTGACCTTCGATCTGGTCAACCGGCTCTGGCGAGACTCGGGCCACGAGGTGCACTACGTGCAGAACGTGACCGACGTCGACGACCCGCTGTTCGAACGGGCCGAACGCGACGGCATCGACTGGCGCGATCTGGGCACCCGCGAGATCGAACTGTTCCGCGAGGACATGTCGGCGCTGCGCATCGTGCCGCCGCGCGAGTACGTCGGCGCCATCGAATCCGTCGACGAGGTCGTCGAATTCGTGCAGAAGCTGCTGGCCTCCGGCGCCGCCTACACCGTCGACGACGCCGAGTTCCCCGACATCTACTTTCGCGCCGACGCCACCGAGCAGTTCGGCTACGAATCCGGCTACGACCGCGCCACCATGGAGCGCCTGTTCGCCGAACGCGGCGGCGACCCGGACCGTCCCGGCAAGCGCGACACCATCGACGCGCTGCTGTGGCGCGCCGAGCGCCCCGGCGAGCCGTCCTGGCCCGCCCCGTTCGGCGCGGGCCGCCCCGGCTGGCACATCGAATGTTCGGCCATCGCGCTCAACCGCATCGGCGCCGAGTTCGACATCCAGGGTGGGGGCAGCGACCTCATCTACCCGCACCACGAGTACTCCGCCGCGCACGCCGAGTCGCTCATCGCGGGCCGTCGCTTCGCCCGCCACTACGTGCACGCCGGCCTGATCGGGCTGGACGGCGAGAAGATGTCGAAGTCTAAAGGCAACCTCGTGCTGGTCTCCACGCTGCGCCGCAGCGGGGTGGACCCGGCCGCCATCCGCCTCGGGCTGCTGGCAGGGCACTACCGGCAGGATCGGATGTGGACCGACGCGGTGCTCGAGCAGGCGAAGACTCGCCTGGACCAGTGGCGTCGCGCGACCGCCCTCGCCTCAGGGCCCGCGGCCGCCGACACCATCGCGCGTGTCCGTCAGCATCTGGCCGATGATCTCGATACGCTGAAAGCGCTGGATGCGCTGGACAATTGGGCTCGTCAAGCGCTGGATTACGGTGGGACGGATGTCGATGCTCCCGCGTCGATCAAAGCGGCTGTCGACGGCCTGCTCGGCATCAGCCTGTAGTTTTCGCGGATCAGTCACCTCGCGCATTTCCCCATAAAGCGCGGTGGGATGCGCGAGGTGGCCGGCGAAGTGCGGAATGGCGGTCATTTCCGCGACATGATGGCCATTCGCGGTGCCAACGTCGGTCGAGCTGGTCTGCAACGACCCGGCCGATCGTGCGGCATCGGTCGTCAGCTTGGCGGCCCTGGGTTGTCGGGCGTCCAGTCGTCGGCGCCGCCACTCGCCGCGAGCTGACAGCCAATGGCAGTGCCTGTCATGAATACCGCCGCGAGGCCTGGAGTGTCTTGCTCGTCACTGATCGGGACTCGATGGGCTTTCTGCGAGTTACGCTGATCGGCAATGATTTTCGTGGGGCAGACGGCTGTCACCCTGGGTGGGGCAGTCCGCGCAGACGCTGTTGGCGTGGTCGAAGTTCTTCCACGCGGCGGATTCGGTCGAGGCCGCGCGGTTCGTCCTACGGCTGGTCGGTGGCGTGTCACGAGGTCGTCTGGTGCTGGTGTCAGCTCTACGGATCGGTGTGGCGAAGCTTGGTCTGCGGCAGTAGCTAGTGACGCCAGGTGAATCGGGATCGGCAAAGGGGCGGCAGGATGGGCAATCCGTTCGACAGTGCGGCGATCGCTGAGCGTTATGTGCGCGGGCGGCTCTACTACCATCCGCAGGCGCTGCGGATTGCCCTGCGGCAGTTGACGATCGGCCGCGTAGGCGTCGCGGTGGATGTCGCCTGCGGTACCGGACTGTCTACTCGCGCTGTGCTCGACGTGGCAGCGTCGGTCGTCGCCTGCGATGCGTCTGCGGCGATGGTGCGCACCGCTGAACGGCATCCGCGGGCACAATTCGTCACGGCGACAGCCGAACAGCTTCCGTTGAAAGACGGCGTCGCCGAGTTGGCCACTGTCGCTGCGGCATTCCACTGGTTCGACCCGGCGCAGGTGCTCGCCGAGTTGGCCCGGGTGCTGCGGCGCGGCGGTGGGCTCGCCGTCTACAGCGACTACTTCCACGGCCGCCTGGTGGACCGACCCGCGTTCGCGGAGTGGATGCGCGGCGAGTACATGTCCCGATATCCATCGGTACGCCGTCGGCCGCACTTCGATCCCGACGCCGCCACCGCAGCGGGCTTCGGCCCCACCGTCAGTTCCGACCATGAATGGCGAGTTCCGATGACCTGCGAGGCAGCCGCGGGCTATCTCGTGAGTCAAAGCAACACGGCCGCCGCGACCAGCGAGGCGAACCTCCCGGAGCTACAGCACGCGCTCACCGAAGAGATCCGGCCGTTCTTCCCCGAGCACGGTCCTGCCGAAGCCATATTCACTCTCCGGGTCTGCACCACGACGTTGCAGCGCTGAGTGAGCTCGCGGGAGTTCGGCTCACGAGTCATGGCGCTGCCGCAGCCGAATCGTTGTGACGGGAGGGCCTGAAACCAGGCACCTGAAGGCTCGGGCAAGCAAGCCAGCGGCGGTACGCCTTCTCGCTGCTGCGAGTCACCGCTGCTGCGAGCCACCGTCGCTGGCGAGCCGCCGTTGCCGAAGAGTGCCCGGGCGCGTCTGCCGGAAACTGCCCCGGCTTCCGGTAGTGGCTGCGACTACTGCGACGTCCGGTCATCATCGAATTCGATTCTCGGACACGGAGCTACCGCAATGAGGCATGGTGCGTCAGCGAGCGGTTCGCCTGAAATGGTTGCCGGGGGAGGCGTTCCGTGATGTGGTACTGCGGTGTGCAACATTCCTGGGCGGGGCTTGATCGGCCGGCGGACGGTGCTGGGTGGCGTGTTCGGAGCGGGGGTTCTGCTGGCGGCAGGACGGTTGACCGCCGCCGCTGAACCTGCGGCCCCGCAGACGGTGGCCGCTCGGCAGCGGTTCTTCGGAGCCGACACCGTCGACGCGGCAACGGGTGCGGTGCGCGCCGATCGGGTGGTGTTGGCGTGGGTGGGGTGCACGACGTATGCGATGGCCATCGGCGGGTCGGTCTTCCTGCTGGACGCGTGGGTGCCGCGGCTGACCAGCACCGGGTACGTGCCCGCGACTCCGCAGGATTTGGCTGACCTCGCACCCGAGGCGATTTTTATCGGGCACGGGCATTTCGATCACGCAGGTGACGCGGGGCGGATCGCGCAGGCGTCCGGCGCGGTGGTCTACGGGACCGCCGACCACGGGGTGAGTATCCGTGCGCAGGTGAGCGATCCGGCGTTCCGGACCGTCGCACTCGGCGACGCGAACTCGGCACCCGGGGAGCGGCACGACTTCACCGTCGGTGCCGTCGAGGTGACCGCCATCCGGCACGTGCATTCCGCGCCAACCGCCCCGGAACGACCCGGCGGCTCGTCCCCGTTCTTCCCGTTGCCGGACCTCTGTGCCCTCGTGCAACACCCACCGACCCTGGGCGGTGTCTTGCAGAACGTGCCCCGGCTGAACGACCCGGAAGGCGGATCCGTCCTCTACCAATTCCGCGTCCCCGGTTTCTCGCTGGTCTGGCACGACTCCACCGGCCCACTCACCGAGAAAGCCCCGAACGTCTTCGACGTCTTCGCCGCCCTACCCCCGACCGACGTCCAAATCGGCGCAGTCCAAGGCTTCAACCAAATCACCAACGGACTCCGCGACCCCCGCCGCTACATCGAAGCTATCGCCCCCACCCTGTTCGTCCCCACCCACCACGACAACTGGCTCCCCGGCATCACCGCAGGCGCCGCCACCTACGATCCACCCCTGCGCGACGAACTGACCCGAATCCCCACCCCCCACCGCCCCGAACTCCGCTCCCTCTACGACCCGACTGACTACATCCGCCCAGAACGCCTGACTTTCCCGCTATGACGTAGCCCCCCCAACACCTTCGCTGGGCGTATCCGCATCCCTCCACCCCGTCGACTGACAGTGAGTGGCACATGGTTGCGGCAAAGTGCGAGTAGGCCCTCCGTCATGTCCCGTTCAACGATTTCGCGTGCGCCGAACGGGGCGTGGTTGCGGCAGACGTCGAGAAGGCCCTGCGTCATGTCCCGCTCGACGATTCCACATGCGCCGAACGGGACATGGTGGCGAAAACTCCGAAGCAGTCCGCTGTCACGCTGGGCGAATACGTCGTCATGTCCCGGTCGACGAGCCCGACGTGGACGTCCGAAGCCGGATGGGACGTAGCCGGCGGCAAACGGTGAATATCTGCACCGTATGAGGCATGCGGCGCCGAACATCGAATACGGCCGCCGTCATGTCCCCCGGGCAGCACCTCAACCCGGGTGGTGCGCCGTACGGGACATACTGGCGGGAAAATGCGCGGGGGTCCCGCCGTGGTGCGGTCGATGCGAGAGCGCCATGGACACGCAGCGGCCGCCTGGTCACCGCCGCCTCAGCATGCCCGTTCACCGAAGGGGACGTGGTGGCGTGAACGTGCGGGTGGTTCCGCTGTGGTGTCCCGTTGGGTGGTTGCTGGTCTGCTGGGTGGGACGTGGTGGCGTGAACGTGCGGGTGGTTTCGCCGTGGTGTCCCGTTGGGTGGTTGCTGGTCTGCTGGGTGGGACGTGGTGGCGCGACAGTGCGGTTGGTCCCGTTCGGCGACCGATCGTGCGTATCCCTGCTTGGGAAGAAGTGGGCTAGGTGGTGGATTCGGCTGGGGCGGTGGGTTCGTGGACTCCGGGGAGTAGGTCGGGGGTGTACAGGCGGTCGATGTCGGGGGCGTACTTGGCGGCGATGGGTTTGCGGCGGAGTTTCATGGTGAGGGTGATTTCGTCGCCGCCGGGTTCCCAGAAGGCGGGGAGGATGGTGAAGCGCTTGATCTGTTCTACCCGAGACAGTTTGGTGTTGCCGGCTGCGACACCGCGGGCGATCTCGGCGATCACTCCGGGGTCTGCGGCCAGGGCGGCGGCGGAGGCATCGGGTAAATCGTGTTGGGCCGCATAGGGTTCGGCGGTTTCGGCGTCGATGACGATGAGCGCGGTGTTGAACGGACGCTGGTCGCCGACGGTGGCGATGGAGCCGATAAGTGGGGTCGCCGCTTTGATGGCGTTCTCGATGTTGGCCGGGGACATGTTCTTTCCGGCGGAGTTGATGATGAGTTCTTTCTTGCGGTCGACGACGCGTAGGTACCCGTCGGGGTCCTGGGTGAGGATGTCGCCGGTGTGCAGCCAGCCGTCGGCGTCGAGGGCTTCGGCGGTTTTGACCGGCTCTTCGCGGTAGGCGCGCATGATCGAGGGACCGCGGACCAGGAATTCGCCGTCCTCGGCGATGGTGGCCTCGAGGCCCGGTAGCAACTTGCCGACCGTGCCGAGCCGGGCTTCCTCGGGCGGGCTGACGCTGCCGATGCAGGTCACCTCGGACATGCCCCACACTTCGGAGATGGGGATGCCGAGTCCGTAGAAGAAGCCCAACGTCTCCGGCGGGATCGGGGCAGCACCCGACATCGCCCACTTCACCTGGTCGAGACCGAGTTTCGCGCGCAACTTGGACAGCACGGCGGCATCGGCCTTCGCCCACTCGGCGGCCAGCGCGTCGTCGACCGGTTCGCCGGTGAGCCCCGCGCCGGCCTTGCGTGCGGCGACGCCGAGCGCCCACTGCAAGCCGGCACGGGTGGCGTCGTCGGGTTCGTTGGCGACCGCGAATTCCAGTGCGGCTTTGAACTTTTCCCACACGCGGGGGACGGCGCCCCAGATTGTCGGCCTGGCATCGAGCAGCGCGGCGAGCAGTTGGGCGCGGTCGGGCACGACGGTGATCTGGATGCCGAACACCTCCTGCAAGTACAGCGCGGTGAAGCGGTCAGCCATGTGTGCGGTTGGTAGATAAGAGGTTTGGCGGTCGCCGAACTGGACGGGCAGGACCGAGGCGAAGGCATGGGCGTCGAAAAGCAGATTGGCGTGCGTGAGTTCGACGCCCTTCGGATTGCCGGTGGTCCCGGAGGTGTAGCACAGCGTCACGATGTCGTCCGGTTGCACCGCGCGCCAGCTGGCTTCGAAGTCGAAGTTGCTGCGCCCCAACGACTTCAGTTCGTCAACGCTGATCGTTCCGGGCGGCGTGCCGTCCAGGCAGACGATGGTCTCGATCGACACCCCGCACGACCGGATCCGGTCCACGTACTGTGCCTCGCAGATCACCACTCGATTGCCCGCATTGCCGAACACGTAATTCAGTTGCTCGGGCACCAGTGTGTTGTATACGGAAAACGATGTCGCCCCGGCATGCTGCGCGCCCACCTCCAGCGGATAGAACTCGACCCGATTGGCCATCATCAGCGCCACCGTGTCACCGCGGCCGATCCCGAGCGCACTCAATCCCGCCGCGACTTCCCGCACCTGTGCGGCATAGTCCCGCCAGGTCAAACTCTGCGCACCGCCGATCGATCGGACCGCGACCGCGTCGGGATCGATGGCCGCGACCCGCTGAAAAGCGGCACAGGACGTGTTCGGCTCGGTCATGTGCAACCCCGTTCGATCCAGCTGTCTATCTCTCTGAGACGGTAAATGGCGAGAACTGGCACGGGGACGTTTCGAGTGAATTCCGTGTCGACGGGTGAATGCAGCGAGTGGTGTTGCTGCTGAGATGCACGCCACGAGCTCACCTGACATTGCCGCGACCTTGTTCCAGCCTCGGAGACGGCGATTCACGTTAGACACCTACCCCGTAGGGGTATATGGTCGGATGGGTCAACCGCACGCCTCGGCTCGTCCCATCGAGCCGAGCTCTGCGAACGAGGAGTGAGCTACGTGAACCACGACACGCACCGCCGCACCGCAGTTCTCGACGTGCGCGGCGTCCGCTGGGCCAGCCAGGCCAACGTCGTCACCGCCGTACTCCGCCGCAGACCAGGCGTGCTCGACGTGGCCGCCAACCCCACCGCCCAAACCGCCACCGTCTCCTACGACCCCACCCGCACCTCGGTCGCCGAGCTCGCCGACTGGATCCGCGAGTGCGGATACCACTGCGCAGGCCGCTCGGTCCCCACCCACATCTGCGACCCGATGCTCGAACCGGACGCGCGCGGTGACGTGGGGAGCTCCGCCGGTGCTACGCCTGGCTACGCCGCGCAGGAGGTCGGCGATACGCACGGCGATCGTGTTGATCGTGGCAGGCGCGCTCATGACGTCGAACAGCATGAGCGCGCTGGCCGTGCCGACCTCGGCGGGCAAGTAGGGGATGCCGATCGCCGACACGGCGAGAACGGCGGCATTGCCGGCGGCGGCGATCGCGCTGGGCAAGCCGACTGCGTCGACGACGGCGCTAGCGTGAGCCGTGCTGACCACAGCGGACGCGCCGATGGTGCCGCCCGCACCGAGAGCGCCGACCGCACCGAGCGCGGCGAGGATGCCGATCGTGCCGACTGGAGCGACCGCGACCACGCTGACTCCGCTGACTCCGTTGACCGCGTTGCGCGCGCAGACCGCGCAGACCGCGTTGACCGCACCGACGGTGCCGACCGCGCCGACCGCACCGACGGCGCCGACCATGATGGGCACGGCGAGCGCAGGGTGGCTGGTCTCGGCGAGCTGGTTGGCAGCGCTGACCAACTCGCGCATGCCGACCATGCCGACCATGCCGACCATGCCGACCATGCCGACCATGCCGACCATGATGGGCACGCCGACCATGATGGGCACGCTGGTCGTGGGCGGGCGGTCCAGGGAAACACTGGCGGCCACACCGACACTGGCGACCGAGGCGGTCAAGAGCAGGCTGATCACGGCGATCACGGCGATCACGGCGGACACGGCGGACACGGCGGAATGTCCATGGCGGACATGGCCGCCGATATGCGAAACCGGTTCGTTGTCGCGGCCGTGTTCTCCGTACTGGTGATGCTGTGGTCGCCGATGGCTACCGAGATGTTCGGGTGGCATCTGCCGGTGCCGTTCGGGGTGCGGCAGGATATTTGGGCGCTGGTGTTGAGCTTGCCGGTGATCTTCTATTCGTCGGCGATCTTCTTCACCGGCGCGGTGGCGGCGTTGCGTGCGCGGACGTTGGACATGATGGTGTTGGTCGCGGTGGGGATCGGGGCGGGCTGGCTGTATTCGCTGGCGATCACGCTGACCGGCGGCGGTGAGGTGTTCTATGAGGCCTCGACGATGCTGGCAACCTTTGTGCTGCTCGGTCATTGGTTCGAGATGCGGGCGCGCGGCGGGGCCAACGACGCCATCCGCGCACTGCTGGATCTGGCGCCGCCCAAGGCGGAGGTGATCCGCGACGGCGTGCCGGTCGAGGTGCCTACCGCCGAGGTGGTGGTCGGTGACCTGCTGCTGGTGCGGCCCGGCGCGAAGATCGCCGTCGACGGCGTGGTCGAGGAGGGCGACAGCGAGGTCGACGAGTCGATGGTGACCGGCGAAAGTATGCCGGTCCACAAGGAGTCGGGTTCGACGGTGATCGGTGCGTCGTTGAACACGAACGGCACGTTGCGAGTCCGCGCGACCAAGGTCGGCGCCGACACCGCGCTGGCGCAGATCGTGGAACTGGTTCAGCAGGCACAGAATTCGAAGGCGCCGGGGCAAAAACTCGCGGACCGCGCGGCGTTCTGGCTGGTACTGGTCGCCGTGTTCGGCGGCGCATTGACGTTCACGGTGTGGCTGCTCGTCGGTGCGTCCTTCGCGAAGGCGATGCTGTTCGCGATCACTGTCGTGGTGATCACCTGCCCTGACGCCCTGGGCCTCGCCACTCCCACCGCGATCATGGTCGGCACCGGCCTCGGCGCGAAACGTGGTGTGCTGTTCAAGAATGCGCTGGCGCTGGAGTCCGCGGCGCGCATCCGAACGGTGGTGATGGACAAGACCGGCACCCTGACCAAGGGCGAGCCCGAAGTCGCCGATGTAGTTACCGCCGAAGGGTATTCAGCCGAGCAGGTGTTGCGGCTGGTCGCCGCCGTCGAGCGTGAATCCGAACATCCGCTTGCCGCGGCGATCGTCCGGCACGCCGAAATCCGCAGCGTCGCAATGGAGACCGCGGGCAAGTTCGAGAATGTTCCGGGTCACGGCGCCGTCGCCGAGGTGGACGGACATCGGGTAGTGGTCGGCAACCGCCGGTTGTTCGACCGTGAAGGTATCGACATCGGATCGCTCGCCTCGGAACGTGATCGGCTGACAGACTCGGGACATACCGCGGTCCTCGCCGCGATCGACGGCACGGCGAGCGCTGTCATCGCCCTTGCCGACGCACCCCGCGAAACCTCCGCGGCCGCGGTCGCTGAGCTGCACGACCTGGGTGTCGAGGTGGTGATGCTGACCGGTGACAATCGCGCGACCGCCGAACGCATCGCCGCCGACCTCGGTATCGACACCGTGATCGCGGAGGTCCTGCCGAAGGACAAGGCCGCGAAAGTCGCTGAGCTGCAACGTGATGGACGGAAAGTCGCGATGGTCGGGGACGGCGTCAACGATGCTCCCGCGTTGGCGGGTGCCGATCTCGGTATCGCTATCGGCGCCGGAACAGATGTCGCCATCGAAACCGCCGACCTGGTCCTGATGCGCTCCGACCCGCTCGACGTACCGACCGCCCTGCGGATCGGACGGGGCACGCTGCGCAAGATGCACCAAAACCTGGCCTGGGCAGTCGGTTACAACACCATCGCGCTGCCCATCGCCGCAGGCGTGTTCGTTCCCGCGTTCGGCTTCACGCTGCGGCCCGAGATCGCCGCCATGTCGATGTCGGGATCCAGCATCATCGTCGCTCTGAATGCGCTGTCGCTCAAACGGCTTCGCCTTCCGAGACAAGCATCGAGTGCGTCCGCACGCGAGACCACCGAGCAGCACCCCGCGCTCCACTGACGACCGGCATTGGTATCTGATCCGGCGAGCCTGGCTGCTCCCGCTGTCGCTCGCGGTGGTGAGCGTTTCGATCGCGGCAGCGGGGTAGGCTGACCGGCCGCGCAGGAGCGCCGTGGTCGTGGGCGCATCCCTGCGCATTCGATAGGCTGCATGCGCCAGTTGCTATGGGCGGACCACTGGCAACGCGTGACCATGCACGGCGCTGGCCATCACCCACGCCTTCGCGAGTTACCGCCTCCTTTCCCGGCCCGCCCTGTACATGTCTGAGACACTGACCTACATTCGATGGCCATGGACACGATTGAGCTCACCGCACCGGATGGACGGCTCGAGGCAATCCTGGCGCGGCCGTCCGGTGCTGGGCCGTGGCCCGGGGTTGTCGTAATCCACGATGGGGTGGGATTCGGTGCGGATTTGCGACGGACCGTGCGCATGCTGGCCGACTACGGATATCTGGTCATCGCGCCGAACTTGTTCTCCCGTGGTCGGGTGCGCTGCATCCGGACGATCTATCGAGCCTTGGTGTTCAGCGGAGACGGCCCGCCGGTGCGTGATGTCCTGGCCGCGCGCGACCGGTTGGTCGCTGAACCCGGCTGCACCGGCCGCACCGCCGTGGTCGGGTTCTGCATGGGCGGTGGTTTCGCATTGCTGGTCGCGCCGAAGGGTTTCGACGCCGCCGCGCCGTTCTACCCGAGCCTGTACGGCGACTACCGCGCCATGCTCGAGGGCTCGTGCCCGGTGGTCGCCAGCTACGCACAGCGCGACCCGATCCTGATCGGCGCGCCTCGCAAACTGGACGAAGCGTTGACCGAGCTCGGCGTGGAGCACGACATCAAGGTCTATCCGAAGGTGACCCACGCCTTCGCCAACCTCACACCCGCCGACCCGGTCCTGCGCGTCACCGGTCTGGGCTACAACGAGGATGCGACGCGCGATGCGTGGCAGCGCATCTTCAGCTTTTTCGACACCCACCTCAATGGGGCAGAGAAGGCCTGATGCCGGTGATCTGTTGATCGCGCTGCGGGTAAGCCTCGCCGATCGCGTCGTGCTCTGGGGTGCCGGTCGCGAGACGGGGCGCTTACTCGCCGCGCCACTGTGGGGCGCGCTTCTCGGCGAACGCGCGGGGACCTTCGAGGGCATCCTTGCTGACGAACACCGGACCGGCTTCCGCCATACTCATCTCCCAGATCGGCGTATCCCAGTCCGAGCCGAACTCGTTGACGCGGTGCATGATTCGCTTGGAGGCGCGCACCGACAGCGGTGCGTTCGCCGCGATGGTTTCGGCGAGCCGCAGCGCGGTGGGCAGCACCTGATCGGCGGGCACCACGCGGTTGACCAACCCCCAGTGCGCCGCGCTCGCGGCATCGATCGGTGTGCCTGTCAACGCCATCTCCAGCGCGATCTTCGGTGGCACCGCCCGCGGCAGCCGCAGCAATCCGCCTGCCGCGGCGACCAATCCGCGCGTCACCTCCGGCAAGCCGAGCGAGGCATCCTCGCTCATCACCGCGAGGTCACTGGCCAGCACGATCTCGGTGCCGCCACCGAGCGCGAACCCGTTGACCGCCGCGATCAGCGGCTTGTCCACGAAATGCTGTACCAACCCGGCGAATCCGTACTCCGGATGCGCCGGATCGTGAATCCCGTTGCCGCGCGCCAACTCTTTGAGGTCGGCTCCGGCACAGAAAGCGCGCCCGGCTCCGGTGATCACGCCGACTCGCAGTTCCGGGTCGGCGGCGAGCTCGTCCAGCGCGGCACCTACCGCACTCGACAACGCGGCATTCACCGCGTTCATCGCCTCGGGGCGATTGAGGGTGATAACGGCGATGTGCCCGTGGCGTTCCAGCGTGGCTGCGGCGGTCAAAGTGCCCTCCTTCAGAAGATCACTCGAACCTACCGGGACAGTGCTGCGGTGCGGGTCGAGATCCCGGTCAGCGGACGGCCGGTGGGACGCACCAGGCTCAGCTCCGGCCGATCGAGGTGGTGCCCTCGTGGGCCGCAGCGAACTGTTCGCAGAACTCTTGCGACGATCGAACGCACTTTCTGGTGTCACCGAGTCGAACCCCTTGGCCGGTTCGATGTGCGGGATGGCCCGGGCCGCCAAGTGATTGGTTGACGCCGCCCGGCGGTGCTGTGGAGGCGAGGTCGTGGGCGGCAGGTCGGCCTGGCGCCTCATCGGCGTGACGAGGCGGTGCAACCTGATCGGCCCGGCGGCGCGTGCGGCTGTGTCGGTGTGGCGGCGGGACCGACCCGTGTCGGTGGGGCGGCGGTGACAGGACCGTGTCGGTGTGGCGGCGGTGACAGGACCGTGTCGGTGTGGCGGCGGTGACCGACCCGTGTCGGTGTGGTGGTGACGATGCAAATGTTCGCCGCGGGACCGCCCAGCGTGCTCTGGACCACCGCGGCGCGCGGTACGTAATGATCTGCTCGCGTCGCACCCTCGTGCAAGACTTGGCCCGTGAGTGGGCCGAGCGAAGACATTCAGCACAAGACCAGCAAGGGTCGCGACCAGACCGACAAGACCAGCGGGAGCCACGCGGTACCGGATCGCGGCGACGTGATCGGGTCCGGCATCATGTGGCTCGCGAAATGGGCGTTGTGCATTGTCGCGATCGCCGCGGGCGCGTGGGTGCTGATGTACATCTTCGCGAAACTGTGGGTGGTCCTGCTGCCGGTGGCGCTCGCGATTGTCATCGCGACCGTGCTGTGGCCGCCCACCCGATGGCTTACGCGAAAAGGTTTGCGGCCGGCCTTGGCGGCGACCATCACGATGGTCGCGTTCGTCGGCGTGCTGGCCGGCGTGATCGCGTTGATCGTGCCGTCGGTGGTGGACCAGGCCCCGGACCTTGCGGACAAGTCCACCGAGGGCGTGAATACGGTGCGCGATTGGATGCAGGGACCGCCGCTGCGGATTCGCGATGAGCAACTCGATTCAGCGGTCGACGCGATCGTGTCCCGGTTGCAGTCCAGTGCCGCGCAGATCGCGGGCGGTGTGTTCAGCGGTGTGTCCACTGCGACGTCGGCGATCGTCACCCTGTTCCTCGTGCTCGTGCTGAGCTTCTTCTTCGTCAAGGACGGGCCGCGGTTGCTGCCCTGGCTGCACGCCGTGCTCGGCAGCCGTAGCGGCCGTCACGTCGAAGAGGTGCTGAATCGGGCATGGGGCACGCTCGGCGGTTTCATCCGCACCCAGGCGCTGGTCAGTTTGATCGATGCGGTGTTCATCGGTGCGGGGCTGGTGATCCTGGGGGTGCCGCTGGCGCTGGTGCTCGCGGTGCTCACCTTTATCGGTGGTTTCGTCCCGATCGTGGGTGCGTTCGTGGCCGGTGCGCTCGCGGTGCTCGTCGCGCTGGTCGGCAATGGTTTCACGACCGCGTTGATCGTGCTGGGCATCATCATCGCGGTGCAGCAGCTGGAGGGCAATGTGCTGCAACCGGTGTTGCAGAGCCGGAGCATGCAGTTGCACGCGGTGGTGGTGCTGCTCGCGGTCACCGCGGGTGGGTCGATCTACGGCATCGTCGGCGCGTTCCTCGCCGTCCCGGTGGTGGCGGTGATCGCGGTGGTGGTCCGCTACATCGGGGAGCAGATCGATGTGGTCACCGCCGCGCCACCGGAGTCCGACGACGAGGTTCAGCCCGCGACGGAGTAGTTCACTCGGACTGGCGGGCAGCCAGCAGCGCGGTGACCGCGCCGGCGAACATGGTGTTCTTGATGGCGCCGAGGGTGCCGGGATCTTTGCCGCCGAGCGGGGCGAGCAGTGCCAGCGCGGTGTCGGTGATCGCGCCCTCGGCGGCGGTGGCGTCGACGATATCGACTGCGAGAGCGTCGGTTCCGCCGAAGCGGCGGCCCGTCGTCATCGAGGCGACAGCGGTCTTCGGGGTGAGCTTGGCTTGGATGAGCGCGGCCATGCCCTCGGTGAACGGGATACGGATGTCCACCTCTGGGAAGCAGAAGTAGCCGCGGTCGGCGCGCATGACGCGGTAGTCGTGGGCGATCGCCAGCATGGAGCCCGCGCCGAATGCGTGACCCGGGAGTGCTGCGACGGTGGGCACCGGCAGGGTGAGCACACGCGCGAACAGTGCTTGGACTGCACCGACGTACCACTGGGTGCGGTCGCCATTGGCGCCGAGCCAGTCGAGGTCGAGGCCGTTGGAATAGAACTTGCCGCCGGCGGTGGTGATGAGGCCCTGTGCGCCGTCAGCGAGGACGGTGTCGAGTTGGGCGTTGACAGCTTCGAGAAATGCTGGCGAGAAACGGTTTTCGTCGTCTCCGAGGTCGAGGACGGCGATCTTGTCGTGGTAGCTGAGGGTCGGCATGGGGTTCCTTGTGTCGTGCGGTTCGGGACTTTGGTGAGACTGCTTGCTGTCATGGTGGTGGGCCTATATCCAAGACCGCACGCACCGCCGCGCGAAGGTGCTCGCGCGCCAGGGGATTGGCGATCCTGTTGCGGCGCAGCAGGATCGCGGTGGGTAGGTCGACCATGCACACGGTGAGTACGTCGACCGCGCGGCCGTCGCCGCGACCCCATAGATGCCGGGACAGCCGAATCAGTAACTCCACCAACACTTTGTCGGTGTCCGCGAGTTCGATGGCGATAGCGTCGGGGACGTCACCGAGCAGTTCGTCGCGCTCGATGGTGAGTAGTAGCCGTGACGAGGTCGGGAACTTCTCGGCGAACACCACGGGTGCTTCGGCGGCGGCGATCACCGCGTCGATGCCGTCCTGCTGATCCGGTCCGTCCAGCGCGGCGTCGACCAGTTCGGACTGCAAGGCCAAGAAACGGTGTGCGGCGCGTAACCAGGTGCGGCCGAGCAGCTCCGCGCGCGAACCGAAGGTGTGGTAAATCGCGCCGTTGGATACGCCGGTCGCCGCCGCGACGGCGCGGGTGGTGACCGCGGCCGGGCCTGACCGCACGGCCAGTGACTCCGCGGCATCGAGCACGATGTCGGGGTCGTGGGTGCGGGGGCGAGGCATGCCGGTCACTATAACAGAGCGTTTGCTCTGTTATGCACGAGCACTGCATGCTTCTCCTTGTCAGGGTTGGGGCGGTAGCGATGGCTGGGCGGCCCGCGGATGTACGGGTATGTTTTGCGGGCTTCGATTCCACACGCGCACTAGGTATTTCGCCCGGTAACAGGTACTTGGGGTCGCTTGAACGGCACAGTAGCGGCTTGGTTATCCTCGTACGAGCCGGCGAGACAATGGGGTACTGTTCGGTCCTCCCACCCCTGCCCGAACGAACAGAACGGCACCCGGCATGTCACGTGTGGTCACCAAGGAGCAGTACTTCGACACCGCTCTGGAGGTGCTCGCCGAATTCGGTTTCAAGGGTCTCAATATCGGTGTGCTGTGCCGACGGCTGGGCGTCACCAGCGGCTCGTTCTATCACCACTTCGGCAGCTGGCAGGGTTTCGTCGACGCGCTGCTCGAGCACTGGGAGAACCGGCAGGTGCTGATCCTGCGCACCCTGAAGTTCAACCAGGGCAATCCCGATGACGACATCCGCGCCATGTCCGACCTCGCCTCCGGCCTGCACCACGCCGCGGAAGCCGCGATCCGCGCCTGGGCCGCCAACGACGAATCGGTGAACCTGGCGCTCAAGCGCGTCGACGAATCTCGCAGGCGCACAGTGCATAAGGCCATCAAGGGCGTTGTCGGCGACGACGACACCTCGGCGGTGGTGACCGGGCTCGGTATGGCGATGCTGATCGGGTATCAGCAGATCGCGGCCGGTGGTGAAGACCTGTCGCTGGACAAGTTGCTCAACGAATACGCGCGCTTGATCTATTCGCACGCCCGCCGCTGAGTACGTAGCCCGTTGAGCGTGCGTCCTGCCCATTGTGGGCCTGAGTCCCGTTGGTGTGCTGGTCCTGCTGGTCGCGAGTGTCGCTCAGTTCGTGCCTCCGCCGGGCGGGCGCGTCTGATCGCGCCGAGCACTCAACCCAGCAGCTCATCCACATAACACCACCGCCACGCCTCCCCGGGTTCGACGCTGCGCATCACCGGATGCCCGCTACTGCCGTAATGCTTGGTCGCGTGGTTGCCGACGGACGAATCACAGCAAGCAATGTGCCCGCAGGACAGGCACATTCGCAGATGAACCCAGCTGATCCCCTCCGCGACGCATTCGGCGCAAACATCCGGGCTCGCCGGATCCAGCACCAGCGGAGCGGCCCGAAGATGTGCGCACGTGTCGCCAACCGCAGGCGCTGAGAGCGGTTCGAGACGCTCCTCTTCCGTCTCGTCGTACCGGTCGATCATCGACTCCTCGAGGTCGAGCCGAGCCAGCACGTACTGCAGGATCTCGTAGTCGGCGGAGCCCGAATCGCGCACGCGCAGTACGGTTTCCCGTTCCGCCCGCAGCATCGCCAACCGCAGCCGCCGGTATTCCGCTGTCGGAGTGGCCAACTCGGATTCGGACCGCCCGAGCCGTTCCCACGCCGCGTTGGTCTTCCAGGTGACCCGGTCGCGCAACGAATCGACGACCGAGGCGGGTGTGTTCGGGGTGATCCACTTGTCGAGTTCGGCCAGCCCCGCCGTCGTCGCCTGCTGAAGCAGGTTCGCCTTCTGTAGCGCCATCTCGGCCCGGCTGGGCCCGCGCAGGTGCAGCAACCGCACCAACCACGGCAGCGAAGTACCTTGCAGCAGTAGCGTTCCCGCGACAACGACCAACGCGAGCAGCTTCAACACCGGCAACTGTGGCGTGTCCTCCGGCAACAGCAGCACCGCGGCCAGCGTGACCACCCCGCGCATCCCCGCCCACGACACCACCGCCGAATGCGGCAACGGAACGCCGCCCGTGGGTCCGATTCGGCGAATCAGCAAGGACCAGGGGAAGACCCACAACGGTCGTGCCAGCATGGTCGCCAGCAGCACGCCGATGGCGGCGACCACCACGGTCCGGTGATCGAGCCCGCTACTCCACGCACCCTCGAGGATCGCGCGCACCTGCAATCCGATGATGACGAATACCGAGCTCTCCAAGATGAATTGGATGGTGCGCCAATTGGTGCGTTCCGCGATCCGCGACGCCGCGCTCTGCCATACCGGCGCACCGTGCCCGAGGATCATGCCGCAGGTGACCACCGCGATCACGCCGGACGCGTGGATCCCTTCGGCGGGGAGATATGCCGCGAACGGCGCGAGGAACGACAGCGTCGTGTCCAGCACCGGGTCGGTGATCCGACGGCGCAGCAGCGCAAGCAGATACGCCACGACGACGCCCACCGCGGCACCGCCGCCCGCGGCGAGCAGGAAGTCGCCGCCTGCCTGCCACACCGTCACCGTTCCGGCCGACGCGGCGATCGCCGTGCGCAAGGCCACCAGCGCGGTCGCGTCGTTGAACAACGACTCGTCTTCCAGGATGGTGACGATCTGGCGTGGCATCCCGATCCGCCGGGCGACCGCCGTCGCGGCCACCGCGTCGGGCGGCGCCACCACCGCGCCGAGCGCGACCGCAACCGCGAACGGCACCGGCAGCAACCACCACACCACCGCCGCGACCGCGAAGGTGGTGAACAGCACCAACCCCACCGACAGCGACGCGATGGTGCGCAAATTGGCGCGGAAGTCCACCAGCGAAGTCCGGATCGCCGCTGTATAGAGGAGCGGCGGCAGCAGTCCGAGCAGGATGATCTCCGGATCGGGATGGATTTCCGGCACGAACGGCAGATACGACGCCGCGACTCCGGCCAGGGTCAGGACGAGCGGTTCGGACACACCGAACCGGCGGGCCAGCGCCGCCAGCGCCGCCGCCGAGGCAACGAGAACCACCAGGCCGATCGCGACATGCACCGTGGCATTCTCGCAGAGCGCATCTCCGGCAACTCTGCCCGCGGTACATGACACGTCCGCGGTCGACGGATTTCCTGTGCCGGAGGGGTTCAGGGGCCATGCTTGTCGGCGACAAGGAGGTAGGCATGGAGGAGTTTGCGTCCTGGCGGGCGAACGGCAGGCGGTTCACCCACCGCGGCCATCAGATCTTCTATCGCGACGACGGCGGTGGGGCCGACGGCACACTGCTCTGCATCCACGGTTTCCCGACCGCGTCCTGGGACTGGCACCTCGTCTGGCCGGGCCTGTGCGAGCGGTTTGCTCGGGTGCTCGCGCCGGACATGATCGGTTTCGGCTGGTCGGCGAAGCCGCGCAGTTATCAGTATTCGATCGCCGATCAGGCCGACATTCACGAGAATCTGTTGCGGGAGCAGGGGGTAGACCGAGTCCACATCCTGGCTCACGACTACGGGGACACCGTCGCTCAGGAGTTGCTCGCCCGCGATGCCGAGCGCCGCGCCGCGGGAGACCAGTCGCTGGTGATCGAGTCGGTGTGCCTGCTCAACGGTGGATTGTTCCCCGAGACGCACCGGGCGCGGTTGGTGCAGCGCCTGCTGGCGAGTCCGCTCGGACCGGTGTTCAGCTTCCTGGCCAGTGAGCGTGCCTACACCGCCAGCCTGTCCGCGGTCTTCGGCCCCGATACCAAGCCGACGCGCGAAGAGCTGGAGCAGTTCTGGACGCTGTGGTGTGGCAAGCGCGGTAAACGCAACGGCCACAAGCTGATTCGCTATATGGGCGAACGCCGCAAGAATCGCGAGCGCTGGGTCGGTGCCCTCCGGGACACCGTCGTGCCGCTGCGCCTCATCGACGGTCTGCTCGACCCGGTCTCCGGGGCGCACATGGCTCGCCGTTACCGCGAACTGATCCCGAATCCTGACGTGATCGAACTGCCGAAGGTCGGGCACTACCCGCAGGTGGAAGCCCCCGCCGACACCCTGTCGGCCTTTCTCGACTTCCATGCCACCCGGGTCGGTCACCGGACGACGTGAGTTTCGACGGGACATGAGATGGCGGCATTCGCGAGTAAGGCCGCCGCGATGTCCCGTCGACCATGAGTACCGCCTCGGATGGGGACATCGTAGAGCCGGTATCAGCTGGATTCGTGCGGATCGCGGAGCTGTGTGGTCGGCTCTGCCTGCGATCACTCGACCCATGCCGCGTCACCTTTATGGCACATCCCATAACATGGCGGTATGGCAGGGACACGCCGAGCGCGTAGTGACGGATCCGTACGCCCGCGACCGGGTGATGCGCGGCGGCGCATGATCGAGGGCGCGGTGGAGTCGTTGCGCGTGCACGGTGCCAGCGCTACGAGTGTGGATCGGGTGCTCAGCAGTACCGGGGCGCCGCGCGGCTCGGTGTATCACCACTTTCCCGGCGGGCGCACGGAGCTGGTCAATGAAGCGGTCGTGACGGCGGGGACCGTCATGTCCGAGTTCATCGAGCGGCTGACCCACGACAACGACTCGGTGGCGGCGCTCGACCAGTTCGGCGCGATGTGGCGGCGCACCCTGGTCGACAGCGAGTTCCGCGCCGGCTGTCCGATTTTCGCGGTCGCGGTCGAAACCAATGACGACGCACCGGAATTCGCCCGCGCCGCAGCGGAGATCTTCGCTCGCTGGCAAACCTCGCTGGCCGACGTGCTTGTCCGCGAAGGGGTTTCGGAAGCGCGCGCCCGCCGCCTCGCCACCCTCACCGTCGCCGCCTTCGAGGGCGCGATTGCGCTGTGCCGAGCCCAGCGCGACATCACACCGCTCGACGACGTCGTCGCCGAGCTGCGCGACCTGCTCCCCACTGCCGCCGGGCCCGCGGAGTCCGGGCCGCAGCGCTGATCTCATCCAGGCCACCGTTTTCGGCATCCCGAGCGCGAAATCGCCTTTCCCCGTGGGCAGGGTCGAGCGAGCGTTATCGGTCCCGCATCCGCCGATGACTCGTTCCACCCTGGGTGGTACCCCTTGACACACCTATTATGGTGGACACCATAATCAGAACGGGTTCGGGTGAACCGGGTTTGCGTTGGCGCATTCTCGTGGTCCGGCCGTTGCCATGCGCATCGAAGGAGCCGCCGATGTCCGCCGCCGATCTCCAGCTGGAGACCATCGAACTGGCCCGAGACGGGCGGGTGCTGACGGCGCGGGTCGTCGCGCCACCGCTCAACTTCGCCACTCCCGAATTCGTGCGTGATCTGGATGTGCTGACCGCGGCGGTGGATGCTGACGACACGGTAGGTGCGGTCGTCCTCACTGGCGGGCTGCCCGGCCGGTTTCTCACCCACGCCGACCCGCGCGCGCTGACCGGCATGATCGAACTGCCGCATCCGTTCATCCCCGCCCGAGTCGCCGCACCGTTCCTGCGGTTCGGTGATGTGGCGATGCGGTTGCCGGGAGCGGCCCGGCTGGCGGAGCGTTTCGGTGGCGGGCTCGGCGCCGGCCTGGTGTGGGGGCATCGATGGAAGAAGACCACGCTGCGGATGAATCGCTCCGGCGTGGTGTACCTGGCCGCGATCAACGGCCCAGCGCTCGGCGGTGGGCATGAGATCGCGCTGGCGTGTGACCTGCGCTATGCGGCCGACGCCGACCACGTCGAACTCGGACAGATCGAGACCTTGGCCAACCTGATCCCCGGTGGTGGCGGAACCCAGCGGCTGACCCGACTCCTGGGTGCTGCCAAGGCAATCGAGGTGACTCTCGAAGGCGCACCGCTGTCGGTGCGGGAAGGCTATCGACTCGGTCTGGTGCACCGGCTGGTCCCGGAAGATCAGCTGCTGGCCGAAACCCAGGCGACCGCAGCGAGATTGGCTACTCGTAATCCCGTCGCTGTCGCGGAAGCCAAGCGCGCCATCTACTTCGGCACCGATAGGTCGCTGTCTCGCGGCCTCGACCGTGAGCAGGCCGGGTTCATCTCCGCGGGCACCACCGCTGCGGCCGGCCGCACCACGTCGGCCTTCCTCGAGGATCTCGAACGCCTCGGCGACACACCGTTCCTCGCCGACCTCACACCGTGGCTGGACGGCACCCGCGTGGATCAGGTCAGCAAATGACCGCGGCAGCAACGGGCCGGCCCGAGGCCGACGGGGACCGGTCTCGCGACGCCAACGCGACGGCAACTCGTGGTGCCGCCGCAAACACGGAGTGGCACAAGACCGCCTGCATCCTCTGCGAGAACAACTGCGGCCTGCTGATCCAACTCGACGACCGCCGCTTCGCCAAGATTCGCGGCGACAAAGAACATGTCGCGTCCGCAGGCTACACCTGCAACAAGGCGCTGCGCCTGGACCACTATCAGAACGGTGGTGTCCGCCTCGCCGCACCGCTGCGCCGTGAACCCGACGGTAGTTTCACCGAAATCGAGTGGGACACAGCTATATCCGAGATCGCCACGCGTCTCATCGAGGTCAAGAACCGCTACGGCGGCGACAAGATCTTCTACTACGGCGGCGGGGGACAGGGCAACCATCTCGGTGGTGCGTACAGCGGTGCCCTGCGCCGCGCGATCGGCGCCCGCTACCGGTCCAGCGCCTTGGCTCAGGAGAAGACCGGTGAAGGCTGGGTCGACGGGCACCTCACCGGTGGCCACACCACCGGCGATTTCGAGCACGCCGAAGTGTCGGTGTTCCTCGGCAAGAATCCGTGGCAGTCGCACGGCGTGCCTCGGGCCCGAACGGTGTTGCAGCAGATCGCCAAAGACCCTGCTCGCAGCATGATCGTGCTGGACCCGGTGCGCACCGAGACCGCCGATCTCGCCGACATCCACCTGCAACTTCGTCCGGGCACCGATGCCTGGTGCCTGTCCGCGATCCTCGCCGTTCTGGTGCAGGACGACCTCGTCGACCATGGTTTCCTCGCCGAACACACCACGGATTCCCGGTCGGTGCTGCGGGAATTCGCCGGCATCGATGTCGCCGACTATGCCGAAATCTGCGGCGTACCAGAACAACTCGTACGCGCCGCCGCGCACCGCATCGGAACTGCCGCCAGCGTCGCCACGTATGAAGACCTCGGTGTACAGCAGAGTCCCAACAGCACCCTCATCTCGTATCTGAACAAACTGCTCTGGCTGCTCACCGGGAACTTCGCCAAACCCGGTGCCATGCAGCCACACTCGTGGATGGCACCGCTGGCCGGATACAGCCGCGACATCAAACGCACACCGGTGACGGGTGCGCCGATCCTGGGCGGCATGGTGCCGTGTAACTCCATTGCCGAGGAGATCCTCACCGATCATCCGGACCGTTTCCGCGCGATGATCGTCGAGTCCGCCAATCCCGCCCACTCCCTGGCTGATTCGGCCAAGTTCCGGCAGGCGCTCGACGCGCTCGACCTGGTCGTCGTCTTGGACGTCGCCCTCACCGAAACCGCGCGTCACGCTGACTACGTGCTGCCCGCAGCCAGTCAGTTCGAGAAATGGGAAGCCACCTTCTTCAATCTCGAGTTCCCGCACAACACCTTTCACCTGCGCGCACCGGTCCTCGACCCGCTACCGGGCACGCTGGCCGAGCCGGAGATCTACGCCCGGTTGCTGCGCAGGCTCGGCACCGTCGGTGCAGGGAAACTCGCCGTACTACGGACGGCCGCGAAACTCGGTCGCCGCCCGTACAAGTGGGCGTTCGCCGCGATGCTCGCGGTCGACAAGTCGCTCGCGGGTGTGGCGCCGTATGTACTGTACGAGACTCTGGGCCCGACCCTGCCCGAGGATGCGCGCGCCGCGGCGGTGCTGTGGGGGTTGGCCCAGCGCGTCGCGAAGGTGTACCCCGCCGCCATGCGTCGCGCCGGGCATCGTGACGCCGACGCGCTCTTCGACGCCATCCTCGCAGGCCGCTCCGGGGTCACCTTCACCGTCGACGACTACGCCGACGCCTGGGACTACGTACCGCACCCCGACAAGCGAATCCCGTTGGCAATACCGGAATTACTGCACACACTACGCGAGCTCGCCAGCACTGAGTCCGTCCACACCAGCGCCGAATTCCCGTTCGTCCTCGCCGCGGGGGAGCGGCGTTCGTTCACGGCCAACACGATCTTCCGCGACAGCACCTGGCGCCATCGCGACCCGAACGGCTCCCTGCGGCTCAACCCCGACGACGCCGCCCACCTCGGCCTCGTCACCGGTGACCGCGCCCGCATCACCACCCGCCGCGGCACCGCCATCTCGACCGTGGAGGTCAACGACCGCATGCAGCGTGGTCACGTGTCGCTGCCCAACGGTCTCGGCCTCGACCTACCCGATGGCGACGGCACGCAGCGCACCGGCGTCGCCGCCAACGAACTCACCGACGTCACCTGGCGCGACGCCATCGCGGGAACCCCGTGGCACAAGCACGTTCCGGCTCGCATCGAGGCACTTCAGGAGGTCTGAGGTAGTTGCGCCGGGCGTCGAAACACGGCACGGCTCTCTCGAACTCGGCATACGCCCCACCCTCGGGTACACGAACGCCCCGGCCGCGTACGTATCACCGTTGATACATACGCGGCCGGGGCGTTCGTCCTTCACGAGCCCCTCATCGACCCGCGAAGAGCGGCGGACTAAGGCGTGTTGCGCAGGATGTCGACGCCGCGGCCGGCCAACCAGGGGAGCGGGTCGATCGGCTGACCGCCGGGCAGATGGACTTCGTAGTGCAGGTGCGGGCCGGTGGAGAAGCCGCGGTTGCCGACGGTGGCGATGATGTCGCCCGCGCGGACCTGCTGGCCGACCGTGGCGAGGATGTCGTTGACGTGGCCGTAGACGCCGATGGTGCCGTCGTCCTGCTGCACCCGCACCCACATGCCGAAGCCGCTGGCCGGTCCGGCCTCGATCACGACGCCGTCGGTGACCGCGGCGATCGGCGTGCCGATCGCGTCGGCCAGGTCGAGGCCCGCGTGCAGCGTGCCCCAGCGCTCGCCGAAGGTGGAGGTCAGGATGCCCGCGATCGGGCGGACGGTCTTGGGGCGGGCCGCTTCGACGGCGAAACGATTCTGCTCCCACACGACGGTCTCCGGCACGATCTGCGGCATCTGCGCCTCACGCGGGGTGAAGGCAGTGAACGCGACCTGTTGTGCGGTGTCGGCGGAGGCGAGGGTTCCGGCGGTCAGGTGGCCGGAGGTGCTGGTCGAGTGCTGATCGGCGGCGGCGAGCACGCCGAGCGAGGCGCTGACGACCGCGGACACGGCCACCGCGCGGGTGGCGGCACGGTGGCGTCGAGTCCGGGTCGCGCCCCGACGAGAAGATAACGGAACGGTCACGGGCATAGAACGAACGTACGGGAGGTTAATGCGAGCCCCGCAATCCTGTGGTTACCGTCACAGGGTGGAAAAGCCCAGTTCGGGTATTACAAGTGTGTAACGCACTTGCGCGCCTCTGATGTTCACCAGGAGGAATTCCGTATGGCGCCGAGTTGACCAAATGGTCGCTCGGTGATCACACTATTTCAGTGGCGACTAATGGAGTTCGCGCCCTCATGGCGCTGTCCGACCCGACCCGCCGTGCCATCTTCGAGGCGCTGCCGCAGGCTCCGCGCGCGGTCGGCGAACTTGCGGAACTCACCGGGGTGACCAGCTCGGCGGTCTCGCAGCACCTGCGGGTTCTGCGCGAAGCGCGCCTGGTGATGATGCGTCCGGAAGGGAACCGCAGGCTGTACTCGCTCGACCCCCGAGGTCTCGGCGACGCCCGCGACTATCTCGATCAGTTCTGGCCGAGTGCGCTCGCTGCCTACTCGGCCGCGTTGCGGACCGCGCGGACCGACGGCAGAGTCTGAGGGTGATTTGATCCGCGCGGCAGGTCGCACACGCCCGGGCCCGCGGCGTGCTGCCTCTCGGCGCAGCGAGTGCTGAGATCGGTCACCTCGCACGCCGCACCCATTTTCACCTCGCACGCGCCGGCGGTTCCTCGCGGGGGGCCGCAGGTATTCGCGGCGTGCGTCGCGAGTGCCGAGTTTGCGAAGTCGACCGGTGGGTGGCGGTGATGCGGTTGTGGTGCGGGCCTGCCGACGGCGGGTGGGGCCGTCAGCCGACGCGACGATAAGGGGTGCGGCGGGACTGGGTGGCGGACGCGTTGTTGAGCTGCTTGTCGACCGCGTTGATGACCTCGGTGACACCGATCCGCAGCAGTCCGGGGTCGGGGGTGTCGGCGTGCGGGTCGCCGAGCTGACCCGCCCAGAGCACGGCGTGCCGGTTCAGCAGGTGCGGGGGTGGTCCGCCCCAGCGCGGCGGCGTCGGGCCGAACAGCAGGACGGTGCGCGTACCGAATGCGGTGGCGAGGTGGGCGACCCCGGTGTCACCGCTGATCACGAGCCCGGCCTCGGCGATCGTCGCGGCCAGTTCGATGAGGTTCTGGTCGCCGGCGAGGACTCGACTGATCGGCAGGCCGGCCCGCGCGGCGACGTTCAGCGCGACCTCCCGCTCGTATTCATCGCCGGTCAGTACCACCTCACGACCGAGCACCAGCAGATGCCGGACGACGGCGGCGAACCGATCGGCCGGCCAGCGGCGCGCGGGCGCACCCGCACCGACGTGCACGACGACGCAGTCGCGGTGACTCGTGGTCGCCACCGGTGGCACCAGACCCAGATTGCGCCGGTCCGCGACGATCCCATCGGATTCGAGGAGGTGGCACCAGCGGTCCACGTGATGCATGTCCGTCTGCCACTCGGGGCCGGTCAGTTCGGGGAACGCCGGGTTGCGGTAGCTGAGGATTCGGCCCGGGGCCGTTTTCTCCAGCTGCACAATGCTTTCGGTGCTGGGCCCGTGCAGGTTGACGGCGAGCTGCGGGCCGGGCGCGTCCCAGCGCAGACCGCCGATTTCGGCGGTGGGAACCATCGTGTCCACGGACGCGATCAGGTCGACGATCGGTTTCAGCCGGTGCGGTGCGGCGAGTGCGATGTGGTCGTGCGGCCTTGCCCGGCGCAGCGCACGGAGCGCCGGGACCGCAGTGAGTAGATCACCAAGGCCCCGTGCCTGCAGCACGAGTACAACCGCCACCCTCTTCTCCTAGCCACCCGAGACTCACGATTCCCGACCCACCCGCTTCACCACATGGGCGTACACGACCAGAGTCACTTAGGGATTACTACCCGACCCTGTCAGGCCATAAACCCCGGCGAGTCAGGCGTCACTCATCGCCGCTTGTCCGCCGGCGCACTAACCTCGTGTCATGACCTCCCGGCTCAACCCGTACCTGACTTTCGGCGACACGGCCCGCGCAGCTCTGGAGTTCTACCGCGACGTGTTCGGCGGCACCCTGACCATCAGCACCTTCAGCGAATTCAGCGACCAGGACGCGCCCGGTGCGGACCTGGTCATGCATGGCGTCCTGGAGACCCCGAGCGGCTTCACCTTGATGGCCGCGGACACCCCGCCCGGCATGGAATACACACCGGGAAGCAGCATTTCGATCAGCCTCAGTGGTACGGACGTTGCCGAGTTGCACGGTTATTGGGACCGGCTATCGGAGGCGGGCACGGTGTCGGTGCCGCTGGAGAAGCAGATGTGGGGCGACGAGTTCGGTTTGTGCCGAGATCGTTTCGGTGTTGCCTGGATGGTGAACATCGTGGCGCCTGCGACAGCGGACTCGGGCGTGTCGAGCACCGACGGGGTGGGCGGTTAGCGGGTCGGATCGGCCGGTGAACCGGCTGTTCGACAGGCAAGCCCACTGAACCGCAGCGTTCAGGGAGGGAACCGCAGCGTTCGGTGAGCAAATATCCAGGAAACCCGCTGCCGGGGCATAGCATCGGACTATGACGACGACAAACAGCGTGCTCGAGGGTCCTTTGCAGTCTCTTGCCCGCAGTGCGTGGCAAACCGTTCTGGTCACCGGCTTACTTTCGGTGATCCTCGGTGTGATCATTCTCGCCTGGCCCGGTGTGACCCTGCTGGCGGCGGGCATCCTCTTCGGAATCTATCTGGTGGTCAGCGGCTTTCTGCAGCTGATGGCCGCGTTCGGCGCACCGAGCAGTACCGGCATCCGCGTGCTCGCCTTCATCAGCGGCGTGCTCTCCATCGCGATCGGCGTCTTCTGCTTCCGTGACGAGCTGACTTCGATTCTGCTGCTTGCCATCTGGATCGGCATCGGGTGGCTGTTCCGTGGTGTGTCCGCGGTGGTGATCGCGATTTCCGAGCCGGACGTGCCGGGTCGCTGGCTGGCCGTCTTCTTCGGCGTGATCACCGTGATCGCCGGCATCGTGCTGATCGCCTGGCCGTTGACCTCGGTCGCCACCTTGGCAGTCGTGGTCGGCGTGTGGTTGATCGTGCTCGGGATCATGGAGGTCATCTTGGCGTTCGGGGTTCGCAAGGATGCCAAGCGGTTCCAGGGAACCGGCATCTGACAGATTCGTTCTCGGCCTGCGGCCGCCGCGTTTACTCGACGCGGCGGCCGTTGCGCGTTCGTGTCACGTGACGTCACCGGCTACCTCCGTCCGGTCCCGCTCGGTGCGGCAGGCCGGGGTCACAGTCAGGATTCGAATAGCGGCTGCCCGATGTACCCGCCCGGCGACGGCACTCCCGGCGGGATGACGAACACCGCCGAACCCACCGGTGTGGTCCACACGTTCAAGGCGTCGAACTCTGCTAGTCGTTGTTGGACCGGCAGGAACTGGGTGTCTACGTCGCGTTGATAGGCGGCGAAGAGGAGTCCGGAGTTGGAGATCGTGCCCGGTGCGGGAGCGTCGTCGTAGTTGTAACCGCGGCGGAGGAAGCGCTCGCCGTCGTGGGTGTGGTGTGCACGGGCGATGTGGGAGGACGGCGGGATGACCGGGATGCCGTTGGCGTCGACGGCGGCGAAATCCGGTTCGTCGAATTCGTCGGTGCCGGTCAGTGGGGCACCGTTGGCGACGGTGCGGCCGACGGTGAGTTCCCTTCCCTCCTGGTCGATTTCGTCCCACGTGTCCAACGTCATCGCGATGCGGCGCAGCACGCAGGAGGTGCCGCCGGCCAGCCACGGTTGGGCGGTGCCGTCGTCCCACACGAGCCGATCGAAATCGGGGCCGGGCGCGATGTTCACCGTGCCGTCGACTTGACCCATCAGGTTGCGTGGGGTGCGACCGGGTGCGGCGTTGCGGAACCCGCGCTGCACCCAGCGCACGCTGACCAGCGAGGAGACACTCCGGCACAGCACACGCACCGCATGCGACACGGTAATCAATTCGTCCGCGCAGACCTGTAGCAGTAGATCGCCGTCGCTCCAGGCGGTTTCGAGACGGTCGATGGCGAACGGCGGTAGCGGCCGAAGCCAGGACGGCCGGCGGTGCTCCAGACCCGCGATGGCGAACACCGCGGGGCCGAGGCCGACCGTGATGGTGAGACGGGCAGGTCGTTGCGCCAGTTCGGGTTCCGTGTCGGCGAGAGCCGGGCTGCCCTGGGTCAAGCGGGCCGCGTCGGCGGTCCAGATCTTGAGGATGCCGATGATGTCGTCCTTGGTGCCGCCCGGCTTCAGGTCGAACGCGACGAACGCCGCCTGCGCTTGCGGATCGGTCGCGATGCCGGACTGGTGTGGTCCGTAGAACGGTTCGGTCGCCGAAATCCGGGGCGCCTCGGCGCGGCCGGTGAGCGCGACCGCGCCCCACCCGAGACCCGTCGCGCCCGCCACGGCGGCACCGCCACCGAGCAGGCGTCGACGGTTGAGGCGTCCGGGGCGCGAGTCAGCCACCGTGCGCCGGCATCTGCGCGCCGTTCGCGTGATCAGGGGCGTAGTTCTCCTGGTTGCCGGAGAAATCACGGACTTGTGCGGTGAACGTAGTGGTAGACCCGTCGTCGAAGGTGAGGGTGACGGAAGTTTCGGCACCGGTGCGCAGCGGACCGTTGAGACCCATGAACATGATGTGGTCGCCACCCGGACGCAACTCGGTCTTACCGTTCGCCGGAATCACGAATCCGCCCGCCTTAGGTCGCATCGTCTTCACCCCGGTCGAATCCGCGACCACCTCGTGCAGTTCGACCTGATTCGACGCCGGGCTCGTCGCCGACACGATCGTGCGCGGCTTGTCGCCCGCATTGCTGAGCTCGCCGAACGCCGCCGACATCCCGCCGTCCGCCGCCTTCACCCACTGGTCTTTGATCGTGACGGAGTCGGCGGCCTTGGCGTCCGGCTTGTCGTTGGACGAACAGGCGACGAGTAACAACGGGACTGCCAAAGCTGCTGCTGCGGTGCGCAGTACACGCGCTGCGGGGCGGAGGTGGATGGTCGAGTTCGTTGTGGGGATAAGCATGAAGTCTCCAATTCTTGGGATGTTTGTCGCGAGCTGCGCGGCAGTGGTGCGTCGACACGCTGATGGTGTCGGCGAGCGAGCTGTCCGAACCTGTCCTCCGTGCACTGCTGCGGCCTCGCCTGCCTATGCGGTCGGCGACCACGTGAGCTGCCGTGCGGACTGCGCGCTGTCGCAAGGGCTACGCAGCGACCGCACCGACCGCACCCAACCGTGCAAGCTGTTTACGGACTGCGAAGGCTGCTGTGCGGACTGCGCGGGCGGTCGTGTGACCTACGCGTGAGGCGCTGCACCGCCCGCCGCCACCGACCAGCCCATGCCCGGCTCTTGATGAGCCGACCCGTGCGGGATGGCAATGGTGCCCGCGCGGGTGTCGTCGCTGACTTCGAGCGGCACAACGATCGCACCGGTCGGTGCGCGCGAGCTGCCGTCCGAAGTGCGTTGGCATCCGCACGGACTGCGCGGCTACCTGTGGACTTCGCAGCGGCCGTACGGACTACAGCACGCGAGCAGTCGCACCACCCGCGAGCCGACGCACTGACCGCGAGCAGTCGCACTGACCGCAAGCCGTTGCATTGACCGCGCGCGCCGCGCACAAAACGGGTGAGCTGCCGCAAACCGACCGCACGGGCTGTCATGGTGACCGCCTGGGCTGTCGCGCCGACCGCGCCGTTGTTGCACCGACTGCGTAGCTGACACACCAACCGCGCGACCTACCGCACGAACCGGCCCGTGCTGCCGAGTCAACTGCGCGAGCTTTCGCACCAGCAGCGTACGCTTCCCGAACCTCGGCACTACCAGCGCGATGTGGCCCACCAGCAGTGTGAGTTGCGTCGGCTAGGCGAGCTGTGATCAGTGCTGGCAGGCGTACACGTAGCGCGTACTCGCGCGAATCGCGTTGCCCAGCAAGCTTGCGGTCGAGTCGGACCTTGGCGAGAGGAGGTTGGGCTCAGTTGATCAGCGGTGGCCCGCGCAGCCCGAACCCGGAGCTGAACAACAATCGTCTAGCCGGGACAAGCGGCCCGACCGAGACGGTGTACGCGACTGTGAAAGGGGCAGCGGGGCGGGTGCTGAGTACGCGAGCAGTGCGGTTCGCGGCGGATATCGCGCGCGTGACAGCGATTTCGGCGCCGCGAATGAGCAACGCTCCCACCGGAATGGCGAGCAGGTGCGCCACACCCATGATCGCCGTCGTCCCGGCCCCGTGGTGATGACCGGGCGACATCGTCAGGGCAGCATGCCCGACCGCCTGTCCGATCGTCAGCAGCGCCATCACTTCGATCAGACCGTACCGAGTCCGCCGTGCCCCGACTGCCACGCCGACAACCGTGCACGCCGCGATCAGCAGGGCGATCGAGGACTGCCCCGGAGCGATAACACCCCCACCGAGCGCGTGCGCCGCGATGCTCACCGCACCGGA
Organism: Nocardia ninae NBRC 108245; assembly: GCF_007990755.1. GTDB lineage: Bacteria > Actinomycetota > Actinomycetes > Mycobacteriales > Mycobacteriaceae > Nocardia > Nocardia ninae. The sequence continues at coordinate 255,017 of NZ_BJXA01000001.1, read as the reverse complement.
CGCGGATCCGACGAACGCGCCACGCAATCGCGCTGTTGCCTCCGCCGGTGTTCGCACCGCGCCATACTACTTCCGGTCGTAGGTCCGGATCGCACCGGTTTGTCCCAACCCGGTGATTCGTGTCAGCTGCCACCCGGCCCGGGCGTTCAGAGCGGCCGGAATCCCGACCCGACGCCGCCTGCCTGATCGATATCGTCGAGCACCATGCCGATCTGAGTCGCCACGGCCGGATCGTGGAACGGCACCGCCGGCGGATGGCACACCATGTCGAACACCGTGACACCCACCAGTTGCACGCCCATGTGTCCGACGTTCATGCCGACCAGCCGATCGCCGATGGTGACGGGTCCGCCGGAATCGCCTGGCTGGGAACAGGATTGGTTCTGGAACCACCACCGATGCGTGTCCCATACGATGCCGCAGTTGTATCCGGAGGTCCGCCCGTTCTTACACACCACATCGCCCTGCTGCGGCGGTGCGCCGATGCCGCCGATCACGGTCGCGGCCACCTGCCGGACCGGCACTACCTTCGTTCGGTCGAACTCGAGCACCGCGTAGTCGTCCTGGTGGTCGACTGCCGCGACGGTGCCGACAATTCCCGCGTCCGGCATCCGCTCCGCCCGGACCGACATCCCGATTTCCGCGCAGTGTCCCGCGGTCAGCCCGACCAGGCGATCGGTGCTGTCGTAGCCGATGGTGGTCAGCGTGCATGCCGCGCGTCCGAGCAGAATCCCCGAACCGCCGCCGAGGGATGCCGTAGGCACGGCCGCGGCGACGCCGGGTACGCCGATGACAGTGCAGGTCATGGTGACCGCGAAGAGCGCCAGGTGGATCCCGAACCGTCCTAGAGCGACCATTTCGCACCCTTCATTGCGGGGGATGTACCAGGTCACGTGCAGGTATTTCGGTGGAGTCGATCCGATCCTTTCAGACTGGTCGGTCTCTACGCGGCTTGATAATCGTTCCGTGATCAGATCTTGGGTGAAGCGCAACCACGGCAGTGCTGCGCATGCCTCTCCTGCCAGATGTCGTCAGCGCTGCCGATGTCAGCTGGGCAGTCGATTGCCCAGCCGACAGGGCAGGCATGCCGCGTTACTCGAATGCAGCACCTCAGAGGAATTCGTCCAGATGCGCCAGTAATGCTTCCGGTCGTTCCTCGGCGATGAAATGCCCGCACTCAGGAATAGCCGCGCCCCGCACAGTCTCGGCATAGTCACGCCAAATCTCCAGGGCTGGAATCTCTTCGAGGAAACTGGCCGCGCCCCAGAGGGCGAGCACCGGCATGGTGAGCAGATGCCCCGCATCGGTGTTGTCGTGTTCGTTGTCGAGGTCGGCGGCGCGGTAATCATCGAAGCCCGCCCGCAATGCCCCGGGTGTGCTGAAGGCGCGGATGTATTCGTCGATGGCTTCGCCGGGCAGACCGTGCCGGTTGACCGTCCAGGTCTCGAAGAAGTAGCGCAGGTATCCGGGAATATCATGGCCGACAAGACGTTCCGGCAGATCCGGCTGCAAGTGGAACAACCAGTGGAAGTACCGGCGACCGAGTGCGGCGTCCATCCGGCGCCAGGTCTCCCTGGTGGGAATGATGTCGAGCACGACGAGCTTGCTGACCTGGTCCGGCCGGTCCAGCGCCCAGCGGTGGGCCACTCGCGCGCCGCGGTCGTGCCCGATGACGGCGGCCGAGGTGAATCCCAGCGATTCGATCAGCGCGGCCACATCGGCGGCCATGCTGCGTTTGTCGTAGCCGGTGGTCGGTTTGTCGGTGTAGCCGTAACCGCGCAGGTCGGGGGCGATGACGGTGTGGCGCTCGGCCAGCGCGGGCAGCACCTTGCGCCAGCAGTAGCCGGTCTGCGGCCAGCCGTGCAGCAACACCAGCGCGGGGCCCGAGCCCGCCCGGCGGTAGTGCATGTGAATGCCATTGACGGTGGCTACCCCGCGGCTGATCTCGACCATACGAGCATTCTCGGTCCGACGGACATCGATGGCAGGGGAATCGCGCCAACTGCCGTCGTCGCCTGTTCTGGCAGCGAATGTTGGCATGGCGGACGGACTCCGGCGCTCGCCGTGATCACGACGTCGGCGGGGTGACGGTGGACGTTGCCGGGGTTGTCGACGGGGTGGGCTCTGGGGAATTCGAGGTCGTCACGGGCGGTGTGCTCGACGTGGTGACGGTCGGTGTCTCCGAGGTTGTGACGGGGGTCGGGGTGGGACGTTGTGGTTCGGGGCAGGTGCCGGTTTGTTCGCCGATGGTGTTGATTTCGGCATTGGCGCGTGGGTCACCGGTGTAGTCGACGCGGTCGGTGCACTCGACGTAGTTGTCGGCGGGGGCCTGTGGTTCGGGGCAGGTGCCGGTTTGTTCGCCGATGGTGTTGATTTCGGCATTGGCGCGTGGGTCGCCGGTGTAGTCGACGCGGTCGGTGCACTCGACGTAGTCGGGGGTCGGCCCCTGAGGTGCAGCGGCGGCCTGCGGGGGTGCTGTTTGTCCAGGTGATGGAGCTGATCGGGTGGGCGTGAGCGGTCCGCTGGTCGGCGCCGGTGTCGTCGTGGCACTGGGCAAAGGCGTTCTCGTGGCAGTGGGTTGGTCAACCGACGAACACCCGGCGAGCACCAGAATCATCGCCGCAAGTGCGAATAACATTGCCGCTGAGGGCTTCTGGGCGGGTAAGTGCGCGAGTCCTGTGCGGGACATGGCTTCTCCTGGTACCCCGATCCGATCGGCGGAACGACCGCTGGAGTGACGGGCCGGGCAAGGCTGCGCCGCGTGAAGTCGCGTCATCATGTTCCCTCCCGCCGCCTCCAGATGCCGAATCGGCAACCCGCAGAACCCTAATCGCCGGTCGCGACGGACAGCAGACACCAGAATCGCGGGGTTGGCGCACCGGCCCCGGTGTGCCCCACCTGCGACTACGAATACCGTGACGTCACAACGCGATTGCCGCGCGCACGAGATTGTGGTCGGACAAGCCACCGGAGTCCTCGACCACCACCTCACGCAACGTCGCGTCACGCACGACGACGTGATCGATGAACTGCGACTTCGCCCCTGAGGTACGCGGCCGCGTCGGCAGCGCGTCCGCCGGCGGATCGGCGATAGTGAACCCCTCGCCGAGGCTCGCCGCGACGGTCTCGCGGTCGACATTGAAATCCCCGAGCAGCACGGCCGCGTATTCCGGTGTGGCGGAAGCCACTTCGGCCAGCCGGGCGAGCTGCTTCACCCGTCGCCGATCGCCGCTGACGTGTGTCGCGATGACCACCGCGCCGCCCGCGCTGATCGCCAGCAGGCCTTTGCCGCCGTCGTCGGCGAATGACTCGGCGGCGATCTCCCGGCTCGGCCCCTCGACGATGAGCACCAGGTGCTCGCTCGGATCGCGTAGCGCGCTGGCGTGCCGGCGGGCGGTGGGCACCCGCGGATACTGCATGGCGTGGATCGTCCGGTCGGGCAACGCGGCCCGCAGGCTGATCAATTGGTCACCGCTGACCTCCTGCAAGGCGATGACCTGCTCGGTCCGCGCCGTCACGTGCGCGGTGACCGCGTCGATGCGCGCCGCCTCGTCCGGCCACCGAGTGGAGACGTCCTCGTACCAGTTCTCGGCGTGGATGCGGTGGAGAACGTTCCACGTAGCAACGGTGATCACAGGTCGCGATGCTAGGTCACGGCGTTCGAACGCTGTCTGGCGGAGCGGTATCCATTCGAGTGATGCCTGGTGTACATCGGGGGAGTGCGAGGTCGGTGCGTTGTCGGTCGGGGGAGGCGTTGGCGTGTCTCGGATTTCGGGGATGTACTGCCACGTGCGGAAAGGCTGCCAATTACGTCGAGGCTGCCAATCTGCGTCGCGGTCGTGACACATGCCGACGCGGTCGAGTCGGAGTAGTAAGGATCTTCTCGATCCGTAAGGGTGCGGCTCGGCATCGGAGCAGTGCCCGGCGCAGTGGGGTGCCGACCTACCCGCGTGGACGTGGCGGCTCGCTGCGGGCGGCGGTGACATCACCGGTCGGGACGGTGGCGAAGCGGCGGGCGCCTTGATCGGAGGCTCAGGGATGTCGAGACGGACGGGACATGGCAGGCGGCGCGATGCGGCAGCTCGCGTGTGCCGCCCGACGCCCAGCGTAAGCATCATCGGTAGGTCTGACCTATGCACACATAGCGATCTATGCATATGATGGACGCATGAGCGCAGAGGGACGAGCAAGCGAACACGGCCATGGCGCCGCGTTGTTGGGGGAGCGGTCGGAACTGATCTTCGCGATCGCCTCCGGCGTGACCTATGCCGGCGGCATGACGGCGAAGTATCTGGTGTCCGCGCCGGAGTGGGTGGCGATCGCGTTGTTCGCGGCGACCTACTTCTTCGGCGGCTACTTCACCATCCGCACCGCGGTATCCACCGTGCGCCGCGGCCGGTTCGAGGTCGACTTCCTGATGCTGGTCGCGGCGGTGGGTGCGGCCATGGTCGGCAAGTGGGCAGAAGGATCAGTACTGCTGTTCCTGTTCAGCCTTGGGCACGCGCTCGAGGAGTATGCGATGGGGCGCGCACAGCGTTCGATCGAGGCACTCGCCGAACTCGCCCCGGCGACCGCGCTCGTGCGTGCTCCCGACGGGGTGGTGCGTGAAGTCGAGGTGAACGACCTCGCGATCGGTGATGTGGTTGTTGTGCTGCCGAATTCGCGGCTCGCCGCAGACGGTGTAGTGGTCGACGGTGTGAGCAGCGTCGACGAGTCGTCGGTGACCGGTGAGAGTATTCCGGTGGAGAAGGCGCCGATCGCCGACGCCGCAGCCGCGCTGGCGAATGGCACTGCTGTGCCGGAATCGCATCGAGTGTTCGCAGGCACGATGAACGGCGCCGGGGCGATGGACGTCCTCGTGACCAGCCGCGCCGGGGACAGCATGCTCGCCAGGGTCATCACGATGGTGCGTGAGGCCGACACCCAGAAGTCGCCGACGCAGCGGTTCATCGACCGATTCCAATTGTTCTACGTGCCCGTTGTGCTCGCCGGAGTGCTCGGCGTGCTGGCCTTCGGGGTGTTCGCTGCGGCAGAGCCGTTCGCCGACAGCTTCTATCGCGCCATGGTGGTACTGGTGGCGGCCAGTCCCTGTGCGCTGGCGATCGCGACGCCGAGCGCGGTACTGGCCGGAATCGCCCGCGCCGCGCAGGCCGGAGTCCTCGCCAAGGGCGGTGGTCCCCTGGAGACCCTCGGCCGGGTGCGGTCGATGGCGTTCGACAAGACCGGCACCCTCACCTGGGGTCAGCCGAAGGTCACCGACATCGTCCCGGCCCGTCCGGAACTGCGCGACGAACTGATCAGCACGCTGTTCGCGGTCGAGTCCTACAGTGACCATCCGCTCGCCGGCGCCATCACCCGTGATCTCGCGCTACTGGTGCCCGCGGGCACCGAACGAACCACGACCTCCGTGAATTCGGTGACCGGACGCGGCATCACCGCCCTGGTCGACGGCCACACCACCGAGGTCGGCAACCGCACCATGTTCTTCGAGTTGGACCCCGAGGGCGTGCCGAGCGAGATCGTCCGAACCGTCGACGAGCTACACGAGCGCGGACGCACCACGATGATCGTCCGGCACGCGGGTGTGTACTTGGGTGTCGTCGGCGTGATGGATATTCCCCGCGCCGAAGCAGCACCGGTGGTCGCTCGACTGCGCGAACTCGGCATCGACGACATCGTTCTCATCTCCGGCGACAACCAGCGCGTCGCCGACGCCGTCGCCGCGGGCATGGGTCTGAACGCCGCACACGGCGGACTGCTGCCCGAAGACAAGGTCACCATGATCGGCAAGCTAGGCGGCCGCAACGGCACCGCCATGGTCGGTGACGGCGTCAACGACGCCCCCGCCATGGTCAACGCCTCGGTCGGCATCGCCATGGGCGCAAGCGGTTCCGCCGTCGCGCTGGAGACCGCCGACATCGCGCTGATGGTCGATGACATCGGGCGCCTCCCCTTCGCCGTAGCCCTGAGCCGCCGCACCGCCCGCATCATCCGCCAAAACCTGACCTTCTCCCTCCTGATAGTCCTAGCCCTCGTCCCCGCCACCCTCCTCGGACTCCCCATCGGCCCAGCCGTCTTCATCCACGAAGGCTCCACCCTCCTCGTAGTCGCCAACGCCCTACGCCTCCTACGCTTCGCCCGCGGCGCCGAGCACGAAGGCATCACCCACGAGCCCCGCCCCACCACATAGACCCCCGTACGCCGAGTCCCGTCCGACGTGATCGTCGGACGGGACTCGGTCCATGGGCGAGTGAGCTCGCCCTCGTGTCCCGTTGGCAGCCGGGGCTGAGCGGGTCTGGCCATCTCACGGGGACACGGTGGTGCCGAAAGCCGAGTTAGCGCGTCGTGATGTCCCGTTGGGCGGTTCAGGCCGAGTGTGGTCGGGGTTGTCCGCCGGCTGCACGCTGCATCCAGCGCGACTCCCCGTTGGCCGCCTGCTGCACGCAACTCGAATGTCGAGCCCGACGGTGGCGCGCTGGAACACGAGTCAGCCGCCGTCGTGCCCCGTTCGGGACCTGATCCGAGCTCGAACGGGGCATGGCTGCGCGGAAAGAAGAGTGAACCCGTCGTGATGTCCCGTTGGCGGCCCGCAGTGAGTGGGCTAGGTGCCGAACGGGATATGGGGGCGATCGATGGCTGGCAGGTAATGCGAACCACCAGGTGGCGGGAACGTGAGACTGTGCAGGGCTGGTCGCAGGGTGTGCCAGCAGTGGGTGCGAGCAACGCGGCGTGGCGGCGGACACGGCGGCGGCAGGGGGCATCGTCTCGTGGCGAGTGGCGAGTGGCGAGTGGCGAGTGGCGAGTGGCGAGTGGCGAGTGGCGAGTGGCGAGTGGCGAGTGGCGAGTGGCGAGTGGCGAGTGGCGAGTGGCGAGTGGCGAGTGGCGAGTGGCGAGTGGCGAGTGGGGCGTCGACACGGAATCTCCACATTTGGTGCCGGACCTCTCCACAGGGGGTGGCTAGGGTTCCGAGCATGGAACACAGCGGAGCGGCCGGGGGGCAGGTGGCGCGGCGGATTCTGGTGGTCGACGATGAAGTGACCATCGCGGAGTCGGTCGCGGCGCGGCTGCGGGCCGAGGGGTTCACGGTGGACTTGGCGCACGACGGACCTGCCGCGGTGGCCGCGGCGTCGGCGCTCGCGCCCGATCTGGTGGTGCTGGATGTGATGCTGCCGGGTTTCGACGGGCTCGAGGTGTGTCGACGGATCCAAGCGGAACGTCCGGTGCCGGTGCTGATGTTGACCGCACGCACCGACGAGACCGACCAACTCGTCGGCCTCGGTGTCGGCGCGGATGACTATCTGACCAAACCGTTCTCGCTGCGTGTCCTCACCGCACGGGTGCACGCACTGCTGCGCCGCATGGACCGCGCCGCCGACCGGGACGCCGACACCATCGTCGTCGGTGACCTCCGCATCGATGTCGACCAGCGCCGAGTCTGGCGCGCGGACGTCGAAGCCCAGCTCACCCCGCTCGAATTCGACCTACTCGCCCGCCTGGCCCGCCGCCCCCGCGTGGTCCTGGCCCGCGAACGCCTCCTCGAGGAAGTCTGGGACTGGGCCGATGCCGCAGGCACCCGAGCCGTCGACAGCCATGTCAAAGCGTTGCGCCGCAAACTCGGCGCCGATTTGATCCGCACCGTGCACGGCGTGGGGTATGCGCTGGAAGCCCGATGAAGCGCTCCTATGCAACGACCGACGTGCCACTGACCGCCGCAGGTTGGTCGCGACGCGTTTGTATCGAGCACGCCCGCACCGAAACACTTAAGACCCCGCACACGAGAAACCAAGAGGTGTGCATGAACCAGCGAGCGACGCGAGGTGCAATGGGGAGTACTCGAGCTCTCGAACCGATGAAATGCCAGTGCTCCCGCACAGCGCTGGACGCACGATGAGCACGAACCCGGCGGTACCCGACGAGGGGTTGGCACAGGGCAACCTTTCTGCGCAGAACGACAGCACCCACAGCGCGCACGACCAGCCCGCCGTGCAGAACGACACCTCGTCTCCGGCGAAGGTCTCGGCGCAGAACGTGGGCGCGCAGAGAAGCACCGCAACCGACGACGGTTCGCTGAAACTCGACGGGACGGCCGACGTTCACACGGCAGGTGTTGTACGGCGGGGCCGTGCGCGTGGCGAAGCGGATGACGACCACCCCTCCGCGAGTGGCCTGAACCGCGGACGTGACTTCGGCCCCGTCCAGCGTCGTACGCTCGTGGACCAATTGCGTGCCATCTCGGACAAGGTGGCCGAGGTACTCCCGCGACCGTTGGATCGGGTGCGCTCGATCAAGTTGAAGCTGGCGATTCTGATGCTGTGTGCCGGCGGTATCGCGTTCGGTTACTTTCGATTCAAGATCGGATGGCTGCCGCCGAAGACGACACTCGCGTCGGTGGCGATCGCACTGGTCGCCTCACAGTTCCTCGCCCACGGCATCACCAGACCACTACGCGAGATGACGGCCGCGGCCAAAACGATGGCACACGGCGACTACACACGGCGGGTGCGGGCGACGTCCCGCGACGAGGTCGGGCAACTGGCCGAAGCGTTCAACCAGATGGCCGCCGATCTGGCCGCCGCCGACCAGCAACGCCGTGACCTAATCGCGAACGTCTCACACGAACTCCGCACACCGATCACCGCGCTGAACGCGCTGCTGGAGAACGTCGTCGACGGCGTCTCCGAACCGGACCCGAAAACGCTGCGCACCGCGCTCGCGCAGACCGAGCGGCTGAGCCTGCTGGTCTCCGAACTGCTCGACCTGTCCAGCATCGAGGCGGGCGCCTTCCCTCTCGACCGCGAAAGTCTCGACGTCGCACCGCTGTTGGCCGAGGTCGTCGCCGAGGCGGACGTCGCCGCCGCGGCACTCGGCCGTGGCGTCCGATTCACGACCGACGTGCAGCCCAGCACCATACGCGTATTCGCCGACAGTGCACGTTTGCATCAAGTGCTACTCAACCTGCTCGACAACGCCGCCCGGCACGGCCCGGCAGGGGGTGAGGTTCGTGTGACGGCCCGCAGGCAGTCCGGCAAGTTGGTGATCGAGGTAGCCGACGACGGCCCCGGTATCCCACCGGCCGAACGCGCCCGCGTCTTCGACCGTTTCACCCGGGGCGGCCGCACCGACGGCGGCGGCACCGGTCTCGGTCTCGCCATCTCCCGCTGGATCGTCGACCTGCACGGCGGCACCATCGCCGTCGCCGACCCCGGCTCCCGTATCCGCGTGGTCCTACCCGGCCACTGACCCCAGCCCTACCCGCCGACCCGGACCCATCAGGGCCCGCGGGGCGATCCCGCACACCCACAGAAAGCGAATCATGCCCGATAAACCCGCAGCGCCGATACCGTCGGAAGCGGACAAGTCCGCGGCTTCCCAACCACAGACCCCGGCACACGACTCACCGCTGGGAGCGCTACTGACCGCCGACCAGCCGGTGCCCGCAACCCCGCAACCCATTCCCGCGTATCCCGAGTACCAGATACGGCAGGTAGCGCAACCGCCGGCGAAATGGCGCCGCGTCGTCTGCCCACCCGGCGTTCTGCCTGCGGCCTGTCTCGCGGGCTTCGCCGGCGCGGTGTTGATTCCGTTGGACCGTCCAGGAATCGGCTGGTTGCTCGCCGGATCGGTGGGCGTCGGCGCGGTGCTCATGGTGGATCGCAACGCGCGCAAGTCGGGGCAGGGCTCCGCTGATGCGCTGGATTCGGTCGAAAGCGGCGAAAGCGGAACTGAAGTCGATGCGGCCGGTCTGTCGCAGGGTGTGAAAGCGACATCGCCTGCCACTGCTTCGAATCCCGGAGGGGAGGATTCGACGCGTGGCGCGCGAGCAGAGAGGTCCGACGCGCGACCCGACCAGATCGCTGAACCCGGCGCGCCCAGGGCTTCGGACGGAGCGAAGTCGCAACCCGATGAGCTCAGGAAGTCGACCGCTGCCGTCGACGCCACAGATTCCGCCGCCGGCGTTGCCGGCGATGGCGATGCCGCGGATGCACGTGTCGCGCCGAAGGATGCGAGTACCTCCGCCGCCGCGGGTGCTGCCGCTACCTCTGCCGTCACAGCCGCGGAGGCTGTCGCCGGTACCGCCGATGACACCGATGCGCAGGTCGCATCGTTGGCTGCGACGACTGCCGCTGCCTCCGACGCCACCTCTGATTCTGGTGCCGGTGTGACCGAAACTGCTGATGCCGCCTCGAATCTATCGGCGGCAACCCCGCCCGTGGCTGCCGCCGGTATCGACACCGACGCCACCGCCGACGACACACGGGTCGCATCGTTGGATGCGACCGATTCCGCCGCTGCTGAGGACGCCACTACGCGGGAGGTGCAATCTGCGGAGACGGAGTCGCGTACCGGCCAGCCCGACGGCCTGGTCGGTTCGACCTCGCGCGCGATGGCGAGCTCCCGCATCGACGGTGCGAAGTCGGAGCCCGCCGATGCAGCGAAACCCGAGGGCACCCAGCAAGAGTCGGCCATCCGTCGCCGACTCGGGGAACACGGCGCTCGAAACTTCTGGACCGGAATGCTGCTGGCCCTCCTGGCGGTGGGCACTTTCCGCGCGGCGGGCTGGTTGTTCACCCTGTGCGTACTGGCAGCGTGTGTAGCGGGGTCGCTGGCGGTGGTGGGGCGGCGTTCGGTGCACGGCGTCCTCTATGACGTGATCGCTTGGCCGCTCGCGTCGTTGAGCAGCGTGCCATGGGTATATGCCGGGGCCAAACAGATGCGTGGCAGTAAGTCGCGGCGGGAGCAGGGGGTCGTGCTGTCGGTGGTGGTGACCGTCGCGTTGCTCGCGGTGTTCATCCCGTTGCTAGGTGGCGCCGATGCGACGTTCGCGAAACTGTTGGAGCCGCTGACACCGGAGATCGCGACGGATCGGGTCTTCCAAAAGATCGTGTTGTTCGTGGTGGTCGGTCTCGCTGCGGTCGGTGCACTGTATGTGCTGGCCGGACCGCCGCAGCCCGCAACGGAATCGGGGAACGAGCCGGTTCGAACGCTCCGCCGCCTGGAGTGGGCGCTGCCGGTGAGCGCACTCACTGTCTTGTTCGCGGTGTTCGTCGGCGCGCAGTTCGTGGCGCTGTTCGGTGGCGACGACTACGTGCAGCGCACAGCAGGTCTCACCTACGCCGAGTACGCGCGCACCGGATTCTGGCAGCTGTCGCTGGTCACCATTCTCACCCTCGCGGTGATCCTGGTGGTGCTGCGCTGGGCCGGGCAGGAGTCGGCGGCGGACCGCCTGTGGTTGCGTGTGCTGCTATCCGCGGTGAGCGTGCTCTCGCTGGTGATCGTCGCCTCCGCACTCGGGCGCATGTGGACTTATCAGCAGGCGTACGGCTTCACGTTGCTCCGGTTGCTCGTCGAGGTCTGCGAGCTGTGGCTCGGTCTGGTCTACCTTCTGGTGCTCGCCGCGGTGTTCAGCCTGCGCCGGACGTGGTTGCCGCGTGCGGTCATCGGCACCGCCATGGCCACCTTGCTCGCGCTGGCCGTGCTGAATCCGGAGCGACTGATCGCCGACCAGAACATCGACCGCTGGGAACACGGGAAGCCGCTCGACACCAGCTACCTGTCCGAATTGTCGACCGACATCCTGCCCGCGATCGATCGGCTGCCGGAACCGATGCGCACCCAAGTGCGCGAACGGGTCCGCGCCCAGCTCGATGCCGATACCTGGCAGAGCTGGAATCTGTCCCGCTCGGATGCCGCTCGCTGACCGGGGGCGAATGTGCGCTCGGCAGCGCGGTTTCCCTGAATCGGCTCTCGCGGAGATCGTGCCGACCTGACGCCGGGGGCGTGCGCCGAGCTCTGTGACGCCGCGCGCATCGTCACCGACCGGAATCAGGCTCGCAATGCGGTTCGGCTGCGACGAGCTTCGACCCGATGCCGGAGAGCGGGCGGCTCAGCCCTTCCGCTCGTCACCGGAGAGCAGTACCCCGGAGACGTGTTCCTGAGCCGGCCTGCGCAGCGCGGAGAGCATGGTGTCGCCGAGAATCGTTCCGACGATGGCCGTCTCGGTTATCCGTTCCACGGTGGGTTCGTCGTGGACGAGTCCGATATCGGCCGCCGCGACGGCTTCGGCCGCCGCGGCGTGGTCGTCTATTCCGTCGAGCACGCCGGCGTGGCCGAGTTGCCACAATGCCGCGCACACCTCGATCAGGTGTGCCGGGCGGGACTTTCGTCGCCGATCTGCCATCCCCGGCGGGTCAGTAGTGCGTCGACAACTATCAGTAGGCGTCGACCAACACTGGACTGTCGTTCCCGCGATGCCGCACGGGTTTCGCGCTCGATGGCACCGTCGACGGGGATTGCGGGGGGTGGGCCCGGAGCGGGCGGCCGGTCGGAGCGCGCCGCGGTCGGGGTCGCCGTGCGCACGGCCGGGCGGGTGTTCGCGACTCGTAAAGCTAGCTGCCTGCCCCTAGTACACGCGCGACGGCATCGGCGGGATCATTCACTGAAATGCTTGCGTCCAAAGGGTTTCCGTCGCCATCGAGCAGCTGCCAGCCGCCGAGCGAAACGACCGGTATACCGCCGCGATGTCGAGCAAGAGCGAGTTCCGACAACGTGCCCCACGATCCGCCGACGATGATCACCGCGTCCGCCGACGCCACCAGGATCGCGTTGCGCGCCTCACCCATACCGGTGAACAGCACCGCCGACAAACCGGCGCACACCGCCTCGCGCTCGGTATCCGGCCGCACCCCGATCACCAGCCCGCCCTCGCCGGACGCGCCCTCCGCTACGGCGGCCATCACCCCACCGCCGCCTCCGCACAGCACGGTCACCCCGGCCTCGGCCAGCAACTGGCCGACCCTCCGTGCCCATTGCGCCTCGACGTCACTGCATTCCCTCGGTCCACACACCGCGACTTGCCGCACCGGCCACCCTCCTCGAATCCGAGCGGGACAGCACCGAGGGAGTTACTCGACCGTTGCCACCGCCATGTCCGTCCGGCAGCGTATCGACGTGCCGGCGGAGAGTGGGCGGGTCGGCGCGGCCATGCCCGGTGTCGCGTGCGACGGAACCGGTCCGTGGCGCGGTAGCTGTTGCGGCGAATTCCGGGTTCGCGCTCCGCCCGACGCCGACCGGCGAAGCGCGCCAAGGAAACCGGCGGAGCGGTCTGTAGCTCATTCGACCGGCACGGCGTGCAAAGGTGTGCAATGTTGTTACTGCGCAACGGCATTGAGGGGTGTCCGGCGGCGCAGAGTAGGCACCGGTAAAGGGGGTGCGGCGCAATGATGTCGTCGTCCAACGTCTCCGGGGGGAGTGCCGCCGCGCAGCGCGGGCGGCACACGGCAGCAGAACCGTTGTGGCCGGGCATGATTCCGCCACCACGACCCCAACGCTGGCACGCACAGCGCAGCGGACGACCCTTTCTGGTCGGCTCGGCCGCGGTGGTCGGTTCGATGGCGGCGGTGGCGGTCGTGCTGGTCTACACGGCGGCCGCGAGCCCGCCGCGACAGTCGGCCACCTACGTGGATCCGGTGCTCGGCGGCGCACCGTCTTGCCAGCCGACCAGGAACGACCAGCTGGTGCGCGGCAACGGAACCGGCTCGACCGCCTCGGGACCCGACGTCATCCTGGCCTTCCAATACGCCTACTACGTGTCCCGATCCGGTGCCGACGCACGAGCGGTGACCACCCCGGACGCGGCCGTCCCCTCGATCGACGTGATCAGCGCGGGCATCAACTCCGTCCCCGCAGGCACCCAGCACTGCGTACTGGTCACCCCCATGGCCGACGGCCGGTTCGACGTGGTCATCACCGAAATCCGCCCCGCCTCCGCAATCCGCACCTACCGCCAGTTCGTCACGGTCACCGCCGGTCCGGGGCCGGTATCCATCGCGAAAATCGCCCCACCCACCTGACCGTCATGTCCCGCACAGCAACAAGTCTGGCTCGGGTCGGCGGCGCATGGGACATGGTGGTGCCGAAGTGAGTGGTGGCGCCATCGTGTCTTGCTCAGCAACAGATCCGGCCCATGTGGGCGGCAAGTGGGACGTGGTGGCGGTTAGGCGGGCATGTCCCTCGCCGCGGGGCCGCACTGCGAGGGGCGCACCGGAACTGGAACGGTGTCGGGAATCTTGTCGGCCCGCGGTGCGCAGCGCGTATGCGATTGCGGCGCCACATGCACGCCGTTCACCGCACCGGCCTGGCGGGCCCGAGCAACATGACCGGCTCGCCACTTCTGCTGGGCGGGGATCGAGCTGCCTGATCACCGCCCTGGCCCGGGGCACCCAAAGTGGCACATGACTGCGGCAACAGCCGAGAATGACACTCCATGGTGCGCCACTCATGCGCTGCCCGACCCCTCGCGCCGGCTTACGTCGAAACGATCGCCAGCTGCCGCGACTGGGCAACCAAAACCCCGGTGCTGTCCCAGATCTCGAAGTCCTCGTCGTGGAACCCGTCCATCAGATAGTTGGTGGACACGCGACACGCCAACCAACCGGGTGCGGGACGTTTGCGGATATGCACGGTCAGTTCGATCGTGGCCGACCCGGAGACCCCGAGGTCGAAAACGATCGGCGCGGCGGCGTCGACCAGGCACGCGAGAGCGATCGGATCGGCCGCACGGCCATCGGCGAGCCGCATCCAGAACTCGGAGGCGGTGGTGCCGCCGGGCTCACCGCGCCAGAACCCGGGTACCTCCGGAATCCGGATCTCGACCCGTTCGAAGAGCGTCGGCGGCTTGCTCGGATAACTGTCGGCGGGATCGAAGCACTGCTCCGGCGGCGGCAACACCGGCGGTTCACCGCGGACCAGCGTCGGCCCTTCCGCGGCCGCCAGATCGGTGAAAGTGGCTAGTACACGCAGGATTTCGCGATCGTCGCGCAGCAGCGTCGCCTGCCCGGTCGCGGTGCGACGCCCGACCCGGGCGATGTCGGTGGTGATCCGTGCGGGACCGGGACTGCCGGGGCGCAGGAAATGTGCTGACGCGGACAGCAAATCAGGCTGTGGCAACTCGCGCCGTAGTGCCTGCAAACAGCTGGCAAGCAGATACCCTCCATTCGAAGTGCCGATGAAGGTGGTCCACCGGTCCGACAACGTCAGCCCGAACTCGTGCTCCCCAACCGGTTCGCTGGTCGTATCGCGGTCGAATACGAAACCCGCCGTAGTAGTCATCCCACGATCCTGCCTGTCGAACGGGGCATGGGCGAGCTCGCACGCGATCTTCGCGGCCTTACCGCCCGCTCGAGAAACTAGCCAGTCCTTTGCTGGCAGCAGTACGAAGTACTCGGTGAGGACTGATGGATGTGCGCTCCCGGCGAACGGCGAGTGCCCCGGCGAAAGGAGAAACAGATGCAGACAGTTGCCATGGATGCGGGTATCGCTGAGTGCGGGATCGATCCCGGCCCGATGTCGGCCGCGCGGGCTCATCGGGCGATGCAGATCCATTTGGACTGTTCGGTGGACATCTGCCGGGTCCGTCGGCGCGCCCGTAGCACCCTCGTCCAGGACGGTTCGATGGTCCTCGACCCGCGTGCCGACCGTTAGCTGAGAAATCGGCGGGAGATCCGACCCATCCGGACCACCGACCCAGGCGAATTCCGTTCCGTCCACTCCCAGCACGGCTACCAGCCGTCTCGACGGAAGCGAAAACACGATGACTGCAATGCGACGTTCGGTCGTGGCGGCGATGCTGCTGACCGCGGTAGTGGGTGCCTCGGCCTGTTCGAGTGACAAGTCCGACGACTCCGCGGCCCCCTCGACCACCGCCGCGCCGACCATGTCGACCGCCGCGTCCGGCGACCTGGTCGGCGCGGGCTGCAAGACCTACGCCCAGCAGGTACCGACCGGTGCAGGCTCGGTCAGCGGCATGGCACAGGACCCGGTCGCCACCGCGGCTTCCCACAACCCGTTGCTGACGACGTTGGTCGCCGCGGTATCCGGTCAGCTCAATCCGCAGGTGAATCTGGTCGACACCCTCAACGGTGGCCAGTTCACCGTGTTCGCCCCGGTCGACGCGGCGTTCGCCAAAATCGACCCGGCGACGGTGAATTCGCTGAAGACGGACTCGGCCACGTTGACCAAGATTCTCACCTATCACGTGGTGCCGGGCCAGGTCGCGCCGGACAAGATCGCGGGCACGCACAAGACGGTCGAGGGCGCGAACGTGACCGTCACCCGCACCGGTGACGACATCAAGGTCGCCGACGCCTCGGTGATCTGCGGCGGCGTGAAGACGGCAAATGCGACGGTATACATGATCGACACCGTGCTGATGCCGCCCGCCGCGTAGCCTCGCTACGCACTGGTTCGGAATGGTCCCTCCCATCAGGAGTCGAGCTCGACGTGTTGCTGCCGCAGATCCATTCCCTGTTCGCCCCCGCCATCGATCGATGCGGAGGTGACCATGCCGAATGAACCGAAGCTCACCGCGATCCGCCTGCGCCGCAACACCGGCGCGGGCGGGCCACCGGTGACACCGTCGTGCCCGGCCCGGGAGGATCCGGAGGAGGCGGCGCGGACGCGGCGGCTGATCGAGCTGCTCGATGCGATCGCCACCGGCGACCGCGACGCCTTCACCGAGTTCTACCGCGCGACCAGCCACCGCGTCTTCGGCTTGGCGCTGCGGATCCTGCGCAGTCACGCCGCGGCCGAGGAGATCACCCAGGAGGTGTATCTGCAGGCGTGGTCGCTGGCGACGGGGTACGACCGGAAGCTGTCCAGTCCGATGGGCTGGCTGATGATGCTGGCCCATCGGCGGGCGGTGGACCGGGTGCGCCGCGAGCAGTCCGCCGCCAGCCGCGACATCGTCTACGGCCAAGCGAATCTGGGCCGCGACCACGATGTCGTCGCCGAGGAGGTCGGACAGCTGCTCGACGAGCAGTCGGTGCTCGACTGCCTGGACACGTTGACCGCGATCCAGCGCGAAGCCGTCGGGTTGGCCTATTACAGCGGCCGGACCTACAGCGAGGTCGCCGACCATCTCGAAGTTCCGTTGCCGACGATCAAGAGCCGGATTCGGGACGGTTTGAAGCGGCTCGAGGACTGTTTGACAGGAGGCGAGACCGCATGAGCAGGAAGCGAATCCTGTCACGGCGCGGTACTTCCGGCTGCGCGGTGCGGGCATGAGCGAGAACGGGCAGCGCGGGAGCGACCTGCTCGACCTGGCTTATCCGTACGCGATGGATGCGGTTGCCGAGCTCGAGCGGCGCAGTATCGAGCATCGGCTTCGCGAAGCCGACCCGGTTACCGTGGATGCCTTTGCCTCGATCGTTTTCGGGGTGCGGGAAACGTTGGCGGCGTTGACGGTGCTGGATGCGACGCCGCCGCCGCCGGAGTTGGAAACGACGTTGCTGCGGGCGTTGGATGAAGCAGCTGGTCCGTTGGGCGAGCGCCGCGATGGTTTCCACTGTTCTGCAGAGGCAACTGGTGCATCAGATCCGGGGGTTGACCGATTGCCGCGGTCCGGCGGGGCAGCCGGGATGCCGGGGGAAGGGCCTAGTCGATTGCCCCAGGTCGACGAGCAAAGAGTTGGACGGGGCGCTAGGGGCAATGGATTGCACCCGACTGACCCGCCGGGCAAGGTTCGCAATCCATTCCGCTGGGGCAATGACGCACCCGGTGATTCGGGCGGCGGCCGCAACGGCTTCCACCAGGCCGAGGAAGCGGCTGCGGACCACAAACGGTTCCAGCGGCTGCGCTGGCTGGCGGCGGCGGTCGCGGTGGTCGTGGCGATCGGCGCTGGCGTGGGCGTGCTGGTGAACCGTGCCGGCGACCCGGGCGCACCGGCGTTGACCGCGCAGATGGTGCTCGAGCAACCCGACGTCACGGTGAAGTCGGTCCCGGTCGCGGGCGGCGGCACGCTCACTGTCCGTACCTCGGCTCGAATCGCTGCTGCCACAGTATCTTTCGAGTCCGTACCGGCACCGTCACCGGACCGGGCTTATCAGGTCTGGTTGGTGCCCCTGGGTGGACAGGCGCAATCGGCCGGTGTGCTGACCGAATTGCCTTCCACCGGTCCCGCTTTGGTGACCCGCTTCGACCCGGTCGACACCTTGGCCGTCACGGTCGAGCCGTCCACCGGTTCCCCGATACCGACCGGAGACCCGATCGCGAGCGTGAATCTCGCCTGACCGAGCTGCTACGCGAGTCGCAGCTCCCCACGAACAACAGGAGCCTGCGATGAAAAAGCTTGGGGCCCAAGCACGTCCGAGACACGCGCTCCACAGACCGTCGGCAGCTCTGGCCGGGGTGCTCGCCGCACTCACCGTCTTGGGTGTCGGCCATCTGATCGCCGCACTCATCGACCCCGCCGCCTCACCGTTCTACGCGATGGGCGCCTCGGTGGTCGACCATACGCCACATGCGTTGAAGGACGCGGCAATCCGCCGTTTCGGCAGCAACGACAAACTCGCCCTGTTCCTGTCGATGGCCGGGGTGATGGTCGTCTTCGCGGCGATCCTCGGGCTGCTGGAGCGACGACGCCCGCTCGGGAGCGTGCTGCTGATTCTGCTCGGCGGTGTCGTCCTCGGAGCCGCACTGCAACGCCCCACCGCGACAGGATGGTTCGCGCTACCGACCGTAGTCGGCGTCGCGGCGGGGGTGATCGTCCTGCGCTTGCTGATCGGCCGGGGCTCGGATGGTCGAGGGGATGAACCAGTGGCCGGTGCCGCTGTACCCCCGAGCGCCGGTCCAATAGCGGACGCCGATAGGTCGGCGAATGGCGACACGGCGGCGCGCGCCCATGCGGCAGGATCCGGCGGAATCGACCAGTCTTTGTCTGCACCGCCCATCGACCCACCGAGCCCGCCGATTCTTGCGCGGTCCACCGGAATGACCGCTGCAACGGTCGATCCGTCGAGTCACTCCGCGAACACGATGGCTGGCAGGCATTCGCCGCGGCGCCACGGCCGAACCCGCTCGGACGGCGCTTCGGCTCCGGCAAAGGCCTCGCGACGTCGGTTTCTTCTGCTGTCAGCGGGAGTGGGAGCCGTAGCCGTGGGCGCGACCGTTGCCGGGCAGTGGATAGGCGCGCGGCTGCGTGATGTGGTGGCCGACCGGGCCGGTTTCATTGTCCCGCGAGCGGTTCCGGCTGCGCCACTGGGATCCGGTGCGCGGCTGGCGGTTCCAGGGCTGACCGACTTCGTGACGCCGAACGATCGCTTCTATCGTGTCGACACTGCCTTGCAATTGCCTGCGCTGACGAGTGGTGATTGGCGGCTGCGCATCCACGGAATGGTAGATCGGCCAATGGAATTAGACTTCGACCAGTTACGACAACGAGTGGCGGTCGAGCGGATGATCACCATGACCTGCGTGTCCAACGAAGTCGGCGGCGAGCTGGCGGGCACCGCTGTCTGGACGGGGTACCGGCTGGCGGATCTGCTCGCCGAGGCAGGTGTCCATCCCGAGGCCGACATGCTGCTATCCCGCAGTATCGACGGATTCACTGCGAGCACACCGGTTTCCGCGGTCACCGACGGTCGTGACGCACTGCTGGCGGTCGGCATGAACGGCGAACCGCTGCCGATCGCGCACGGCTACCCCGCCCGACTGATCGTCCCGGGCCTGTACGGGTACGTCTCCGCCACCAAGTGGGTCATCGACCTCGAGCTCACCCGATTCGACCGCGCCGAGGCATACTGGACCGAACGAGGTTGGGCGGCACAGGCACTCATCAAGACCGCAGCGCGGATCGATGTCCCCGCCGCCTTCGCCACCGTGCCCGCCGGCGACGTCATCGTCGCCGGGGTCGCCTGGGCCCAGCACCGCGGTATCGACGCCGTCGAAGTCCAGGTCGACGATCAACCGTGGCAACCGGCCGCCCTCGCCGACGAATACTCCACCGACACCTGGCGCCTGTGGACCTGGCGCTGGGCCGCCACCCCCGGCGCGCACACCCTGCGTGTCCGGGCCACCGACCGCGACGGCATCACCCAAACCGACCGTCGCACCCCACCATTCCCCGACGGCTCCACCGGCTGGCACAGCCGCGTGATCACCGTGCGCTGATCTGTCGCGAGCTGTAGGGCGCAACCTGTACGCCAACCGCTCCGCCAGCCTGGGCGTAAATATGGTGATCACCGCTGGCTTTGCCGCCGTGGGTGATCACTTGACCGAACGCAGCGTCCAGCACTCCCGATGACTCCAGTAGCGGGTCCAGCCGCGTGATCATCGTGCGCAGTACCGCATGCGGTGGGGCGCATACCGGCCGCCCAACCCGCCGCCGACGGTTCACAGGCTGGCATAGCCGCACGGGTCACCGCTGGCCTGCCGCACACGGTCGCCATATCCGCCACAGTCGGTTGGCCCGATGGCGGTCGTACCGCGAGGCGCCTGGTCGGTAGCGGCACGGCCGCCGCCGCGGACGAGCGATCGCACGGGATGGCTGCGCGGACGGGTTGCGACATTCCGGAACCGGTGTCGATTACCTGTCAGGTAATCGTCGTGACCCCCGGCGCTTCGTAGGATCGGGGAGTGAACACACAAACGGCCGGTGACCTCCTGCGACATTGGCGACTAGAGCGCAGGCTGAGCCAGCTGGAGCTGGCCGGGCGCTCGGACACGTCCGCGAGGCACCTGAGCTTCATCGAGACCGGCCGCGCCAAACCGAGCCGCGCCATGCTGGTGCACCTGAGCGAGCACCTGGAAATCCCACTGCGCGAACGCAATCGGCTGCTGCTGGCCGCCGGTTACGCACCCGTCTATGCCGAACCCGCCCTCGATGCCCCCGCGATGGACGCGGTCCGCAGCGCGATGAGCCAAATCCTGACCGGCCACCAGCCATATCCCGCGCTCGCCATCGATCAGAGCTGGACCATGATCGACGCCAATGCCGGTGTCACCCTCCTGCTCGACGGCATCGACCCCGCGCTGCTGACCCCACCGATCAACGCTCTGCGGTTGAGCCTGCACCCCGACGGTATGGCAGGCCAGATCGTCAATCTCGCGGAATGGCGCGGCCACCTCTTCGCGCGACTGTCCCGCCAGATCGAGGTCACCGGCTCGCCCGAACTGGTGGAACTGCGCGACGAGCTGCGTGCTTACCCCGGTGGGGAAGTCGACCCGGCGCTGCCCGACCCCGACCAGTCCGTGGTGCCGCTGCGCCTGCTGCGCGATGGTCACGAACTGTCCTTCATCGGCATCACCTCGGTCTTCGGCACACCCATGAACGTCACCGTCGCCGAACTGGCCATCGAATCGTTCTTCCCCGCCGACGAGGACACCATGAAGCGCCTCACCGCTCAGATCTCATGACGATCGCCGACCGCCTCGGCGCGCTCCTCGCCACCCCTGTCCGCGCCGTCACCGATCTCGGGGCCAGTCACGAGTGGACAACACACCGCGCCACCCTCGGCGACGGCCGCGAGGTCTTCGTGAAGGCGGCCGCCGAGCCGACCACTGTTTTCGCGGCCGAAGCGGCCGGGTTGCGCTGGCTCGCCACCGGAGTGGCCGACGGCCTGGGTGCGTCGGCGCGACCGGACTCAGGCGAGTCGATGCGACCCGGTGATTCATGCGGGCCGGTGGGTGGCGCCGATTTCCCGAAACCCGCAACACGGATGTCCGATCCGCCTGATCGGGATTCCGACGAACCGCGCGGGCCAGTCGACCAGCCCGGCCGGGTTCACCAGTCACCGACACAGCCGAGCCAACCCGGACAAGATCGGTCATTCCGCGTCCGGGCGGATGTCGCCTACGAATTGTCCTCTGGCGAAGCGAAGTCCGGCCGCGGGATGGCTGGAGCCCGCGACGGAGACACCGCTGCCGGGCAGCCCACCAGCGCGCTACTCCCAGACGTACTGGCCGCCGACGACCGGATGATCGTGCTGCCCTGGCTCGACGACGCCGGCGCCACCCTCGACACCGCAGTCCGCCTCGGCCGCGATCTGGCAGCGCTGCACGCGAATACCCCGACTATGTTCGGCGCACCCTGGCCGGGCTGGATCGCCGAACTCCCACTGGACAACACTCTCTCCGCCAGCCCCTGGCCCCAGTGGTACGCCGAGCGCCGCCTCGCCCCCTACCTACCCCGCGCCGCCACCCATCTCGGCCCCGACGGAACCCACCTGCTGGAACAAGTCATCGACCGCATCGACACCCTGGCAGGCCCACCGGAACCACCCGCCCGCATCCACGGCGACCTCTGGTCCGGCAACATCGTCTGGACCCCCGCCCGCGCCGTCCTCATCGACCCCGCCGCCCACGGCGGCCACCGCGAAACCGACCTGGCCATGCTCGCCCTCTTCGGCGCCCCCCCACCTCGACCGAATCATTAACGCCTACAACGAAACCCACCCCCTCGCCGACGGCTGGCGCACCCGCATCCCCCTCCACCAACTCCACCACCTGCTGGTCCACGTAGTCCTGTTCGGCGCCAGCTATCGCTCCCAAACCCTTGCCGCCGCCACCGCCGCCCTACGCGGTTGACGCCATACGCTCCGCCCGTCGGCCGCCACGCGGGAGGGACTTCCGCCCATCAAGCCACGAGGGCCAACCCGCAGCGGCGCGTCGAGCAGCATGCGGCCGACCCGCTCCTCGCATGAACTGCTCCCCGAAAGTTCGACTGAGAAACTCGGTTCCGACCGCCGGGGAGCAGTCCAGCATCTCACCGCCCCCTCGGTAGCAGACCACCGTCGAACGGGACACCACGGCGGGCTCACTCGCGCATCCCGCCGCCACGTCCCACGTGCGTGCGGGAGTGGGTGACCTCGGGACATCAGGGCGGTTTCACTTGGAATTCTTCGCCACCATGTCCCGTTGCGTGCGGGGAGTTGGTCACCCCGGGACATGAGGGTGGCCCACTCGCACTTTCGGGCCGCCATGTCCCATTGCGCGCAGGAGGTTGATCACCGGACGTAAGGGTGAGCCTTACTGAGACTTTGCCGCCGCCAAGTCCCGTTCGGTGACCTCGCCAGAGCTCAGTTGATGTCGAACTCGTTCCCTTCGGGATCCTTCATCCCGACCGCGTAATGGTCGATCCCTTCCTGGTACATGACACAGGTGATGGTGGCGCCGAGGCCCGCCAGGCGGTCGGCTTCGGTGTCGACTCGCTTCTTCCGCGTCTGGATCGGGTCTGTCCGGTCGCCGCTGGCGTGGATGTCGATGTGCAGCCGGTTTTTCACGGCCTTTGCGTCGCGGACTACCTGGAACCAGATGGCCGGTCCACCGCCGTGCGGGTCGCTGATCCGGTCCACGCCGCCGGTCAATTCTGCTTCCGGCAGCCCCAGATCGCGGTAGTAGTCGTCCCAGGTGGCGAAACCGGTTGGGGGCGGTGCTAATTCATAGCCCAGGGCGGCAGCCCAGAAGCGGGCCATGCGGTCGGGATCGGCGCAGTCGATCACCAACTGGTAGCGGACGGGCATCGAGATTCCTTTTCAGTGGCGCAACTCTGTGCGCCAGGTTCGTCACTGTCTCGCCCCCATCATGGCCGCCGCACCGATCCCATGTGCAGCGGCATGTGCGAGGTCGCGCAGCTGAAGAACGGGTTCGGTAGGCGGACCGAAAGCTTGCCGGCCGATGATCGTGCCGCCCAGTATGAGACCACTGTTCTCGTCGTTGATCCGGTGGCTGTCGCGGCTGCGCGGCGGGCTGGGAGGGAGAGCTGTCATGTCGATGCCTTTGGAGGGCGT
This sequence comes from Nocardia ninae NBRC 108245, assembly GCF_007990755.1. Taxonomy (GTDB): domain Bacteria; phylum Actinomycetota; class Actinomycetes; order Mycobacteriales; family Mycobacteriaceae; genus Nocardia; species Nocardia ninae. The sequence goes on along the minus strand of NZ_BJXA01000001.1, from coordinate 231,456 downwards.
TTCCGGCGATGCCGCGCAGGCCGGCGTCACGGGCAAGAATTCCGGGGGCGGAGCGGGCGTGTGGGGTGAGGGCTCGGCGAGCGGTGGCGAGGGCGTGCATGGTGTCAGCTACGGCAATACCGCGGGCGTCGCCGGCTACAACGAGAGCCCGAGCGGTGGCAGCGGCGTATGGGGGCGGGGGGCTGAGTCCGGCGGTGAGGGTGTCACCGGCCATTCCCGCACTGGATACGCCGGCGTAGGCGGCTATAACCACAACCCCAACGGCGGTGTCGGCGTGTGGGGTGAGGGTGCGAAGAGCGGCGGCGAGGGCGTGCATGGTGTCAGCTACGGCAATACCGCGGGCGTCGCCGGCTACAACGAGAGCCCGAGCGGAGGCAGTGGCGTGTGGGGACGCGGTGCTGAATCCGGTGGCGAAGGTGTGACGGGGTATTCCCGTACCGCCCATGCCGGCGTCGGCGGCTACAACCTCAGCAATGGCCCGGGGGTCTGGGGCGTCGGGGGACCGCAGGGCGGTGAGGGGGTGCACGGTGAAACCCATTCGAATCACGCGGCGATCGCCGGCTACAACAAGGGTCGCGGCGACGCGGGCTATTTCGACGGGAACGTGACCGTCAAAGGCAATATCACCGTGACGGGCGATCTGTTCTTGGCCGGCGCCGATTACGCGGAGGCACTGACCTGTGGTGAGCCGGGGATCGCCGCGGGCACGGTGGTAGTCGTCGGCGAGAGCGGCGCGGTGCATCCGTGCCGCGAGGAATACGACACCGCAGTCGCCGGAATCGTCTCGGGCGCAGGCGGTGTCGCGCCCGCGATCGTGCTCGACCGCCACGACGACGGCGTGAACATCGCGCTGATGGGCAAGGTGTGGTGCGTCGCCGACGCGACACAGAGCCCGATCCGCCCCGGCGACCTGCTGACCACCTCGACCACCACCGGCCACGCGCGCCGGGTGTCCGACATGAGCCGCGCCCTGGGATCCATCATCGGCAAGGCGCTGACCGCCCTGGACTCCGGTCAAGGCCTCGTCCGCGTTCTCGTCAGCCCACGCTGATCGGCGGCCGACCGATGGGTATCTACACCTTCACGCTGGAACAGTTTCATATCGACAACACCCGGTCCCGGCACGAGGACACGAACACGGTGCAGTTCCGGCTGGCCGTGGGCGAACCCATCAGCGTGCGCCAGCTCATGAACTAGGGTCCGGTTGTCGAACAGCTCAACTCGCGGTTCGCGCGATGACCTTTTCGGCGAAGCGGGACAGGTTGGCGATCTTGGTGTCGAGGGGTTCGGTGTCCTGTTCGAGGGTGTAGGGGAGACGGAAGCCGACGATGACGTCGGTAACTCCCTTGTCCTCCAGTCGTTTGATCCCGTCCACGGTGAATCCGTCGAGGGAGATCACGTGCACCTCGAAGTCCTTGCGCGTCCCGTGTTCGGCACGCAACGCGTCCAGTTCGACCAGCAGCCTATCTAGTTCGGCTCCGTCGCCGCCCGCGTGCATCCACCCGTCACCGCGTTGCGCGGCCCGCCGCAGCGCCGGCTTGCTGTGCCCACCGATGAGGATCGGTACCGGCTCGGTCGGCACCGGAGAGATCTTGATCGGCGGTATGTCGTAGAACTCGCCGTGGAACTCGAAGTACCCGCCCGCGGTCAACCCGCGCACGATGTCGATGCACTCGTCCATCCGCGCACCACGCTTCTCGAACGGCACACCCATGATCTCGAAATCATCCGGCCACGGACTGATCCCGACGCCGAGCCCGAACCGGTTGCCGCTCAACGCCGCCACCGACGCGGCCTGCTTGGCGACCAGCACCGGCGGCCGGATCGGCAGTTTGAGTACGAACGGGGTGAACCGTAGCGTCGTGGTCACCGCCGCCATCGCCGCGCTGAGCACGAACGCCTCGACGAACGGCTTGTCCTCCAGGAACTCCCGGTTCCCGTCGGGCGTGTACGGATACTTGGCGTCGGAGTCCCGGGGATAGGCGATGCTGTCCGCGACCGCCATCGATGAGTACCCGGCCTCCTCGGCGGCGCGGGCCAACGGCACGTAGTACGTCGGGTCGGTCATCGTCTCGGCATAGGTGAAGCGCATATCAATCGCCTTCCTGACGCCGCGAACGCAGCGCCGTGGGTGCCCGGTGCCCGAAGTACGAGCCTTTTCCGAGGCAGGTTGTACTCACGTCTACTGCCATGGATTCGAGAATCCGTCCGGAATCAGCGTCTCGAACATCGCCTTCATGGCATCGGAGAGCCGCATCAACTCGAAGTACGACCCGATCGGCCCGCCTTCGAGATAAGCGAACTCCATCCCGACACCCTCGAACTTCCCGCGCGCCACCATCTCGATGCCGGCCGCCCGCGCCTCGTGCAGCGCGCCGTCGTAGTCCTCGGGCACCCACCCCGTGTGGTGCAGACCAGGCCCGAACCGCTCGAGATGTTCGGCATACAAACTGATTCCGCCCCGTGGCTCGATCAGCTCCAACTGCTGCCCACCCGCATACCCCAGCGCGACCGTGATCGTGTAATCGGCAGGCTCGCCACGCAATTCGCACGATTCTGGCCCGAAGTGCACATCCGGAATCGTGAACCAGTGCGCCACCCCGTACCGCTCGGTGAACTCCTGTTGCGCCGCCGCGATATCGCGCACGACCCAGCACAGCTGGAAGATCGGTCCCGCCGTGATCATGGATTGCCTTGTGTCGCAAGGCTTCGGCGGCACAGCGCGCGCACCTCTCGCACCCAACCGGCGGCCATCAGGTGCGCTCTATCCATATCTTCAACTAAACACGTGTGCTTAACCCAGTCAAGGTGAGGGTTTAGTACAGTGCCACTATGCTGATCGCCGATTCGCGCGCGTCACTGCTGGACGCGGGGGAGCGACTCATCGCCGAACGCGGAGTAGAGGTTCCGCTGCGCGAGATCGCCGCAGCCGCGGGCCACCGCAACAACTCCGCGGTGCACTATTACTTCGACTCCCGCCACGGCCTGATCGAAGCCATCGTCGAGCGCCGGATGAACCGGCTCGAAGAACGCCGCATGCACCTGCTCGCCACCCACGAGGCCGACGGCACCGCCCACGAACTCGACACCCTGGTCGCCATGCTCGCCGACCCGATCCTCGAGCTCATCACCCAGGACGAGGTCACCCACTTCGGCCGCTTCCTCGAAGTAGTGCGCGCCCACCCGGTGATCGCCGACCCGCGACGCCTCGCAGGCACCGACCGCGCCGCCGTGCGCATCATCGCCACCCGCCTCGCCGCCGCACTACCCCAACTCACCCCACGCAGACGCCGCCAACGCCTCGAAACCATGGCCACCGTCATGTTCGCCCTGATGGCCGACTACGAACGCACCCTCGAAGCAGGCGTACGCACACCACACCCCGACGACGCTGGCGAAATCACCGACATGATCGTCGCCATGCTGACGGTGCCCGCCCGCGACACGAAACCCGCCAAACGCCGCCCCTGACGCCGTCACCCCCGCAGCCGCTGAACTCTGCTGACACCTGACACCTGACACCGAACGCGGCAATCGACGGCTGACGCAGCTGCCAACCCCGGCCAACCGTGGCTCTGGCCCAGATCTCATGATCGGCTCAGCTACCAGTGCAGCGGCAGGGCATGTGTCCCGAAGCCATGCCGCTCATCCGATCTGAAGCGACTACGTCGAAGATGAGTCCGACGGTGTCAGGTCGGTGTCAGGTCGGTGTCAGTCAGACCGGCGACAGTACAAACCGCCCGGGCGGTCAGTACCCGGGCGGTCACCGGCGGTCTCCGCTTTCGGATCTCAGGAGGAATTTTGACACGCGAACTGGTCTACACGGGCTTCATGTCGCTCGACGGTGTAGTGGACTCGCCGGGCGGCAAGGAGGAGGGGCACCGCAGTGGCGGTTGGGTGATGGACACCGAGTTCGTTCCCGAGGCCTACTCGCTCAAGGGCGAAGAACTTGCCGATACGACGGCATTGATGTTCGGTCGCCGCAGCTATGAGGTGTTCGCTCCGTTCTGGCGCGACTCCGCCGACCACGCCGCGTACAAGGAGCTTCCGAAGTACGTGGTCTCGACCGGCCTCGCCGACGACGCTGCGGTCGAGGATTGGGGCCCGATCACGATTCTGCGGTCCACCGAGGATGTCGCCGAGCTCAAGAAGGGTGATGGCGGTGCGGTCTTCATCCACGGAAGCGCCGAGCTGGCCCGGCGCCTGGCGGACGCTGATCTGATCGACCGGTACAACCTGCTCGTGTTCCCGGTGTTGCTGGGGTCGGGCAAGGGCCTCTTCAGCCGGGCGGACCGAGACAAGCAGCAACTGCGCCTACGGGAGTCGGCGACCTACTCCAACGGTGTGGCGAAGCTCGTATACGACGTCGTGCACTGAGCAGGAGCTGCCGTGCGGTACTCCCGACGTACCGCGCGGCAGCCCGGACGCGGCAGCATCACCCACGAGGGGTTACCAGGACCCGCGCACCCCCTGGGATACGGTCGCTGAGTGGAACTACTGGGAATTCATCACGTGGCGATCATCGCCTCCGACTATGTGCGCTCCAAACGGTTCTACACCGAGACTCTCGGCCTTGCGGTGATCGCCGAGCAGTATCGCGCCACCCGCCGCTCCTACAAGCTCGACCTGGCCATCCCGGGCGGCAGCCGGATCGAACTGTTCTCGTTCCCCGAACCCCCGGACCGAGTAAGCCGGCCGGAGGCCGCAGGACTGCGCCACCTGGCGTTCGCAGTCCGCGACGTCGCCGCGACGCTCGACGAGCTGGCCGCCAAAGGGGTCCGCACCGAGGAACTGCGCGTCGACGAGGTCACCGGTAAACGGATGGCGTTCTTCTTCGACCCGGACGACCTGCCCCTGGAACTCTACGAAGTCTGATTCATCCCGCGCGACCGCTTCGCCAATTCCACTGTCGCCGCCCGCAATTCATCGATCGAATCGATCGGCGCCACATAACCGACCCGGGTCCGGGCCACGCCGCGCGGCGTCACCACCCGCAGGTCCAGCCCGTACCGGTCGGCCCGCTCACAGCTGGCCTCGGTCGCGTCCGGATACCCGCCCAACGCCTGCGCCATCGCCAGCAATGCCGGCGCGTGATCATCATTGAGGTGCGTGATAGCACCCGCCGCAACCGGCACGATCGGATCCGGCGTCGTCGCGGCATACTGCTCCGCGGTCGCGGAGTCCATCCGCCCGTACCCGCCGACCCACCGCACCCGTCGCACGCGCAGCACCCACACCGAGAAATCGCTGTAGTCGATGTAATACTTCGCCGCGGGCACCGCCGCCAGATGCGCCGCCCGCGCCGCGTCGGCCTCCGCACCCACCGGCCGCTCCACCACACCGGCCAGCGTGATCCTGGTCCCCGCCAGCGGATCCGCAGGCATATCGGGCGCCACGATCGCGAGACTCGCCCGCGGATCACCCGCCAGGTTGCGCCCGTGCTCGGCCATCTTGGACACACACAGCACCGGCTGACCGTCCAGCAGCCCGTACGTCACGAACGACGCCCACGGCGTGCCGTCCTCGCTCAGACTCGCCAGCGTCGCCATATTCGTCGAAGCGGCAACCGTTCTCGCCTCCTCGGCGGCGGACGGCCGGGCCGGATTCGCCACCGGCGCCGTCGGCTGCGGGATCGAGGGAGCGTCGCCGGGGTCACCGTGGTCGAGGGTCATGTCGTCCATCCTCTCCTGCCCGCCCGATCCGCAAGACAACGGGTGCGGGGCTTTTTCCAGCGTGCCATGCCGGATCGGCTTGCGTAGTACGGTCAATGGATTGGATTGACCGCGCGAATCACGCCCGGATAGACCAGACTTGCCGGGTGACCCGATACGCATTCGACGCCGACCACAACGTGATCGTCGCCATCTGGGCGACCGGCCGTGGTGACCTCGCCCAAGCTGTTGCCACCCTGCCGCAGACGGTAACCCATGATCAGGCAACAAATCTGGCGTCGAACCTGACCACGCTGTCGCGGTTCCACTGGCGCACCTACACCCACCCGGCCAGCGCCGCGGGCGACCCGGACATCCCCAACAGCGAAGCCTGGCGCCGTGCCGAGGAACGCCGGAACTTCAAAGAAGTCGAAGTGGGGATCCGCACCCCTAACCTGCCCTCCGCGGAGGGACTCGTCGTCTCCTACAGCGGCGTCGTCGAATCCGCGCACCGCGTCGGACGCACCCTCTACGAGATCGACGACCTCACCCTGCGCGACACCATCGTCGCCGAGGTGAGCGCCGAACAAGCCGCCATCGAATCCGCCGAACGCGGCGACCTGTCCGGCCGGGCCCGCCAAGCCGTCGAACTGTCCCGCCCCGACATCTCCCCGGCCCAGGTGCAAGCCGCCGACGACCTGTTACGCGCCGACCCACTCGGCTCCATCGAACTGTTCACCGAACTCGACCCCGCCTCCGCCTCGGTCGCCGCCGCGCACTGGCTGCTCGCCGCCGCCGAGGTCGCCGGGGAGATGGCCGGGGTGCCGTGCACCGACGTCGTGGTGGAAGCCGACGACATCGAGGCCCTCCAGGTCGAGACGCCCACCCTGGTGCTCGAACGGCTCGACGCGGGGGAGAGCCCCACCGAAGTCGTCGTCGACCTCATCGCCGAAGCGATGGCCGTGCACGAAGGGCGCGTGCCCGCGCCGTGGGCCGTCGTCGGCCGCGTCGCCGAAATCGAAGAGCAGGCCCGCAAATTCGAGGTCGACGCCGACACCAGGGAAGCCATGCTCGCCGGCTTCCGCATCAGCCGCCTCGATCCGTCCCGCCCCGCCCTCGACCTCCTCGAAGACCTCCTCGACGGTATCCGCGGCTGCCTGCTCCTCTACGCAGCCCACACCGACGACCCCGACGTGGAAACCCTCTTCACCGCCGACGTCCGCCTAGAAGCAGACGCAGACCCCGAACACCTTCTCTGACAACAGCTCCACGCCGAAGATGGCCGACCGATGCCCAGTTCGACACCCCTCCGCATCCTCGTTGCGTAACAGGTTGGCCGTCAGCGCGATTGAGCCTATACAGGGCGACGAGGGGACTACGCGATGGCCGAACGGCAACGGTGGGGCGGACAGCTGCGGTTGGTGCGTCCACTGCTCGGTACGGCGGCGGCACTGGCGTTGGTCGTCGGGGGCGCGACGGCATTCACCCACCACGCCGCACCCGGCCCCGCGCCGCAGTGGTCGGTAAACAACAACCCGTATACGGTGCCGCTGCCCACGAACCATCAGCCAAACAACGAAATCGACGGATGAGTTCGCCGGCCTGACACAGCCCGGTGCTCCGGCCGCGACAGAACCGTTTCCCTGCCTCCAGCTAGCCCTTCAGCTGGAAGAGGCCGACACCCTTCGGCCTACTCGGCGGCTTCGCCGAGAGCGACAGCGGTTTCGGGATCGGTGCTCAACCACCGCCGCAGCCTCTCGTACACGGCATGGTGGTTCAGCAGCGAAAAGTGATTGGCAGCGGGAACGTGCAGGCCATTGGCATCATCGAAACCGATGCGACGAGCCCGGTTCCGCCCCGCGGCACTAGGAGTGAGAACCAGCCCGTCGCCGATGACCCGCCCCAGCGGGTGGCGTGGACTGCGGGTGACACAGGCGGTGACGAAGTAATGGTCGGCACCCTCGAGCAGCGGCACCTCCCGGATCGCCCTGCGCGTCAGATCATCGGTATCCGCGTCACGCCAATCCTCGTCCACCAGCGACCCCTGCCGCAGATCACGAATACCCGCACTACGACGCCGCAGCAGCCGGCCGAACGGCCGAGTCTCGGGCACCCGGACCAACGCGGCAGACGCGTAATGCACGAACTGCTCGAGCGGAGCCCCCAGATGCGGCGACCCGAGACACACGAGATGCCGGACCTTACCCACCCACGCCTTCCCGGACTCGCTCGCATCGAAGCACGCGCCACGGGCAATCAACCCGCCCATCGAATGCCCGACCAACGACAGCTGCTCGATCTCGACCGGCCAGTGCGCCACCAGCCGCTCCAGCAAGTCACTCAACTGACGCGCATTCTCAGAAATGTGCAAGCCGCTGTTGTACCGGATCTGCACCGTGCTGTAGCCGAGATCCTGCTCGATCCCTTCGGCATAACTCGTGCGCCCACCGAGCCGCCACGCATGCTCGGTCTCCACCAGACCGTGCAGAAACACCACCAGCCGCGAACTGGGCCGCGCGACATGACCCCCGATCTGCTCGGGCGACACCGGATCACCGTCCACGCGCAACGTCATCGGCCCGGCGAGGATGGGCCGCGCCTCCTCCAGATCGTCGCCGATCAAACCCTGTAGCGCACCGAGGAAGCCCGCGCCGAACACCGTCCGTGACGGCACCTCGGCCCCGGGCAGATCCACGGTCCGCTCGGCCAACCGCCCCGCGGCAACGGCTGTTCCGCTGACAATCCGATACACCCCGTCGGTGATCGCGTCGTGCACCACCTCCACGGGCGCCGCGGCCGGACCGACCCCGAACCGCACGGCCGCGAAAACCCGCCCGGCGATCGCTCGGTGCACCGAAGCGATGCCGTCCACCGCGCCACCGAGCTCGTCGCCCGCCAATCGAGCGAGGGCCCTGACCTCGGCCTTCCGCTGATGGGTCTGCTCACTCATGGGTTCAGTGTACAAGCGTTCACTGAAACCGTCTTGTCGACGGAAGTTCTTGGTGCATGCACCCGTTCGAAAGGTGATCAGGCAGTGGGTACCCGGGTGACCCCTACCGCCGACTCGGTGAGACTGCCCAGATACAACGCACCGTCCCGCTCCACCACCCCGGTGACCATCGAGAAGTTCGTACCCTCGGTCTGCAAGTCGTGCACGACATTTCCGTCGAAGTCGACTGCCATCACCCATATCGTCTTCGCAGGCTTCGGCTGCACCCACTCCGGCAGCAGCCAAACGATCCGCCGCAGCAACCCGGGTAGCGGAAGCAGCCGGTCCAGCAACGGGTTCCGTGCGGCAGGCAGCGTGATCCAGACGAGCCCGTCGCTACCGAGGCTCATATTGTCCGGAAACCCGGGCAGGTTCTCCACGAGAAAGTCCCTGGTGCCCGCCTTCGGGCCTGTGAGCCAGTATCGCGACACCCGATAACCACCGGTCTCCGCGACGACCACACACGAGCGATCGGGGGCAAGCACCACCCCATTGGCGAAATACAGGTTGTCGAGCAGGGTCTCGACCTTGCCGGACGGATCGCGACGGAACAGCCTGCCGGTCCCGGAGTGCTCGAGCATGTCACCCATGTACTCGGTCAGCGAGAAACGGCTCGTCGACGACGAGAAAAAGATGGTGCCATCCGCGTCGCGAACCACGTTGCTGGCGAAGGGGAGTGGTGCGCCGTCGATCTCGTCGACCAACACCTTCAGCGTCCCATCCGGCGTCAGCTCCAGCAGTCCTCGCTCGAAGTCGCAGATCAACAGCGTGCCATCGGGATCGGCGTGTAGACCGAGCGGGCGACCGCCGGTGTTCGTGAGCTCACGCACGTCACCGCTGGTCGGGTCCACGCTGAGAATCGACCCGCCATCGATGCCGACGATGAGCCGTCCGTCCGGCCCGAGCACGACGTCCTCGGGTCCGGGGCCTGGCAGTTCGAGGCGATCGAGCTCGGGAAGCGGTGGCGCACTGCGGGTTCGGCGCGCTCGCGGGGGAGCGGGCGGCGGTGTCCAGCGTTGCGGGTGGAGAGTCGAGGTGGGCACGTCTCAGCGTAACGCCGGGTCACGGGCTTGCTGCGGGAATGGCGGGGTAGGGGAGCAGGTCAGGGCGAGTTTCGAATGTCGGCTAGGGGACGATCGGCATGAATTTGCAGTACCGACAGTGTGTTTGAAGCCGGCCGCCTGCTTGCAAGCAGGAAAACAACATGTTGTTACGTAGATATGCGCATCTAACCATGTGTTCTCAACCCTATTCACGTCACGTTCCTCCGTCCTCCCGTCCTAAAGACCGCATAGACGGCAGGGGGGATCTCGCATGAGGGGAGGGGGAGTCCTCCGCAGAATCCATGATCAACGGCACATGGCTGTGGCATTCGTGAGTAGGGGCCGCCGTCATGCGCCGTCGATCATCGAGAAGCGCCTGGACCGAGCTGCTGGAACCGGCCCGCCGGCACGAAGGGCTACGGCTGATGCGTAATCGAGTACCAGAGCACCGCGAGCGTCCCGAGCACGAACAACGGTGACAGCACCCAGGTCTCGACCTTGTTGCCGGTGCGGTCGATGATCGGCACCCGCGTGCGGACCTTGAACGGCCAGAACAGCCGGCAACCGCGGTCGGTCAGGCAGTCGCCGAGCAGGTGTACCAACGCACCGAGGCCGACGGAGAACGGCAGCCACACCGGCTTGTCCGAGATCCAATGATCCATCGCGAAGGTTCCCGCGACCGCGAGCACCACGATGGTGCCCCACGCCTCGACCCCGTCACCCGGCGGACACAGATGTAATGCTCGCACCGCCAGCGCAAGGAGGAAGAAGACGAGCCCGAGCGTGAACCATCGTCCGATCCAGTGCTCGCCGGCCCACGTCCCATAGGAGACCGCGGCGACGAAGGCGAAGGAGTGGGTGGCGTGCCGGTGTCCGCCGGAGATCCAGGAGATCAACCTGCAGAGGTTGTAGGAGATGGGACCGAGCACATGCGCGATCGTTCCGTTCGGATGATCCGCGTCCGGCAACAGCGCGGCACCCGCCGTCAGAAACACACCGAGCAACAGGTCGACGGGGCCGAGATGCCCTGACACATCCTGGATTGTCGGGTAGGTCAAGATCGCGACCGGCAGCGCCGTTGCCGCCGCCGACCAGGCCAAAGCGCCACTGGTCGCATGAGAATGTCCAAGCACCGGGTGAAGGTTAGTTCACCTCAGCATCGTTCAGCGAATGCCGGTTCAGTGATCTTGTGCGGGGGGCGAATTGGGGGATGGGCAACCCGGCGGGATCGGGATCGTTTGTGTCGCAGGCGTGGTCGGCTGATGAGGCAGGCGTCATCGACGGCGGTGCCCGCCGTGCGTGTCGCGGCGATGATGGGGGAGCGGACGGAAAACGCAGGGCGAGTTGGCATTCAACGGGGGAGTCGCGTCACAGAGTTCCACGACCGCGCCCTGATTCGCCGCCGCGTGTCGGAGCAGGTGAAGGGATGACTTCGGTGCCATCATCTAGCTAGATAGTAGACATTAGAAACATTGTGCTACTTAGATGTGCGTATATATGCATATAAAAGCTACTAGAGTGTCGCGCCCCGAAAGAACCCCCTGTACAACAACGGCATAGACAGGGGAGGGGGCCGGGGCAGTGGAGAAGTTCCCGCCGGAGGTGTCAGCGAACGAGCCGGAAGAACGCCCGAATATCCTCGACGAACAGCTCGGGCTGCTCGAACGCCGCGAAGTGCCCACCGCGCTCGGGCTCACTCCAGTACCGGATATCGGTGAAACGCTGTGCCGCCCAACGCCTGGACGGCCGCTGCAACTCCTTCGGAAACACCGAACACCCGGTCGGCACGTCCACCGTGCTCGTCACTTCCCCGGAGATCCACTCGTCGACCTGCGCGATGCTCTCCCAATACAGCCGTGCGGCCGACGCGCCGGTGCCCGGAAGCCAGTACATCATCAGATTGTCGAGTAGCTCGTCCTTGGTGAGCGCGTTCTCCGGATGCCCGTCGCAGTCGGTCCACGCCCAGAACTTCTCGATGATCCAGGCACACAGTGCGGCAGGGGAGTCCACGAGTCCGTACCCGGCTGTCTGCGGCCGGGTGGCGTGCATCCGCGAGTACCCGGATTCCCACCGACCCGCTTCCTCGAGCGTGCGCAGCGCATCCCGTTCCCGTTCGGTGAGGTCGCCGAAGGTGGCCGGGTCGGGCGGTGCCAGCGGCGGCAGGAGGTGTATCCCGGCCACATGGTCGGGGTCGAGCTGGGCAAGCCGCGTCGACACGCTCGTACCCCAATCACTGCCCGCCGCTCCGTAATGCCGGTACCCGAGCAGTGCCATCAGCACGGCCCAGGCCGCCGCGATCCGATCGACGCCCCACCCGGGTTCGCTCGGCCGGTCGCTGAACCCGTAGCCGGGCAGCGAGGGGCATACCAGGTGGAAGGCGTCGGCCGGATCGCCACCGTGCGCGGCCGGGTCGGTGAGCGGGCCGATCACCTTGCCGAACTCGATGATCGAGCCCGGCCAGCCGTGCGTGAGCAGCAGCGGAAGCGCGCCCGGCTCCGGCGATCTGACGTGCAGGAAGTGGATCCCGAGCCCATCGATCTCGGTGCGCACGTTCGGCCAGGCGTTCAGGCGTGCCTCGGTGGCGCGCCAGTCGTACTCGTTCGCCCAGTACGCGCACAATTCCTGCACGTACGCCAGGGGCACCCCTTGCGACCAATCCTGGACGGTCTCGCGTTCCGGCCACCTGGTGGCCCGCAGCCTGCCCTGTAGGACGGCGAGCTCCTGGTCGGGTACCTGAATACGGAAGGGCTGCAAGGTTCTGTCCTGTCACGGTCGGGCGTGCGGGTCGACGATGCGGTCGAGTGCGTGCAGATCGGAATCGAGGGTGTAGAACACGCGCAGTGTGCCGAGGAAGGCGAACAGTCCGCCGACGCAGAGCCCCACGATCGAGGCGAGCACCGCCTGCTGCTGGGTGGGATGCAGGAACGCCACACCCGCGGCGACGCCGAACAGCGGGACCGAGGCGGCGATGCCGAGGTAGATCCGGCTACGCCGTGCCAACCGGCGCAACTGGCTTGATTCCGAAGGGGAGCTGTGCCCCGCGGCGACCAATCCCGGGTAGTACCAGCGCAGTACGAAAAACGTCACCGGGAAATAGGTGTAGACGACCGCGACCGCGGCCGCGACGAAGTGCGAGGCGATCAGGTTGAACAGCAGCCCGGCGGACAGGTCCGCGATGTCGTGCAGCTTGACGAGGAACACCAGCAGCGCGAGCGCCCACGCCGTGAACGAGACGGCGGCGATGCGGTCGCTACAGGCAAGGGTGTCCGCTCGCGCCTTGGCCAACGTTTGCTCGTCGTAGCGTTTGCCGTGCCGCAGCCCGTAGGGGACCAGGAACACGAGCCGGCACCAGTACAGCAGGATCGCGACGCCCACCGGATAGCCGACGGCCCCCGCGATCAACCCCAGCTCGGTGAGTTGCGCCTGCCCGTCGACGCCGAGCTCCATGTCGAGCAGTTTCGTGTTGTGCGCCGACAGGTAGAGGACGCCGAGCAGCTGCCCGAGCGCGCTCGACAGTGTCACCACGGGCATCGGCCGCATTCGCAACCGTCCGCGCAGACTGCGCGAGGGTGGGTCGACGAGATCGCGGGCGGTCCGGTCCAGGGTGAGTTCGAGGTGTTGGGCGAGATCGGCGCCGCTGGCGTAGCGATCGTCGCGGTCGGGGGACAGGCAGGTCAGCAGCGCGTGGCGCAGGATCTGCGGGCAGTCCGGTGGCACCGGGGCCGCCTGGCGCTCGTCGATCGGCTGGCGACGCAGTTCGATCATCCTGGTGAGCGAGGTATCGGATTCGGCGAGCCCGAGCTCGTCGGTGAACGGAAGCCGCCCGGTGAGCAGCTCCCACAGCACCACCGCGAGCGCATACAGGTCGCTGCGGGTGTCGAGGTCGGCGGCCGTGGTGGGGATGGTGGGATGGCAGGCTTCGAGCTGTTCGGGGGACATGTAGGCCAGTGAGCCGCCGAAGTAGGCGACCGGACTCGCTCCCGGAATGTGGGTGCTGAAGCTGATATTGAAGTCGGCGAGCTTGGGATGCCCGTCGGCGGTGAGCAGGACGTTGGCGGGTTTGATGTCGCGGTGCAGGACGCCCGCGCGGTTGGCGTAGTCCAAGGCGGTGGCGAGCCGGCTACCCAGCCAGGCCACGGTTTCCGACCAGCTCAGCTTGGCCAGGTCGGCACGGGTGAGCGAGGGTTGCGGGGTCAGTACGCCGCCGGCGGTGACCGCGGCGTCGACCGCGTCCAGCAGCAGTTGGCCGGTGCGTTGCGCGGGCGGTGTGCTGCGGACCAGGCGCAGCACACCGAGCAGGGTGCCGCCCGGCACGTACTGCATGTACATCAGCTTGAGGTGTTGTTCCTCGATCTGACGCTGGTCGAAGACGCGCACGATGTGTTCGTGGTCCAGTTGGGCGAGGGTCTGTGGTTCGCTGCCGCGGTCACGCGAAACCTTCACTGCCACAAGCCGTTGCATGGACCGCTGCCGTGCGAGGAATACGCGGGCGAACGCGCCTTGGCCGAGGGCGATCAACAGGTCGAAGTCGTCGATGGTGGCACCGGGCGCGATGGTGTCGAGTGCATTGCTGGTCGTCGCGTCGGAGAGCAGCGTGGTGCGGAAGTTCTCGGCGGAGTGGCTGCCGAAGTCGAGCTGGGTGGCCAGCTGCGCCATCTGGGCGGCGAAGTCCTGCTCGTATTCGGTGAGGTCGAGTTCGTCGTCGCCGCGGCGGCTGCGTGCGGTGATCTCCTCGTAGATGAGGTCCGGTGGTAGTGGGGCGGCGTCGAGTTCGGGGAACTGCGCGCGGTACTCGGCGAGGCGTTTGCCGGTGTGGGTCTCGCGCCAGCGATGCTGCAGGTCTACCTTGATCAGCTCGATGAGGGCCGAGCGTCGTAGCCCGCTCTCGGCCGGCAGATGCGCAGCGAGGTCCGGTGGTTCGTCGGCGTCCTCCCAGGCGCTGTCGAACTCGGCAACCAGTCGCGTCAACGCGGTTTGCGTCGCCGCCACTCGGTCCATCTCCATGTGGCCCACCCGATCAAATGGCTTCCCGAGCCCCCACCCGAGGATAAACGATCACCTGCGCCGGGGCCGCTGAATTATTCGTGACCGCAGGTTTTGGGGGCATCGATGACCACCGGCCATCACGCGCAACAAAGTGTTGCGCTTCGCGGGATAGACGGTTAACGTCATCCGCAACAAAAGGTTGCGAATCGAAGGAGTCGACATGGAGTACGGACAGATCGAACGGACGATGTACGTCGAGGCCACACCGGAGGTGGTCTACGAGGTCATCAGCAGCCCTACGCATCTCAAGGAGTGGTGGCCCGACGACGTGGCCTTGGAGCCGGTACCCGGTGCGGTCGGCGAACTCGTCTGGGGGGAGCGCGGCACTCCGGACGTGCAGATCGTCCCGATCACGGTCGTCGACGCGCAGCCGCACCGGTTGTTCTCCTTCCGCTGGACCCATCCGGCCGAGGAACCTGCGGGCGTCGGCAATTCCCTGTTCGTCACCTTCGAGCTCGCGCCCTCCGGTGACGGCACCTCGGTGCGGATGACCGAAACGGGTTTCCGCGAGATGGGGTGGGAGATCGCCGCGCTCGAAAAGGAATACAGCGAGCACATCAAGGGCTGGGACTGGTTCCTGCCGCGGCTCGTACAGTGCGCGGAACGGCTGGTCGCGCGCCGATGAGCGGTGTGGTCGACGATGAGCTGTGGTCCGCGATAGGGGACCCGACCCGGCGTCGCATGCTCGATCTACTCCTCACCGACGGTGAGGGCACCGCCACCAGCCTCAGTGACCGACTACCGGTCACCAGGCAGGCCGTCGCCCGACATCTGGGTGTACTGGACCGGGTCGGGTTGGTACACGGCACACCCGAGGGCCGGGAGCGGCGCTACCGGGTCGACGACGCCCAACTGGCCCGTGCGGTCGCGCAACTCAATGCCGTCGGATCTACCTGGGACGCACGGCTGCAGCGCATCAAGCGCATCGCCGAGGCCATTCAACGCAGCAAACAGCAGTAATCGAGAGGGATCGACATGGTGGATATACTGCACAGGGTCGGGGTCGGGTCGGCGTCGGTGGACGACGTCTATGCGGCCTTGACCTCGATCGAGGGCCTGGCCGGCTGGTGGGCGAGTGACACGAAGGGGGATACGAACCCCGGGGGAGTCATCCAGTTCCGTTTCACCGCAGGTGGATTCGATATGAAGGTGGTCGACCTGCAGCCCGGCAAGCGGGTGCTGTGGGAGGTGGTCGACGGACCCGAGGAGTGGATCGGCACCGAAGTGGTGTGGGACCTGAAGGAAGAGGAAGGGTTCACGATCATCCTTTTCCAGCATCGGGGCTGGAAGGAACCGGGTGAGTTCATGCATCACTGCAGCACCAAGTGGGCGATCTACCTGATGAGTTTGAAGCAGTTGGTCGAAACCGGAACGGGTGCGCCGGACCCGCACGACGTGCAGATCAGCAACTGGCACTAGGGGATAGCGGGGGACCTGTCCAAGTCGACGGGTCCCCGGCGCCTCTCGATCGCTCCGGAAAGCTCGCCCGGAATCGATATCTACGGCATACTGACCAAGGCAGCAGACCTTCTGACAGGTCGGGGCTGCGGCGCTGATAGCAGCCCGCACCGCCCACGCTCGGTTCGCAAATATTTTGCGGCGAGCGCCTCTCTTCCCGGTCGTCCCGGACACCGGACTCTTCGTCTCTCTCTTTCGAGATCGATCGATGCTGCCTTGCGTCAATCAGCCCGCCGACACCGGGCTCAACCATGCCATGAAACGGAGCGAAAGCTTATGAGTACCTTCGGAATTACCGACGGCAGCGAGCGAGCGGTCATCGAGAACCTGCTCGATCTCAACCGTGAAGCGCTCATCGAGACCGTACGCGGACTGTCCGAGGAGGATGCCCGCCGTCGACTCGTCGCGTCGCTGACGACGCCGATCTCGTTGATCAAGCACGCCGCGGCCGCGGAACGGATCTGGTTCCAACGGTTCTGGGCGGAGCTCGACGAATCCGAGTGCGACGGGTACTCGGGCCGCGACGAGGGTACGTTCGCGGTCGCCGACGGCGAAACGCTGGCGGACGTTATCGCCGAATACGAGAGCGCTAGCCAAAGGTCCCGGGAGATCACGGCCCGGTTCGAGCTCGATGACACCAAGGACAATCCTCGGGAGGGGAAGGTCAGCATGCGCTGGACCCTGCTCCTGATGATCCAAGAGTTCGCCAGGCATGCTGGGCATGGCGACATACTGCGTGAGCAGATCGAGAAGGGTATACCGGAGCAATCGACCGTGTGAACGTACCGTTCGGGTACCGACGTTATCGAGCGGCGGGCGGGCCAGCGTATCGCTGCGGCTTGCCCGGGCTCGACCACGGCCGTGTGGTCGGAGCTTCGCGGCAGCCCGGGGAGAGCGGGCTGCGGTTGATCACATCTGAGGTAGATGCCGACTAGTTGACATAATGTTGATTATCGGCACAGAAACAGGTGCGGATAATCGGGGGCCGCGCCGTGCAATGTCGCTGGTATGTGCGATGTTTCGGCGTCACTTGCGCCAGTCCGCCCGGACTCCTCCGGGGCCTACTCGGTGCGGCCGGGTCGTTGAGCAGGTTGACTCGTGGCGATCTCCCCTTGGCCAGATTCTCGCCGATGTAAATATTCCTGTCTGTGCCCGTTTTGAGCGGAATGTATTGAGCGGGTTCTGGATCGAGTACTTGCGACCTCTCCCCTGGGTCCACCGCCCTACCAATGAATCGTCACAGTGACGTTTTGGAGGTAGGGCGGTGGACCATGAAACCTGTTGGAGGTCAGCCCCTCCGGTCAAATTCCGTTGCCGATGCCGTAGTAGCCGCCGAGCAGGCGCCGACGCCGCTCGCCGTCCACGTCGGTGTCGGAAATGGTCGACCTGGTCGTCTCGGCATCCTTGTCCGGCTTGTCGCTGTTCTTGCGGAAGATGCTCATGACGTTCCTTTGCCTCGCTGACTTCGTTGTCTGCCAGTGTTGTTCGGCCATGCCTCGTGGCGCATCGGTCGCAGGGATCGTCCGCCTACGCCGCGGCGGGTACGTTTCGCGGTGATGATCTCAGGGTTCGGGTCCACCTGGCAGGCCACCTGTGGGGCCAGATGTTGTTGACTGGCTCTGTTTTCAGATACCAGTGGTCGGTCATGCTGATCCGGTGTTGATTCGCCGGTTGGTCGCGCTGTATGTCGGGTTGTGGTTGTACGGGTTCTCGATGGCTGTGATGGTGCGGGCCGGGCTCGGGCTGGATCCGTGGGATGTGTTCCATCAGGGTGTGGCGCACCATGTGCCGATCAGTTTCGGTGCGGTGACGGCGGTGACCGGGATTGTGGTGCTGCTGGCCTGGATTCCGTTGCGGCAGCGGCCCGGTCTGGGGACGGTGAGCAATGTGGTGGTCATCGCGGTGTCGGTCGATGTCGGGCTGTGGTTGCTGCCCGCGTGGGAGGCGCTTCCGGCGCAGGCGGGTGCGATGGGTGCCGCGGTGGTGCTGAATGCGATTGCGACGGTGTTGTATATCGGTGCCGGGATGGTTCCTGGACCGCGTGATGGACTGATGACTGGACTGGTTCGCCGGACCGGTGTGTCGGTGTGGGTGGTGCGGACCGTCATCGAGGTGACGGTGTTGTCGACCGGCTGGCTGCTCGGTGGCAGCATCGGGATCGGCACGCTCGTCTACGCGTTCGGTATCGGTCCGCTGATCCAGCTGATGATCCCGACAGCGAATCGGTACTTGCCCGGCTTTCACGCGAAGCCGGCGGATGAGCCCGTCATCGTCCCCGCCTGAACTTCGAGATCGTGGGGACTTGATGGTGTCGGCTACCCGCGAAATGCTGTCACCATGTCCCCATGATCTTGTACCGGGTTGCGCCTCGAGGTGATGGCGGACTCCCCCGCCGTCCTGACTGCTGACAGGGAACCCTGCTGCAAAACGTCACTGTGACGTTAACTGGATGTCAGGCGGGTCCCTATAGTTCGGTAGATTCCGTGAGTTTCGCTGGTTCGGCAGGCCCCGCCGGACGCCACCTCCGCCATGCGCGCCCCATCATCACCAAGACGATCACGATGACGGTATGCAGCGCCCACAACGCCAACCACGGTCGCAGGAATCCGGCCTCGGTGTACTGGCCGCGCTCGCCGACGCAGTACAGCGAATAGTTGGTGCTGCGGCCTTCGGAGTCGTGGTAGGTGTCGGAGACGACGATCGGTTCTGTGTACGGTGCGTCGCAGAACAGTGGTGCGGTCAGCTTCGCTTCGCCGGGCCAGATGGCGATCGGGAGCAGGCAGCCGAGTATGCCGGTGAAACAGAGGATCGCGGCCAGTGTCGCCAGGATCCCCGGGGACCGTCGCGGGGCGGCGTCGGTGAGGTGCTCGTCGGTCCGGTCCGATCGGTACTCTTCGCTCATAGCTGCTGCATCCGTAGAAATGTTCCGGCACGGTCGAATTGGGCGACCATCGTGGTGCGCGGTGAGGTGACGTGGACGCTCATGAGAAGGTCGGCGTCGACGCGGCTGATCACGATCGACGAGACGTAGCCGTCCTCCACACCGGTCTGGGTGAGGGCGGTGTCGACGACTTCCTCGAGTTTGAGCAGTCCGGAAACGTCTCGGACGTCGAATGTTTCGCTGTCCAGGTCGACGAAGGCCGATACGTGTACCGGTGTGGGGCCGTGCAGGGTTCCGTTGGCGAAGGTGTAGTCGTCCTGTTGGTCCGGCCGACCCGGCACGCGGATACGCAGATGGACGGCGCTGTCCTTGATGGCGAGGTTCTTGTTCTCCGTGAGGAGTCGGTCGACCTGTGGTGAGCGGACCTGCAGGGTGAGGCTGTGCGACTCCGGTGCGGTGAGCAGCATGACGGTCGCGTGGATGTCGGGGGTGCCGAGGCGTTGCCGCAGGGTGTCGAGGGCGGCGGCGGGCAGGGCGGAGACGAGTCCGCCGCCGCGGGCCTGGATGGTTTTCTCGAAGTCGGCGCGGTCGACCGCGCCGATGCAGCCGGTGGTGACGGTGATCAGGAGCGCTCCGAGTGCGGCCGCGAGGCAGGAGCGACGGTGTGGCATGGGCTGCATCGTATAGCGCTGGGGTGTCGGGAGATTGGTGTCAGTGTGGATGCTAGGTTCACCAGCACTGGGCGCTCGTCCAGTTGGGTCGGGCTGGCTGGTGTGGAGGCATGGTGCGGAAGACGTCGCGAGTGTTGATCGCGTGTGCGGCAATGGGTCTGGTGTGGCCGGTGGGTGGTGCTCCGGTGGCGTCGGCGGCGCCCGGAGTCGGTGAGTATGTCGCGCTGGGTGATTCGTGGGCGGCCGATGCGTCGCTGACGCAGGCGACGGGTGAATTCGCGCCGCTGGGGTGTGCGCAGAGCCGGGGTAGCTATGCCAAGCAGGTGGCGGCCGCGTTGGCGGTCCCGGTGTTCCGGGATGCGACGTGTGGTGGGGCGATGACGGTGAATATGACTGCGCCGCAGCAGGTCCCGCTCGGAGTCAATCCCCCGCAGTTCGATCGGCTCACCCCCTCGACCGACCTGGTGACCCTCGAAATCGGCGGCAACGATGCGAAATTGGCGGTGACGGTGCAGCAGTGCGTGACCGCCGATCCGGCCGTCTCGCCGTGCCTGGACACACTCGTCACTGGCGGCGTCGACCAGATGTCTGTGAACATCGCCGCGGCAGAACACAAGGTGACCGCGACGATCGAAGGGATCCGGCAGCGCGCACCCCGGGCACGCATCCTGCTGCTCGATTACTTCGAGGGCGTCAGCACCGGCCCCGGCTGCTTCCCCACCGTGCCGATCGCCGACGCCGACGCGGACTGGTTGGGTCGCAAGCTCATCGAGTTGAACGCGATGCTGGCACGCGTGGCCCGAGCAACCGGCGTGGAGCTGGTCGACACCTACAGCACCAGCGCTGGCCACGACGGCTGCCAGCCGCCCGGTACCCGGTGGGTGGAAGGTCTGGTCCCCTGGTCGAGCAACCCGCCGGGCCCAGCGGTGCCGTTCCATCCCAACCAACTCGGCGCCGACCATCAGGCGCGCAGCGTGCTGGCGGTGCTGGGAAGGTAGTCCCGAAGTCGCTGGGGCTTGGCAGTTTGCGGGCCTGTGATGCGCGGCCTGCGGTCGAACAGTCGCCCTTCGCCCAGCTGTCCCACGAGTGGCACACCACGGTGTACCCCTCTCGGCGTTTGACACTGCCATGTGCCACTCACTACCAGGCATGATGCCTGCGAGGTCGGGCGTTCGGGTGAGACGGTTCAGGTCGACCACATCGAGATGCGCTGCGGCGGTTCGAGGAAGCAGCGATCGAATAGGCGTCGGGTTTCTGGAAATCAGCGGGGCGCGGCAGCAGCCCGGCGTTACCGATTAGCACAGGCCCTCAACCGCCGTGGGTTCGTTCATGCCGGGGGCACGCTGCGATGGGCTGTGTATTTGCTGCAGCGCATAGGACACGCGTGGTGCTCGGGTGTGCGACGGTCCGGGAGCAGTCGCGCAACGTTCGGGCAGTCACCGATTGTCGCGGGGACAGCGGTGAGCGGTGACCGTAAAGTTCGGCGCATGGCGTTCCAACTCGAATTGCGACCGACTCCACCGTTGCAGTTGACTCCGGAATGCTTGGTGCACAGCGGGATCGCGCGTCTGTTCGTGACCGGCATGCTCGTGCAGGGTTCCGGCGCTCCACCCGAGCAGTTCGGTTTCTTCATCCCCACCGCGACACCGCTGCCCGTGACCGCCACCGAACCGCAACTGTTGGCCGAAGCCCACCTGATGACCGGCATCGCCACCTCCACCTCGGGTAACTTCCCGTTCGGTGTCGAGCATGTTCAGGCCGCGTATCTGCCGGACCCGCGTGGCGGTACCGATCGCTGGTTGTATCTGAGTGGGGCCGCGCACGTCGGGCGCGAGATCCGCCTCGGGTATCGGGTTACCGTGGTGTCGGCGTGACCGCTGATCACAGTCCTAACCTGTGTCGCCGCGTACCGCACGTTACTGCGCAGTCGATGCCCGCTCTGTAGACCTGCTCGCTTGCGAAGACCGCCAACCTCATGAATGATGCGCCGGTCTCATTGCGGCGCATGGAAGGAACATCTTGATGCGGACCTTATATGTCGTCGCGCATCCGGAGTCGACTCATCACGTCGATGGGCTTGTCGGCGGCTGGTACGACGCACCACTCACCCCGGCAGGGTTGCGTGCCGCGACGACGATCGCGGCGGCACTGCGCAGTGCCATCCCCGAGCAGGACGCGATCGAGGTGTACTCCTCGGATCTGCAACGGGCCGCGCAGACAGCCGAGGTCATCGGCGAGCAGTTGCGCGTCCGGCCGGTGCTCGATGCGCGGTTGCGGGAGAAGTCGTACGGTGCGGCCGAAGGCAAAACGCAGGAATGGTTGCGGCAGCGGTTCGTCGCCCCGCCTGCCGTCGGCGAGCGGCTGCGGCACGATGAGGGCATTGCAGGGTCGGAGACCATGTATGCGTTCGGTGCACGGGTCTATGCGGCGATGGACGCGATCCTGTCGAGCGACTGCGCACATCAGATCGTTGTGACGCACGGCGGCGCGATCACCTTCGCGGTGGCGGCGTGGACGAAGCTGCCGATCGAATCACTCGCTTACGCACGATTCAACGGTCCGGCGGGCAGCATCACCGAACTCCGGGAGGACGACTACTTCCACAACCGTCAGGTCGTCCGGCTCGGCGACACCCGGCACCTCAGCTAGCCGGCACCGCTGTCGTAATGTTCTCGTCCAGCACGGGTTCGGCGACCGTGCGGGTGACCGTCACCCAGGTGTTGTTGACCGCGGCGTTGCCGGAGAAGGTGTCGGTGAGTGACGGGTCGTGCAGCAGGTTGACGTTCGCGCCGGGCAACGCCGCGGCCACCGACCAGCCGACACCGGGCTCTTGGTGACCCCACCCGTGCGGGATGGCGATGGTGCCCGCGCGGATGTCGTCGCTCACTTCCAGGGGCACCACGATCGCACCGATCGGTGAGGTCACCGTGACGGGTTCACCATCGGTGAGCCCGCGGGCGGCGGCGTCGGTGGAATGCATGAGCGCGGTGCAGCGGTCCCGTCCCTTCACCATGGCCGGGACGTTGTGCAGCCAGGAGTTGTTGCTGCGCAAGTGCCTGCGGCCGATCAACTTGAGGTCGTAGCCGTCGGCCGGCGTGGTGATCGCGTTCCCGGTACGGGCGTCGTCGACCACGGTGCGCGCGGCGGCGAGGAAATCCTCCGGCGCCAGGTGCACCGTGCGGTCCTTCGTCCCGAGCAGCGCACGCAATCGGGGGCGCAACGGCCCCAGGTCGATACCACCGGCGGAGGCACGCGCCTTGGCGACCGACAGCCCTTTGCGGCCGCGTCGCAGCACCCCGTACGGACCGGCAGCCACCCCGGCCGTCGCCAACCGCACGGGACTGAACTGCTCGAACAGCGTGTTGAGCGCGCGCGTTGTGAAGCGCCGAGCCGGTATCGGAACCAGTTCGGTGATCAGTCGCGCCAGGATCTGCCAGTCCTCGAGTCCGTCGGCGGGTGGGTCGAAGACGCGGGCGTCGTAGCGCAGGTTGTTGCGCACACTGAACACCGGGAACAGAATGTTGACGTCCTCGCGTTCGAGCGGGGAGATCGGCGGCACGATGATGTCGGCATGTCGCGTGGTTTCGTTCACGTACATGTCCACGGCCACATAGAAATCCAGCGAATCCAGGGCCTCGCCGAGCTTGCCGCGCTGTGGTGTGGACAGTGCCGGGTTGCCCGCGTAGGTGATCATGGCTCGGATCCGCCCGTCACCTTCGGTGAGAATCTCGTCCGCCAGTACCGCCACCGGCAGTTCGGTGCGGAACGACTTGTAGGTGCCGGAACGGTCCGTCCACGCGCCGTAACCCATCGGCAGATACTTCGCGAACCGGGCCACGTCGATCGGTGGTGTCGCGAACATCTGTCCACCGACCCGGTCCAGGTTCCCCGTCACCGCGTTGATCGTGTTCACCAGCCAGTGGGTGAGCGTGCCGGTCACCTGCTGGCACACTCCGATCCGCGCGTACAGCACCGCCGACGACGCGGCGGCATGCTCACGGGCGAGGCTCCGGATGGTGTCGGCGTCGACGCCGGCGTGCGGCGCCATCTGCTCCGGTGCCGCAGCGGCGACCAGGGTGCGCAGGTGCTCCCAGCCGGTGCACTGCGCGCGGATCGCGTCTTCGTCACAGAGGGTTTCGGCGATCAACACGTGCAGCATCGCCAGCAGCAGATACACATCACCGCCCGGGCTCACGGCGACATGCTGATCGGCCAGCCGTGCGGTCTCGGTGCGCCGCGGATCGATGACCACGACTTTCCCGCCGCGGCCCCGCACGTCCTTGATGCGCTGCTTGGCGTTGGGCATGGTGGTGATCGACCCGTTCGACACCGCCGGATTCGCGCCGAGGATCACCAGCCGGTCGGTGCGATCGATATCGACGACCGGCATCAGCACATTCGACCCGAACATCCGCCACGCCACGAACTCCTGCGGGAACTGATCGATCGACGACGCCGAGAAGAAGTTCCGGGTGAGCAGCACCGTACGCAGTAACGCCCCATAGATTACCGATGAGCTGTGTGCCGCCGGATTTCCCAGGTACATGCCGATCGCGCTCGGCCCATACGTGCTGCGCACCGCCCGCAACCGCTGCCCGATCTCACGGAACGCCTCATCCCAGCCGATCGGCTCGAACCGGTCACCGACCCGGCGCACCGGCGTGCGCAACCGATCCGGATCGTGGTGCAGCCCGCCCATCGCCGTGGCCTTCGGGCAGATGTACCCCTGCGACAGCACGTCCGCCGGATTGCCCTCGATCCGCGTCACCTGCGGGCCCTCGACGGTGACCAGGATTCCGCAGTGTGCCTCGCACAGCGTGCACTGCCGGGCGATGGTCGTAGCACTCATAGCGTTTCGCCTTCTGCCGGTTCGCTTGCCACAGGCTACCAAGCAAACCGTAGGTACCACTATGTTCGCGGGGGTGCATCGGGCTGGCGTGAACGCGCCACGGGAATCGGCGTCGATGTTGTCTTCGTCGGTGTGGGGAGCGCTGCCCTCGCCGTCTGTCCGCGGGGGCCTCGGCAGCCCAGCCGGTGGGTTGCGGTCAGTCGCCACGGTCAGCCTCGCGGCATGCGGAAGCGAGTGGCACATGGCAGCGGCATCGTCGTCAGTGTCGTGACGCGGTCGGTGTTGCGCGGACCCGCTTCGGCGGAGCCTGCACGACTACATCTGCGGCCGTGTAGGCGCGTGCGCGGGACTGCTCGCTGACGGTCCGTCCGGAAAACGCACCGTCGCAGGTCCATTCGGCGCTCATGTTGCGCGCGATGCAGACATGCACGCAATGCATTGCGCCGATCCGAACCACCTTGGCGCGCTTGATAATTCATCGTCTGCACCAGGGGTTCCACGTGAATCAGCCTGGCCGCGAACCCATGCGCGGCGGGGCAACGTGGTCGGCCTGAGCGCTCGGGAGCGCCGAACACTCAGACCGGCCGGAGGTCTGCTCCCCCACCCGAATCAGCAGTGAGGTTCCTCGTCGGTGCGTTTCGCCTCGAGGTCGACGGTGCCCATGTCGTAGGCCGTCCGGCTGTTGATGTATTCCTCGGACACGGGGAACCGGAGCCGATCCGGTCTCCCGCCACGCCCGAAAGCCGGGCCGTGAGGTGCGGCTCTGCGGGAACAGGATGAGAGGTCCCCGCCGCACCCGTCACCCCGGCCGATAGGGTCGGGTAGTGACGTGGACGGTGGGCTTCGACCTGGATATGACGCTGATCGACTCGCGACCGGGCGTCAGCCGGGCGATCGACACCCTCGCGGCGGAGTTCGACCTCCCGATCCGCGGCACCGATTTCGCCGACCGGCTCGGACCTCCGCTGGCCACGCTGCTCGTCGAGGTGGGCGCGCCGGAGGAGCTGGTTCCCGCGCTGGTCACTCGCTACCGGGAGCTGTATCCCAGCATCGTGTCCAGCATCCCCGCGATGCCCGGCGCCGACGCCGCACTGGACGCGATCGCGGCTCGCGGCGGGCGGGTGCTCGTCGTCACCGGCAAGCATGAACCCTTGGCCCAGTTGCACATCGACGAACTCGGCTGGCGGATCGACCATCTCGCCGGCGACCTGTGGTCTGCGGGCAAAGCCTCGGTGCTGACGCAGCAGCGCGCGAGTATTTTCGTCGGCGACCACATCGGCGACATGCGCGGCGCGCAGGCGGCGGGCGTTCTCGCTGTCGGCGTCCCCACCGGCCCGTGCGACGCCGCGGAACTGCGTGCTGCGGGGGCGGACGTGATCCTCACCGACCTCACCGAATTCCCGCAGTGGCTCGCCGAGGAACTCGGTCCGGTCGCCGACGCGGGCTAGCCGAAGCAGCGTGGCGCGCAGGGTATTCCGGACGCTTGCACCGTCGGTTTCCCGGTCGCTAGCCTGCACACCAGTCGCCCACCCCCGGTGCGCATTCCGAGAGGAGCAACGAACCCATGGACCGTTTCACCGACAGGATCGCCGTGGTGACGGGTGCGGCACAGGGCATCGGCGCGGCCACCGCGCTGCGGCTGGCCGTCGAGGGCGCCGCTGTCGCGGTACTCGACCGCAACACCCCCGACGACACCCTCGAACAGATCGCCCGTGCGGGCGGCACCGCACGCGGCTACGTCTGCGACGTCACCGACCGCGACTCCGTGCAGTCGGTGTTCGACCGGATCGCCACCGACCTCGGCGACCCGCACATCCTGGTGAACAACGCGGGCATCACCCGCGACGACCTGTTCTTCCGCCTCGCCGAGGACGACTGGAACGCCGTGCTCGCGGTCAACCTGACCGGCGTCTACCACTGCACCCAGGTCGCGCAGAAGTATATGGTCGCCCAGCGCTACGGCAAGATCGTGTCGCTGTCGAGCCGCTCGGCCCTGGGCAACCGCGGCCAGGCCAACTACGCCGCCGCCAAAGCAGGCATCCAAGGCCTCACCGCCACCCTCGCCCTGGAACTCGGCCCCTACAACATCAACGTCAACGCCGTCGCCCCCGGCTACATCGCCACCGCGATGACCGCCGCCACCGCCGACCGGGTCGGCATGACCCCCGAAGACCACCAGCAATCGGTCGCCGAACGCACCCCCCTCGGCCGCGTCGGCCAGCCCGAGGAAGTCGCCGCCGTCATCGCCTTCCTCGCCAGCGACGAAGCCTCCTACGTCAGCGGCCAAACCCTCTACGTCAACGGCGGAGCGCGCTGACCAACGGGACCTGAGGGCCGCGCCACTCGCACAATGGCGCCCCCATGACCCGTTCGGCAGCATCGCGCGGTTCGACCGGGACATGAGGGCGCGGTTCACCACGGGATCGGACCGTGCCGGTCGAAGTAACCGCCGGTGGGTCCCTCGGGTTCGAGGG
Source organism: Nocardia ninae NBRC 108245 (assembly GCF_007990755.1). GTDB lineage: Bacteria > Actinomycetota > Actinomycetes > Mycobacteriales > Mycobacteriaceae > Nocardia > Nocardia ninae. The sequence goes on along the minus strand of NZ_BJXA01000001.1, from coordinate 204,394 downwards.
TGGCCAGCGTGACGATGGCGTCGGTACCTTCGGTGAGCGTCTGATGCCCGGCATGTCCGTTGAAATCGGTTGCGGTGTAACCGGGATCGGCGGCGTTGACCCGCATCCCCGGTAGTGCTCGCGCGTACTGCGAGGTGATCATGTTCAGCGCCGACTTGGACGAGGTGTAGGGCAAATTCAGCAGGGTCGATTCGAGCCGGGCCGGATCGGAGGTGATGGTCAGCGAACCCATCCCGCTCGACACCATCACGATGCGCGGCTGCCGCGCCGCCCGCAGCAACGGCAGGAACGCGTGGGTCACCTCGACGGGTGCGAACACGTTGGTCTCGAAGACCGCACGGAAATCCTCGGCCCGTGTGTCCTCCGGAGCATGGAACGCACCGGAAATACCCGCGTTGTTGATCAGCACATCCAACGCCGTCGTCCGCGCACCCACCGCCTCCACCGCTGATGCGATCGACGCCGTCGAGGTGACATCGAGCGGCACGAATTCGACGTTCAACCCCGCCTCGGCGAGCTCGACCGCCGCCCGCTTACCGCGCTCGGCATCGCGCGCACCCAGAAACACCTGCCAGCCCAATTCGCCGAGCCTGCGGACGGTCTCGCGACCCAGCCCCTTGTTCGCTCCGGTCACCAGAGCCGTTGTCGTTGCGTTCATGCACTCAGCCTCAACGCCCACACCCCACCTCACCAGGGCCGCATTGTCCTGGGACCAGCGGTACCACCCCGTGCTGTGCCCGCTGCGGAATGATCGAGGGATGGACCGCTCCGAACTCGCGGCGCTGCTGCGTCAGGCCCGCACCCGGATACAGCCGCGCGACGTCGGCCTGCCCGCGGGCACGCGCCGCCAGGTGCCCGGACTGCGCCGCGAAGAGGTCGCCCAACTCGCCGGCGTCAGCGTCGACTACGTGGTCCGCCTCGAACAAGGCCGCGGGCCACACCCCTCGACCGCCGTGCTCACCGCCCTGTCCCGGGCCCTGCGACTCGACGACAACGACCGCGACCTGCTGTTCCGCCTCGCCGGATCCGCACCACCGCAGGCCGGCCGGATCGCCCAGGTCGTACGACCGAGCGTCCTGCGCCTCCTGGACCGGATGGTGGACCTGCCGACACTGGTCATGTCGGCCAAAGGTGATGTGCTGGCCTGGAATCCGATGGCCGCCGCGCTCCTGGGCGACTTCTCCGCCGTGCCGCCCGCCCGCCGCAACATCATCCGGGAATGCTTCCTCGGCACCGAACCCGGACGCGTCCGCTTCACCCCCGAGGAACTGCACTCGGTCGGCGCCTACGGTGTCGGCACCCTGCGCAGCGCCAAGGCCCGCTACCCCGACGACCCAGACCTCGACCGCCTGATCACCGAACTGCGCACCCACAGCAGCGAATTCGAACAACTCTGGCACGAACGCCCCTCGGTCCAGTGGCGCAGCGCCACCAAAACCATCGACCACCCCGAACTCGGCACCCTGGTCCTGGAATGCGACACCCTGCTCGTCCCCGACGCCGACCAAACCGTCGTCGTCTACTCCGCCGCCCCCGACACCCCCGCCGCCTCCGCCCTGGACCTGCTCCGCATCACCGGCACCCAGCAATTCACCGACCACACCTGAGCGCCGGGCGGCCGGTGCACACCTGGGGCGATGAGGACCCGCCAGCACCAGCGCTGAGCCGATCATTTCACCGAAGACGCCCGCCCGGCCGATCGTCCCGGCGCACCGGTGGCGGCCCCCGCGCTGTCCGGGGCAGGCGGGATCGCGTGGCGCCTGCAACGGGGCACGCTGCTGGCGTGGACGATCGGCTTCACCCTGTACGGCCTGCTGATCGGGTGCCGGCCCGCGGCGCGACCGAAAGCCAATCGCTGTGGTTCAACAGCGGCCTGCTCAAGCCCGACGGCAGGGCGCGAGTGGAACCTATTGCAAGCCAGCCCATCCCAACCGCACCGATCGAGAGGCCGCCCCAGCCAGCGTGACGGTGGCGTTGACCTCCCTGACTCAGGCGGCCCGTCGTGCAGCCCAAGCAAAAGGAGGCCCGGCCCACTGGACCGAGCCTCCCGAACCGCCGAAACTACTTCTTGTCCGCGACCAGCCCATACTCCTCGAGCATGACTCCGATCTCGGTCGACTCCAGCTTCTTCATCAACTTCTTGCGCAGCACGTCCGGCCCGGGGATGTGCAGCTCGTCCCCGTCGCGTAGTCGGCTCGTCGCGGCCAGCAGTTTGCGCACGTCGTAGGTCGAGTTGTAGACCTCCGGCACGCCGCGCTCGATACCGAGCAGCTGATAGGACGCCTCCATCGCGGTGCGCACCGAGTATTCGGTGGTGAAGATGCAATCGCGGGTCGACTCGGCGAACTGGCCGATGAACGCGAAGTTCACCGAACCCTGCGGCACCACGTCCGGACGGTCACCGGCCTGGCGCGGCATGAAGAACGCCGTCACGTACGGCATCATCACCGGCACACATTTGGCCGAATTCGCGGCCAGCTCACCGATTTCGGCTTCCGGCACACCCATGTGATAGAGCCATTCCTGGGTGATTTCCTCGCCGGTGCATGCGCTCATCGGCTTCTTGACGTAATCGCCGGGCACATCAACGAACAGCGAGTAGACCCAGACCACGATCTGATCCTTGGGCTGCTGCTTGAAATGCGGCTGCCGGTTCACCGTCCAGCTCATCAACCAGCTCGAGTCCTTCACCGTGACGATGCCGCCGGTGACGACCTTCCCGCTGAACGGATCACGCTTACAGATCTTCTGGATATACCCGGGGATGCGCTCATCGAGCGTGGTGACCGTCGCCGACTCCCATTTGGTCTCCGGAATATGCCCACCGAACACATCGGGGTGCCCGAACGAGGGGTCCTTGGCCGCGATCCGCCGCCACAGATCCCACGCCGGCGCCGGACCGTCGAGCAGCTTGGCCGGCGTGTGGTGATCGCCGTCGTTGGAGTTCTCGGTGAGCGAGCCGATCGTGGTGAACAGCAGATCGTTCTCGCCCAGCTCGACACTGCCCTCGGCGCCCTCCGAGACCCAGTGGATCTTGGTGGCCTGCTTGCGTTCCCGGGTCAGATGGAAGTCGATGTCGGTGATCTCGGTATCGAACCGGAACGTCACGCCCTGATCGAGCAGCCACCGATACAGCGGCAACACCAGCGACTCGTACTGGTTGTATTTGGTGAACTTCAACGCCGAGAAATCGGGCAGACCACCGATGTGGTGGATGAAGCGATGCAGATACAACTTCATCTCCAGCGCGCTGTGCCACTCCTCGAAGGCGAACATCGTGCGCCAGTACAGCCAGAAGTTGCTCTGCAGGAAGTCCTCGCCGAAGACCTCGTCGATGCGCTTGTTCTCCATCTCCTCCGGCGCGGCGAGGAACACCTTGATCATGTCCTTCTGCGCCTTGTTGCTCAGCGTGAACAAGCCGTCGGTGTGCGCGTCCTGGCCGCGCTTCTCGGTGGCGCGCTGCAGCGAGGAGTTGGGGTCGTCCTTGTTCAGCCAATAGAACTCGTCCAGGACGCTGGCCCCGTCGATCTCCATCGAGGGCACCGACCGGAACAGATCCCACAGGCATTCGAAATGGTTCTCCATCTCGCGGCCACCGCGGATCACGAAACCCTTCTTCGGTTCCTTGATGCCGTCGAGCGCGCCACCGGGCAGCTTCAACCGCTCGAACACGGTGATCTTGTCACCCGACATCTGACCGTCCCGGATGAGGAACGCCGCACCCGACAGCGAGGCCAGCCCCGCTCCGACGAACCACGCCGTCTTGTCCTGCACACCCTCGGGCTTGCGCGGTCGGGCAAAGGCCTCGTAGTTGCCGCTGCTGTAGTACATGTGACCCCTCTCCTGAAAATGGTTCGGAATTACTTGCTGCGCAAGCGTTTACGAGTACTTGTAGAAGCCCTCACCGCTGGACTTGCCGAGCTTGCCCTTGTCGATGTAGTTGTCCTTGAGCCACGCCGCGAGCTTCTTGCCGTCGTCGTCGCTGTTGACCAGGATGTTGTACGGGGTGTTGAGGCCGATGACGTCGATCATCTGGAACGGGCCGAACGGGGCGCCGGTGGCGATACGCCAGGTCTTGTCGACTGCTTCGGGATCGGCATAGCCGCCCGCGCTCAGCGCCATCGCGGAGTTCAACAGCGGCACCAGCAGCGAGTTGACCACGTAACCGGCCTTCTCCTTGTGCAACTCGATCGGCACCATGCCGATCGCCTCGGCGAACTCGGCGACCGCACGGAACACCTCCGGATCGGTGTCCTTGGTGCCCATCACCTCGGCGGTGTTGTAGCGCCACACGTCGTTGGCGAAATGCAGTGCGAGGAACCGGTCAGGACGCCCGGTGGACTCCTTGAGGTCGCTGGGCAGCAAGGTGGAGGAGTTGGTGGCGAAAATGGTCCGGTGCGGGGCCAATTCGCTGAGCTTCTGGTAGGTCTCCTGCTTGATCTTCACCACCTCGGGCACCGCCTCGATGACCAGGTCGGCGTCCTTGACGGCCTCGGCCAGATCAGCGGTCAGAACGATGGAGTCCGCGGCCTTTTCGGCTTTGCCGTCACCGGCGCCGTCGACCTCGTCGCGGTAGATCGACACCAGCTTGGCGAAGCGCTCGTTGGCCGCCTTGAGCGCGTCGTCGTTGATGTCGTAGGCCGTGACCTCGAATCCGCTGAACGCGGTCTGGAATGCGATCTGCGAACCGAGGACCCCGGTACCGAGAACGGTCACCTTACGGATGCTCATGGTGTTCTCCTTCCTGCCGGAGGCGAGGTTCGCCCCTCGACGTCCACTCAGTCGATCGAGGCGAAGTAACCCGCCACGATCTGGGCTATCTGGTCATGCAGGTCACCGGTCGCGTCGCGGCCGGGATGCGCGCCGGTCGACGGCCGGGCCAGGATGAGATGCAGCACAGCGAATACGCTGCGTCCCGCCAGCAATGCACGGGCGAACAGACCTTTCGCCTCGGTCTCGCGAGCTGTCACACCCGCGGTGAGCCGTTCGGCGATCATCGTCTCCAGCCGGGCGACCAAGGCCAGGCCCTCGGCGCGGTACTGCTCGGTGGGTCCACCGAAGAGCAACTCGCGCTGATACACCACCGTGTTCTCCACGCGGCGGTCCGCGGCTTCCAGAATCGGGCGCACCATGGCCAGCACCGCCCGCACCGGATCGCCTTCCGTGCGCGACTCCTGTTCGCCCAGCTCGAGTGCTGTGCGGAACTCCTCGTTGTAGACCATCAGCAGCAGTTCGCCCTTGGACGACGCGTACCGGAACAACGTGCCCGCCGCCACGTCCGCGCGATCGGAGATCTGCTGAGTGGTGACACTGTCGAAACCACGCTCGGCGAACAACGCGGCCGCGGCCTCGAAAATGCGCGACTGCTTGTCGCGCATGTTGCGCACCCGGCGGCCGGTGGCTGCCGCTTCCGGCGTGGTCATCACCGCAACACCTCCAATAATGAGTGGACTCATTTCTGAGCGTACTCCTAGTTATCCAGCGGTCAACCCCTGGACTCCTGCCGAGGTACCCACTCATCCACCGATCACCGCTCGGCCCGCGTAAGGAAATCGCGCACCTTGGGCGAGTGGGGTTGTCCCCGGCGCATCGTCACTGCGGTGCAATCGGCGGCGCACAGTAGGACGCCCCGCATCAACCGCCCGGTCCGCAGCGCGGTGACCGCACCGATGCCCTGTGCCGCACCGTCACCACGGCGATCCTGTCGGTGAAACGGCGTAGACGTATGCCGCCCATTCGGAGGGCTACTGCTGCGTCGGTGCGGCATGCGTGAATTGCCGTGCCGCGCGGGGTTTCGCCAGTGTTTTCGGGTGCGGCCCGCCACCCGAATACCCAGCGCGCATACTAGATCCCTTGGGGCCGTTCACAATTGGAGGCCGACCGGGGTTGTGCAATGCGACGATTATCGCGCAGTCCGCCCAGCCGGCCGCCGCGACGCCGATACCGTGAAACAAGGCCATTCCGGACTCCGAGCACAGGGGGTCGCGATGTCGAACGAGGATCGTGCTCTCGCGGGTGTCGATCGCCGGGACTTCCTCACGCGGATGGCCTGGTTCATGGCCTGCACGGGCGCGGGCGCACTGGCGCTTGGCGCCATCGCATCCCCGGTGGCGCGTGCGAGCCCGTTCGCCGCCGTCGACGCCGTGGTGCTCGATACCCTGCGTGGGGTTTGCGTGATGGTGTTCCCCGGACCGGACGAATGGTCGCGGATGCAGGGCACGCCGCGGCCCGGGCCGGGTCCGATCGAGGCCGGGGGCGGTGAGTTCATGCGCGACCTGTTCGACAACTATTTGGCCGCAGGCGATCAGCTGACCAGACCGCTGGCCCTGGGTTTCGCCCAAGCCTTGGACGAGCTCGGCATACCGGCACCCCAACTGCTCGGTGTCACTCCAGAGCAAGGTTGGCGTATCGATCAGGCGCTGGGCTACCGCTACTCCGATCGGGTGCTGCCGCTGTCGGTTCTGCTGACGCTGGCGCTGAACTTCGGTGCACTGCTTGTCGCACCCGCCACCCTGGTCGGCCCGCTGGGATCCCCGTTCTCCCGGCTGAGCCTGCACGACAAATGCCGTGTCCTCGAACTGCTCGAACGCCCGATCCCTGCCCTGGTCTCGATCGTCGACCGCGCACTGCCCGGACCGTTGCGCGGCACCGGCACCGGATTCCTGCGCTTCGCGGGCGGGCTCATCCTCGAAGCCGCGGCCTTCAGCGTCTACTCCGAAATGGAGATGTTCGACCCGGTCGCGCGCACCGTGACCGCGCGGCCACCGTCGTGGGAGATCACCGGGTACCGCCCGGACGGGCTGGTCGAGGGCCAACCCGAACTGATCGGCTATTACCAAGGGCGCAGGGAGGTACCGGCGGATGCGTGATGTCATCGTGATCGGCGCGGGCGGCGGCGGCCCGGTGATCGCCGCCGAGCTGGCCGGGCGTGGACTGGATGTGCTGCTGCTGGAAGGCGGTCCGCGCCACGCCGCACCCCGATCGCAGTGGTCGCACGCGGAGAACGACGCCAACAATCCCAACGATGGTTTCCTGCGCTTCGGCCCGCAGGATCGCCGGAAACCGGGGTGGTTTCGGGAGTGGGCGTCGAACCTCTACGCCTGGCAACTGTCCGGAGTCGGCGGCACCACCGCCCACTATTTCGGCAACTGCCCCCGCCCGTATCCCGGTGTCTTCCAAGGCTATTCAGGTCAGGACGCCGCAGCCTACGATCGCGAGCACGAATTTCCCTTCAGCTACGCCGAATTCGTGCCCTACCTGGAGTGGGTCGAGGCGACCCTGCCGGTGCAGACCGCGGCCATGGGCACCAAGGAAGCACTCACCTTCCGCGGCTGCGAAAACGCCGGACTCTCCGTACAAACCTCACGCAACACCACCGGCATCGCCTTCCGGCCACAACAGAACGCGATCCTCCAGCCAGGCGGCAACGCCGGCCGCACCGACCGCGCCGATCTGCTCACCTACCCCGCCGCGACTGGCTGCACATTCTGCGGCCACTGCTTCCAAGGCTGCTACGAACCGATCCACGCGCCCCGCAACCTGGTCGCCAAACGCTCCACCGACAACAGCTACATACCGCTCGGTCTCGCCGCGGACGCGGTCCGCCCCGGCGGCAAACCGGTCGAGCTGATCGCGGATTCCTTCGCCACCGCGATCAACTCCCACCAACACGGCAACGAAGTGGTGGCGACCGGGGTGACCTGGCGCAACAACACCACCGGCGAACAATTCACCGAAGACGCCACGGCTGTGGTGCTGGCCGGCGGCGCGACCGAGAGCCCACGGCTGTGGTTCAACAGCGGCCTGCCCAACCCCAACGACTGGGTGGGCCGCGGCCACACCGACCATTTCCTCGACTGGGTCGTCGGCGCCTTCGACGAATACACCGGCAACTCCAAAGGCGCCAACTCCGCGGCCCGCATCGAATTCCCCGGCCACGGCGGCATCGAGAACGTCGGCCTCACCCCCGCCATCCAGGCCTTCTCGATGTGCCTGTCCGACAGCGGAGTTCGCGGGGTCTACGACAACGGCCGCGGCCCGACCGGCCCCTGGGACGGGCGCGCGGGCCGCCTGGTCGGCAACGAACTCCTGGATCTGCTCGCCGGCGGCATCGACCACCTGCTGAACTTCCTGGTCATCACCGACGACCACGTCGAACCCGGCAACCGGATCACCCCGTCGCTGTTCCCCGCCGACGAGAACGGCGCACCCGCCAAAATCGACGTCGCACGCCGGCAACGCAAACCGCAAACCCTCGCCAACCGTGAGTTCATGGCGTGGCGCGCCGCGGAGATCATGCGCGCCGCCGGTGCCAAGCGGGTCTACCGAATGGACTGGGCGCCACTGCTTCTGCATGTGCACTCCTCGATGCGCATGGGCACCTCGGCCGCGGACTCGGTCCTCGACGCCAACGCCGAAGCCCGCTGGGTCAAACGCCTCTTCATCGCCGACAACTCCGCCCTCCCCAACTCCCTCGGCGGCCCCAACCCCACCCTGTCCACCCAAGCACTCGCCACCCGCACCGCGGAAAAACTGTTCCAGCTCTACTTCGGCGGCGACCCCTGGGTCGACAAGGAAGCACCCATCGTCACCACCGACCCCCGCATCACCACCCGCCTGGCCCAACTAGGCCTCTAATCGAAATCGCCACGATGTCCCGTCAGTAGCGCGGTTGCATGATCAACGGGACACAACGGCGGGCTGTTCTCGCACTTTGCCACCACCATGTCCCGCTGATCATGTTCCTCTCCGGCGCAGCTGCTGGCCGCGTACTGGCCGGCGGGGTACATAGGCGAATCCCGAGACAGCACCACAGCAGTCCTCCCGCAGAAACTTTCGCCTGGCCCATCCCCGGTCGCGGAAGAGAAAGCCGGGAACCCCACCCAACGCGCTCAGCACTATCCGGGCATCGAACGACCGGGGTCAGCGCAGCCGGGGAGATCTCTGAGCGCGCGACCCCACGGCGGGTCTGCCGACGCGCTACGCCTCCTTGTACTTCCGCAAGTACTGCCCCGTCAGCGAGGTCGGGTGATCCAAGAGTTCGGCGGGGGTGCCGGTGAACACGACTTCACCACCCGCCTTGCCGCCGTCGGGACCCAGGTCGATCACCCAGTCCGAGTGCGCAACCACATCGAGGTTGTGTTCGATCACTACCACCGTGTTGCCGCGGTCCACCAGACCATCGAGCAGGGCGAGCAAGGTGTCCACGTCGGACATGTGCAGGCCGGTGGTGGGTTCGTCGAGCACGTAGATCGAGCCGGTGTTCTGCAGCTGGGTGGCGAGTTTGATCCGCTGACGTTCACCACCGGACAGGGTGCTCATGGCCTGGCCGAGACTCAGGTAGTCCAGCCCGACCTCGTTCATGGTGCGCAACTTGGCATTCAGTGCTTTCTCCGAGAAGAACACCAGCGCCTCTTCCGCGGTCAACTCCAGCACGTCGGCGATCGACTTGCCGCGCAAGGTCAGTGCGAGCACGTCGTCGGAGAAGCGGCGGCCGTCGCAGGCATCGCAGTGGGTGGTCACCGGATCCATGTAGGCGATCTCGGTGATGATCACCCCGCGACCCTCACACTGCTTGCACGCTCCCGCGGAGTTGAAGCTGAACAGCCCCGGCGACTCCCCGGTCGCCTTGGCGAACAGCTTGCGGATCGGATCCATCAGCCCCAGGTAGGTCGCGGGCGTCGACCGCGAGGACGCGGCGATGGCCGACTGGTCGACGAAGATCGCCTCGGGGTGTTCGACCACGAACACATCCCGGATCAGGCTGCTCTTGCCGGAGCCGGCCACCCCGGTGATCGAGGTCAGGATGCCGGTCGGGATCCCGACGGTCACATCCTTGAGGTTGTGTAGATCGGCGTGCTCGATCAGCAACTCACCCGTGGCCGCCCGGAAGGTGTCCTTCACGCGGAACGGCCTGCGCAGCCCGGCGCCGGTCGGGGTGTCGGCGGCCCGCAGCTCGGCGAAGCTGCCCTCGAACACCACCTGCCCACCGTGCAGGCCCGCGCGCGGCCCGACATCGACGACGTGGTCGGCGATCTGGATGACGTCGGGGTCGTGCTCGACCACGAGCACCGTGTTGCCCTTGTCCCGCAACGCCTTCAGCAGATCGTTCAACCGGCCGACGTCGCGCGGATGCAGCCCGACGCTCGGTTCGTCGAAAATGTAGGTCATCCCGATCAGCGTGCTCGACAGATGCTTGATCATCTTCAGCCGCTGCCCCTCACCACCGGACAACGTCGAGGTCGGCCGGTCCAGGCTCAGATAGCCCAGCCCGATGTCGGCGACCCGCTGCAGCGAGGTCCGGATCGCGGCGGCCAGCCCGACCGCGGCCGGATCGGTGATCTCGTCGAGCACCACCATCAGGTCGGTGATCTGCAAGCCGGCCCAGTCGGCGATATTGCGGCCGTTGATCTTCGTGGCCAGCGCCGCCGCGTTGAGCCGGGCGCCGTGACAGGTCGGGCAGATCCCCTCGGTGAGGAACTGCCGCATCTGCTCGCGGGTCTTCTCGCTCAACGTGGAGGTGTCGCGTTGCAGCCTGGTACGGGTGAACTTGGTGGCGATGCCCTCGTAATTGGCCTTCCAGGTGCCCTTGGCGAAGGTCAGTTCCACCTTGCCGCCGGAGCCGTGCAACAGGTCCTCGAACTCCTCGGCGGTGTAGTCGGCGAGTTTCTTGTCCGGATCGAACCGGCCCGAAGTGCCGTAGAGCTGCCATTCTCCGCTGCCGACCCCGTAGCCGGGCAGCAGGATCGCACCCTCGTTGAGCGACTTGGTCCGATCCAGCAGCCGATCCGGATCCGCGCGCACCGTGATACCGAGGCCGTCGCAGTCCGGGCACATGCCCTGGGGCACGTTGAACGAGTAGTTGTAGACGAAACCCGCTGAGGGCGAACCGAATCGGGCGAACATCGCGCGCACCATCGAGAAGATGTCGGTCATCGTGCCCACCGTCGAGCGCGGGCCACCACCGACGGGCTGCTGGTCGATGATCACCGGTGCGGTCAGATTCTCCATCGCCTCGGCGTGCGGGCGTTCGTAACGGGGCAAGAAGTTCAGGATGAACGCCGGGAACGTGGCATAGAGCTGGCGCTGGGACTCCACCGCGATCGTGTCGAACACGATCGAGGACTTGCCGGACCCGGACACTCCGGTGAACACGGTGATCTTGTTCTTGGGGATTTCCAGCGACACGTCGCGCAGATTGTGCTCGCTGGCTCCCGCGACCCGGATGACATCGGTGGAAACAGCGGATTCGGCAAAAGGCATACCGACACCTTGCCATCAGATACCGACATTTTGTGCGGGGAATTGTGATGCAGATCACACTACATTTTTACTCTGCCCCCTACCCTCATGGCGTGCGTGACGATCCCTACTGGAACCACAACACCCACTACCACCGCTGGCTGCTCGCGCGGATCCCCGCTGACGCCCGCACAGCGCTCGACATCGGTTGCGGGGACGGCCTTCTCGCCACCAAGATCGCCCGCCGCGGCCTCACCGTGCACGGCGTCGACGTCGACCCCGCCATCCTCGCCGCGGTGCCGGCCACCCCGAACCTCACCGTCGAGAAGGCCGACTTCCTCGACCTCCCAGGCACTTTCGACTTCGTCACCGCCGTTGCGAGCCTGCACCACGTGCCACTGAAGGACGGCCTCACCGCACTGCGCCGCCTCGTCGCCCCCGGCGGCACCCTCGCCGTTGTCGGCCTCTGGAAGTTCGCTCTGCGCACCGACTTTCCGTACCTGGCGCTGTTGCCGGCCATCGTGGCCATCGACACCCTGCACCGCCCGAAACTGGCCGACCCCGGCGCCGCGATGCGCGACCCCGGCGACACCTATCGCGAGATCCGCGCCGCCGCTACCGAAATCCTGCCCGGCGCCCGGATCCGCCGCCGCCCGCTGCTGCGCTACACCCTGCTCTGGCACAAACCCGCCCAGGTGACCCCTCGCTAGCGATACTCCGCCGCGATACAGTCGTGGTATGCCATCGTCTCGGGAGCCGAAAACGCGGAAGGTCACCGTCACGCTGCCCGAAGAACTCGTCGCGACGCTCGAGGGCTGGCGCGCGGGTGGCCGGATCGAATCGGTGTCGGCGTTCGTGTCCGAGGCGGTCCAGGGCCGGATCAGCCGGGCGCAGTCGCTGGCCAAGCTCGAACAAGTCCTCGGTGGCCGCCCGCCCCTGGATCTGATCAACCGCGCCCGCGCCGTGCAGGGTCTACCGCCGTTATCCGAGGAGGAGGCTGGCAGTCCGCACGCCGGCGCCGCGTGATCTCCGCGGCCCTGGGCGGTGTCGTCTTCGACACCGCCGCCGTCATCGGGTTCGCCAACCAAGCCAACTACGCCCAAGCCGTCGTATGGGCGACCGTGAACGCGGGCAACACCATCGTCGTGCCCGCCACCGTCCTCGGCGTGGCCCGCGCCCACATCCCCGCCGACCGGCTCGACATCCTCGCGGCCCTGCTCGAACTGCCACACACCATCGTCCCGGCCTTCGATCGCGCCGCCGCCGACCACCTCGGTGCCGTGCTCGCGGGCAGCTCCAACGCCGAAGCCCTGCTGCCCGCCGGTCACGCCACCCACGAGGCCATCGCCCGCGACTGGCCCTGTCTCACCGCACGCCCGAAAAAGCTGCGCCAGCTCGACTCCCGCGTCATCATCGACCCGCTACCCTGACCCGCCACTGCGACCGGGGCACGGACCGCCTTCCCCGCAACCCGCGGCCGGCTCGGCGGCAATCACCGAGCCGCTACCGCCCGCGCCGAACCCACTGCGCCTGACCGCCCGGCTCCACACGCACACTTTTGATCTCCCGCAAACGGAATGGCATGCGATTCGGTCTGCGCCACATCGAAAGTGTGCGTTGCTACGTCCGGTTCAGCGCAACAGCTCGATCACCGGCGCGAACTGCTCCATGCTGTGCTCGAGCACGGTGATATAGCTGAAGCCATAGCGAGCACGGTGCGCGCGGACCCGCTCGGCGATCTCCTCGGGCGTACCGATCAACAACGTCGGCAACTCTTCGGGATGGTCGGCTACATCGTCGGGCAACGCGGGACCGAACAACTCCAGCACCGCGGCGCGTTCCTCCGGCGGTACCACCCGCTGGATCAGGATGTTGAACTCCACGCTGTCGGCGCGCTTACCGAGCAGGCCCCGCACATACTCGACCTTCTCGGCCATCTCGCCGATCCCGGCCAGGTGCAGCGGGCCACCGTTCTCCGTCGCCGACGCGCCCGGGAACGCGATGATGTCGGCATGCTCGGCGGCCAGGCGCAGCAGCCGGTTGCCCCAGCCTGCGAGCAGCAGCGGCGGCCCGGACGGCTGGGCGGGGCGCGGCTGATATTCGGGGTCGGAGAACAAAGTGCGCAGCGTGGTGACCGTGCGCGCCAGATGGTCGACGCGCTTGCCGCCGCTCTCGAAAGGGATACCCGCGGCCTCGAATTCGGCCTGCACATAGCCCGCGCCCAGACCGATCTCCACCCGCCCATCGGTCAGCTGGTCGGCACCGGCGATATCGCGGGCCAGTAGCACCGGGTTGTAGAACGGGGCGTTGAGCACGAAGGTGTTCAACCGCACCCGTTCGGTCGCCTCGGCGGCCAGGATCATCGACGGGAACGGCGCGGGGCACCCCAGATGGTCGGCCACCCCGATCACGTCGTAACCCAGTTCCTCGGCCCTGCGGCACTTTTCGATCCAGTAACTCCGGGAATCCGGCGCCACCATGTTGACACCGAACCGGAATGGACGCTGTGCGGTCACACCGTCCTGTCTACCAGCAGGCGGCGCGGGGCACAGCAGGCGCGGCCATCCCGGCGGCGGTCCCCGATCTGCCCTACAGTGGACGCCAGAGATTTGCTGCTCTCCCGCTCATGCTCCGCCACCTGATCCGAGAGGGGTAACCAGATGACTGAGCTAGATCCCGTGGTGCAGGAATTCGTGGACGCACTCAACGCCAACGACCAGGACCGCCTCTTCGCCGCGCTCACCGACGACGCGACCATGTCCGACGACGGCAAGGAACGCAATGTCAAGCAGTGGACCGACTCGGAAGTCTTCGGCAGCAACGGCCACATGCAGGTCGAGTCCATCGGCGACGGCGGCACCGAACTCGTCGCCGACTACACCAACTCCCGCTGGGGCTCCATGCGCACCAGCTGGCGCTTCACCGTCCGCGACGGCAAAGTAGCCCGCTTCGAGACCGGCCAAGCGTGATCGTGCGCCGAGATGCGCACATTGTCTCGGGATCTGCACTGCCTAGGGGCGCCCGTAGTCAGTGCGGATCCCGAGAGACAGTGCGAAGGGGCCTTGCCCGGGCGGTACCGATCTTGACATCCTGAGCCTCGTGTTCGACGCGCCCCGTTACGGAACGGGCTCCCTGGCCGATGTGTTCCCTTCGCTGCTCGCCGGTTTCGGCGTGCCCGGCGAGATCGATCGGCTCGGGCTGGGCATCACCGCCGACCGGGTGTGCGTGCTGCTCATCGACGGGCTCGGCGCGCACGCACTGGCCGCCCACCCCGCTGCGGCACCGTTCCTGTCGGGCCTGGCCTCGACCACGCTGACCGCAGGCTTCCCGAGCACCACCGCCACCAGTCTCAGCTCACTCGGCGTCGGCGTGCCACCCGGCGAACACGGCATCGTCGGCTACCTGCTGCGGATGCCCGGCCAGGAGCGCCTCGTCAACGCGCTGCGCTGGCAGCTACACGGCGATGGTCAGCGCGTCGACCTGCTCCGCGAGCTCGTTCCCGAGCAATTCCAGCCCACCGCAACGGTATTCGAACGCGCGGCGGCCCACGGGATCACCGTCACCCAAGTAGCCCCGAACTACCAGAACGGTTCCGGACTGACCCGGGCGTCCCTGCGCGGCTGCGAGTTCCGCCCCAACTTCTCCATCGGCGACCTGATCGACGGCATCGGCACCGCGATCCGCGCGGGCAGCCGCTCCCTGGTCTACGCCTACCACGCCGATCTCGACACCACCGGCCACGTGCGCGGACCGTCCTCGGCGGCCTGGCTGCTCGAACTCGCCCACGTCGACCGCCTCGCCGCCGAGATCGCCGAACGGTTACCACCCGGTGCCGCACTGCTCGTCACCGCCGACCACGGCATGGTCGAACTCGACGAACGGATCGACTTCGACAACCACCCCGAACTACGCACCGGCGTACAGCAATTGGGCGGGGAACCCCGGGCACGCCACGTCTACACCGAACCCGGCGCCACCCCCGACGTCGCCGCCGCCTGGCACGACATCCTCGGCACCGACTTCGCCATACTGTCGCGCGCCGAAGCCATCGACCGCGGCTGGTTCGGCCCCGTCGTCGCCCCGCACATCGCCGACCGCATCGGTGACCTCGTGGTCGCCGCCCGCGGCACCGGCGGCATCATCCGCAGCGGCGCCGAACCCATCCAATCGATCATGCTCGGACACCACGGCTCCCTCACCCCCGCCGAACTCGACGTCCCGCTACTCACCTTCCGTTCCTGAAGTCACGCGGGACTGGCGGCGACCCGCCGAACCCAGGCCGAGACACGCGGACGGTTGGTGGCTCTAGGCTGGACGCGATCACGCGGACGGCCGCGCGACGAAGCATCCAGGAGGAGCACATGAACGCCACGCTGTCACGGACCGGACGGACCGGCCTCGCGATCGCGGCGGTCGCGCTGATGCTCGCCGGCTGCACCGACGTCCAGCGCGCCCTCAACCGCGGCGGCGACACCCCGTGCAACGAGTACGTCAAGCAGAACCAGGACGAAAAGCGCATGACGATCACCAAATTCGTCAAGCAGCAGACCAACGACGAGCGCGAACCTGCCGGCACCGTCGTCGACGCGACCATGGTCTCGGTCGACCTGCTGTGCGGCGGCCAGCGCAACGCCGAAACCCCCATCAAGAACGCCGACGTCGCAGGCATTTTCATCAACAAGTGACCCATTCCGGCAGTCGATGCAACACCGCATCGACTGCCGATCAGGGGTGTGCGGCCACCCAGTCGTTCGCGCGCTTGCGCGATGCCCGCGACAACCACGCATCCTGAACGACCTCGGACAGCTCCCGATAGGTGAGCTCACCGATTCGACTGCCGCGCACCAGCACCGACGGATGACCGTCGAAATGCGCGGTGGTGAAGAACGGCGACTCCGGATCCTGCACCAGCGCCTGCTTATCGGACTCCGAGGGCACCCAGAACACGATCACATCGCTGTAGCGTTCCCCGGTCTCGGCGTCGAACGCATCCGGACGTGGCGTGCGAAAGAACACGAAAGACTTACCGCCGACCTGATACACGGCGTTGCCACTCGGCCCGTCGACCCGTGTCACATACGGCATGGCCGACGCCAGTTCGTGCACGTCGGCGACCCGGGCCCGCCGCGAAACGGTAGCCATCCCAGCAGCATAGCGACGCACCCCGGCACCGGCGCGCATACCAGCCGCGCATACTGTGCGCGGCAAACGCACCCGCCACGCCGAGGCGACACGACCCCAACCAATGGGGACCGTTCGGTTTGCCGTCAATCCCTCCCGTTCCGGTCGTGCGTACGCCAGAATGAGAGAGCGAATGTGAGCTCACACGACGATGGGGTTTCCCAAGGTGGCACAGTTCCGCACCCTGACCCAGCAGCGGGCCGAACTGGAGAAGGAATGGGAGCGCTGGGCTACGGCTCCGAGTATCGCCACGCCCCCGCCCCGAACGACCTTGCTACGCACCGACGTCGCCCGCTCCTGGCAGCGTTCGCTGCACAGCGTCGACCCGTCGGTCACCGTCGCGCCCGGCCTCGACGACATCAGCGACACCTGGGCGCGCTCGCCGCTGCGCACCCCGATCACCGAACTGTCGAGTGACCTGCGCGGCATCACCGAGGACGCGGGCTATCTGGCCGTGGTCACCGACGCCGACGGCACCATCATGTGGTCCTGCGGCGACCGCACCCTGCGCAGGCAGGCCGAGAACGTCAACTTCGCCCCCGGCGGCTGCTGGGACGAATCCCACATGGGCACCAACGGACTCTCCCTCGCACTGCACGACGACCGCGCCTGCTCGGTGTTCTCCGCCGAACACCTCGTCGCCGCCCTGCACGGCTGGGTCTGCTACTCCGCACCCATCCACGCCCCCGACGGCAGCCAGGTCGGCGTGCTCGACCTGTCCAGCTCCTGGGACCGCTCACACCCGGCCGTGATGACCTCGGTGCGGGCCCTGGTCACCGCCGTGGAAACCATGCTGCGCGTAGCCGAACCCGCGCCGACCCCGGGCGTGCGCCTCGAATGTCTGGGTACCGCACGGCTGATCCGCGACGGCCGCCCCGTCCCGCTGCCGCCGCGCCAGCTCGAGATCCTGGCCCTGCTCGCCCTCGAACCCGACGGCTTCACCCCCGAGCAACTGCACGCCGCCGTCTACGGCGACCGTGCGGTGTCCACCAGCACCCTCAAAGCCGATGTCTCGCACCTGCGCCGTGCCACCGGCGGCGAGATCACCAACCGCCGCTATCTGTTGACCGGCCCGGTCGCCTGCGATGCGGTGGACTTGCTGGCCGCCGTCGCCGCCGGGGACACCACCTCGGCGGTGTGGCTCTACCGCGGCCCGCTGCTGCCCGGCTCGGACACCCCCGGCGTGGTGCAGTGGCGCGCATATCTCGATGTGGGCGTGCGCAATGCGGTGCTGGCCAGCGACCGCGCCGAACACGCGGTGGCCTTCGGTGAACGCGCACCCGGCGATATCGAGGTGCACGAGCACGCGCTGCGGCTGCTGCCCCTGGACGACGTGCGCCGCGCCGTGGTCGCTGCCCGGTTGCACACCGCGATGCACAGCTGAACCCCTCGTGCGCCAGGTTGACCTGCGCACACCAACCTCGTACCAACCTTCACCGGTCATAGTGGCCCTCTCAGAGTGATTCTGTGAGGAGCGAGTGTCATGATCTATGCCAGACCGGGGTCCGACTCCGGCATCGTCAGCTTCGCCACCCGCTATGACAACTTCATCGACGGCGACTGGGCCCCGCCTATCGAGGGCCGTTACTTCGACAACGTCTCCCCGGTGGACGGCGAAACATTCTGTGCGGTGGCCCGTTCCAGCGCGGCCGACATCGACCTGGCCCTCGAGGCCGCGCACGCCGCCGCCGTCCGGTGGGGCGCTACCTCACCCGCTCAGCGGGCAGCCATTCTCAACAAGATCGCCGACCGGATCGAGCGCAGCCTCGAACCCCTCGCCGTCGCCGAAACCTGGGACAACGGCAAACCGGTCCGCGAATCCCTGTCTGCCGACCTACCGTTGGCCGTCGATCACTTCCGCTACTTCGCCGGCGCCATCCGCGCCCAGCAGGGCCGGGTGGCCGAGATCGACAGCGACACCGTCGCTTACCACTTCCACGAGCCGCTCGGCGTGGTCGGCCAGATCATCCCGTGGAACTTCCCGATCCTGATGGCCGCGTGGAAGATCGCACCCGCCTTGGCCGCGGGTAACTGCGTGGTGCTCAAGCCCGCCGAGCAGACCCCGGCCTCGATCCTGCTCGTCATCGAACTCATCGCGGACCTGTTGCCGCCGGGAGTGCTCAACGTGGTCAACGGTTTCGGGTTCGAGGCCGGAAAGCCGTTGGCGTGCAGCCCGCGGGTGGCGCAGCTGGCCTTCACCGGCGAGACCACCACCGGGCGGCTGATCATGCAGTACGCCAGCGAGAACATCGTCCCGGTCAGCCTCGAACTGGGTGGCAAGAGCCCCAATATCTTCCTGCCCGACATCATGGCCGCCGACGACGCGTTGCTGGACAAGGCGATCGAGGGTTTCGCGATGTTCGCGTTCAATCAGGGCGAGGTGTATGGCTGCCCGTCACGCGCGCTGATCCACTCCTCGATCTACGACGAGTTCCTGGCCCGCTGTGTGGCCCGCACCGAGGCCGTCATCGGCGGCGATCCGCTCGACGACACCACCATGATCGGCGCCCAGACCACCGCCGAGCAGTGCGAAAAGATCCTGTCCTACATCGACATCGGCAGGCAGGAAGGGGCCCGCGTGCGCACCGGAGGGGAAGTACGCAAGGTCGACGGACTGCCCGGCGGCTGCTACATCCAGCCCACCATCTTCGAGGGCGACAACACCATGCGGGTGTTCCGGGAGGAGATCTTCGGACCGGTGGTCGCGGTGACCCGGTTCGACACCGTCGAGGAAGCGGTACGCATCGCCAACGACACCTTCTACGGTCTGAGCGCGGGCGTGTGGACCCGAGACGGCAGCACCGCCTACCGGATGGGCCGCGCCATCAAAGCGGGCCGGGTCTGGACCAACTGCTACAACACCCACCCGGCGCACGCCGCGTTCGGTGGCTACAAGAAATCCGGCATCGGCCGCGAGAACCACAAGATGATGCTGGACCACTATCAGCAGACCAAGAACCTACTGGTCAGCTACTCGCCGACGAAACTGGGGTTCTTCTGATGCAGCAATATCGAACCCATCGGATCGCCATCACCGAACGGGCCCGGACGGTGCTGCGGCAGTTGATCCAACACCACGGAGCCGTGCTGTTCCATCAATCCGACGACGACACCGCGCCGATGTGTTTCCCGGTGCGCGAGTTCCGGATCTGCGGCGCCGACGTGCTGCTCGGTCACCTGCCCTGGCACACCGAATTCTGGATGAGCGCCGACCAATACGAGGTGTGGAAGCACACCCACCTGACCGTGGACGTCGTGGACGGGCGCGGCAGCGGCCTGTCGCTGGAGGCCCCCGACGGGGTGCGCTTCGTCATCCGCTCCCGGCTGCTCACCGATCAGGAAGCGGCCCTGTTGCCGCCGCCACGCACCGGCGCCGATCGGCTGACCTAGAGACCACCGGGATCTCCGAGCCCGCACTGTCGAACCGGACGATCGCGCGGGGCGGGCCAACCTCCGCACTCGCCGCGCGCGGGCGGACCGGCGCTCCTCGGAGAAGAACCGGCGGCGGCGTCTGCCGGGTGGGCGCACGACCACCCGGCGGACGTCGACATCAGCGACCGGGCAGGAACCGCAGGCTGCGCGCGACGGTCATCAGGAACCGCTGCCACTTGTCCTGCGAAACCAGCGGCGGCGCATCCAGATTCAGGAAACGGGTGACCACCACGGTCTGCGGTTCGGTGAACTTGAGCAGCCCGTCGGGGCCGTGCCTGCGCCCGACCCCGGAGATCCCCATGCCACCCATCGGCGCGGCGGTGCTGCCCCATGCGGGGGCATAGCCCTCGTCGACGCACACGGTGCCCGCGTGCAGTTGTGCGGCGATGCGCTCGCCCTCGGACTTGCTCGCCGCCCACACGCTGGCGTTGAGGCCGTATTCGGTGTCGTTGGCCAGGCGCACGGCCTCGTCCACGGTGTCGACCGGATAGATCGAGACCAGCGGGCCGAAGGTCTCATTGCGCCCGCACTCCATCTCGTCGGTCACCTCGGCGAGCACGGTCGGTTCGAAGAACAGCGGACCCAGATCCGGGCGGGCCTTGCCGCCGGCGAGCACCTTCGCACCCTTGGAGGTGGCGTCGGCGACATGCTTGGTGACGGTCTCGAGCTGCGCCTCGGAGATCAGCGAGCCGATATCGGCCGAATAGTCATAGGCCGCACCGAGTTTCGCGGCGTTGACGGCGGCGACGAACTTCTCGGTGAACTCGTCGGCGATCGCGCGCTCGACATAGAGCCGCTCGATCGAGATGCACAGCTGCCCGGCGTTGGAGAAGCACGCGCGCACCGCGGCCTTGGCGACCTTGTCCAGGTTCGCGCCCTTGGCCACGATCATCGGGTTCTTGCCGCCGAGCTCGGCGGAGAACCCGATCAGCCTGCGCCCGCACTGCTCGGCCAGGGTGCGCCCGGTCGCCGAGGAGCCGGTGAACATCAGGTAGTCGCAGCCCTCGACGATGGCGGTGCCGACCACGGTGCCCGGCCCGGGCACCACCGCGAGCAGATCGCGCGGCAGGCCCGCGCGGTAGAGCAACTCGGCGTTGGCCAGCGAGGAGAACGGGGTCTGGCTGTCGGGCTTGACGAGCACCGCGTTGCCCGCGATCAGCGCCGGGATGGAGTCGCCGATCGAGAGCAGCATCGGATAGTTCCACGGCGCGACCACACCGACGACGCCCTTGGGCTGGGTGCGCACCGAGGTGCGGTTGAGCACCGGGAACGCGCCGGGCACGCTGTGCGGGCTCAACAGTTTCGCGGCGTTCTTGGCGAAGTAGCGGGCCGCGAAGATCAGGCCCATGATCTCTTCCTGGGCCGCCCAGCGTGCCTTGCCGGTCTCGGCCTGCACCACGTCCATCAGGAACTCGCGGTGCTCCACGATCAGCGCCCGATACCGTTCCAGCACCGCGGCGCGGTCGGCGACCGAGCGTGCCGCCCAGCGGGTCTGCGCGGTCCTGGCCTTCTCGAACGCCGCGGTCACGTCCTCGGCGGTGCCCACCGGCACGCTGCCCAGCGGGTGACCGGTGAAGGTCTCGGCAATGGTCTTGCGCGAGCGGTCTTCCGGGCGGTCTATCGCGGCCAGCGCGCTCAGACGGTCGAAGACTGCGGCTTCGGGCGCGGGCATCGTTGCCTCCTACAGGTGTATATCGATGCGATCTTGTGTAACCGAGAGATACACACAATCTACGCCGGACGCGGCCTAGTCAGAAGCCACTGCACTGCACATCGTGCCCGATCGTCGCCCATTCGGCCCGAAATGTCGCTTATTCGCGGTCGGCGCGGCAAAGTCAATTCCAGTCCCACTCACCGGGACACAACGGACAGACGGTCCGTTTTGTGGTTTAGGTTGACCCGATGTTCAGAGCGAGGCTCGGGGTTCGTACGCGAATCCTGGCAATCGCGCTCATTCCGAGCTTGACTCTGCTTGTAGTCGGCGTGGGCGCAGCGGGGTACCTGGTAGCCGAAGGGACGACGGCCCGAGAGTGGGCGGTGCAGAACCAGAAGGCGATCCCGCACACCAGGGAGTTGATGGAGGCGGTTCAGCAGGAACGCCGACTGGCCTTGGCCCAGCTCGCCGGTGACGACACCGTGCCGCCCGCACTGGCCGCCGCGCGGATCCGCCTCGACGGCGCGATGCGCGGGCTGATCGAGATCTCGGCCGGGCTGCGCGCGGTCGACGACTCCAAGATCGGCGACGACGTCGCGGGCTTCAACACCCTGCTCAGCCAGATGACCCAGGTGCGGATGGCCACCGACGGCGGCCAGCTGCAACCCTCCGACGCCTACATGTTCTACAACCGGCTGCTCGACGTCATCTCCGTCGGCACCGAGATCGCCGAGCAGACCGCACCCGACACCGAGATCGGCGTCGCGATCGCCGACGGCATGCGCTTCCTCAACGCCGCCGAGGCGATGGCCCGCAGCAACGCCCTGGGCGTCATGCTCGCCACCAACGACGGACCGGCCGCCATCCCGATCGAGGAGTTCCTGCGCCAGGTCGGCTTCTACCACACGGAAATCGGTTATTTGGCCAGCGAACAAGGCGCCGCCAGCGCCCAGCACGAGCGGTTGCAGAAGCTCACCGGAAGCAACGCCTGGCAGCAGCTGTCGCTGATGGAAACCGCGCTCGCGCAACGCTATCTGGTCACGCAGGCCAACGCCGCGAACAGCTCGTCCAGCAGTTCGTCGAGCAGCAGTAGTTCCGCGAGCAGCGCCAAACAGCTGCCGCTGCCGATGTCGACGACGGACTGGCAGAACGCCGCCGCCGAAGTGAACCGCACCCTGATCGACGTCTGGATCTCGCAGAACAAGCACGCCCAGGAACTGGCCGAGGACAAGGCCAACACCTCCGCCGCGAACTCGCTCTACGCCGGCGGCGGCGTGCTGGTGGTCAGCATCGCGGCCTTCCTGATCGCGCTGGTGCTGGCCAACCGCATCATCCGCAGGCTCAAGCGGCTGCGCAGGCAGACCTTCGCCATGGCCGACGAACGTCTGCCCGAGACCATGCGCAGGCTCAACGAGGGCGAAATGATCGACCCCGCAGCCGAAACGCCGGTGCTGGACTTCGGCCACGACGAGATCGGCCAGGTCGCCAGGGCGTTCCAGCACGCGCACGCCGCGGCCATCGGCGCCGCGGTCGCCGAGGCCCGCACCCGCGAGGGCGTCAAGGCGGTCTTCCTCAATATCGCCCACCGCAGCCAGATCGTGGTGCACCGCCAGCTCGAGATCCTCGACGAAGCCGAACGGCGCCAAGAGGATCCGGCGCTGCTCGACACATTGTTCCGGCTCGATCATTTGGCCACCCGGGAACGCCGCAACGCCGAGAACCTCACCATCCTCGGCGGCGGCCAGCCCGGCAGGCAGTGGCGCAACCCGGTCCCGCTGATGGACCTGGTGCGCAGCTCGGTCGGCGAAACCCTGGACTACGCCAGGGTTCGGGTCTCGCGGCTGCCCGAGGTGCACGTCGTCGGCACCGTCGTCGCCGACCTCATCCACCTGCTCGCCGAACTCGTCGACAACGCCACCGCCTTCTCCCCGCCGCAGTCGCGCGTCGAGGTCAGCGGCAACGTGGTCGGCAAGGGCGTGGTCACCGAGATCAGCGACCAGGGCATGGGCATGCCCGAGTCCGAGCTCACCCGGCTCAACGACATGTTGCGCACCCCACCGGATTTCGGTGTCGCGGCCCTGTCCGCGGACTCGCGCCTCGGGCTGTTCGTGCTCGCCCAGCTCGCCGTGCGCCACGGTGTCACGGTGCGGCTCTCCGAATCCGATTACGGCGGCATCAAAGCGATCGTGCTCATCCCCTCGGCCCTGATCGTCACCGACTCGGTGCCCGCGCAGACCCCGGCCGAGCTCACCGACCCCGGCCGGCGGCGGCGCATGACGGCACCGGCGGCGCCCGAACCCGTCGAATCCGCCCAGCCCGCAACAGGAGCGGTCGCGACACTGGCAATCGAATCGCCGCCGCCCTACGGCCCACGCCCGCACCAGCCCCCCGCACCGCGCCCCGACGGCGACGGCCGCCCCGCTCTGCCCCGCCGGAGCAGGCAAACCAATCTGGCCCCGCAACTGGCCGAACCCGCACCCGAGCCGCCCGCCGCCCCGGCGCCGCCCGCCCGGTCCGCCGAACAAGCACGCGATCTGATGTCCGCCATCGAGAACGGGACCAGGCAGGGCCGACGCTCCGCTGTGGTCTCGGACGAACAGGAAGGTTAGGAGTGTCCGCTTCTCCTACAGGTGATCTCAATTGGTTGCTCGACGATCTCGTCGACCGGCTGGCCGGGGTACGCCACGCGGTGGTGCTGTCCACCGACGGACTGTTACTCGGCCGCTCCAGCGCGATGACCCGCGAAGACGCCGAACACTTCGGCGCGATGTCCTCGGCGCTCTACGGGCTCGCGCGCAGCGCGGGCAACCGATTCGACGGCGGCGGGGTCCGCCAGGCCGTCATCGAACTCGACCGGGCCGTGCTGTTCGTCACCTCCGCCGGTGACAACGCATGCCTTGCGCTGCAAGCGATCGAGTCCGCGAACCTGGGCATGGTGGCCTACGAAATGAACCTCACCGTGCAACGTGTCGGCACCTATCTGTCCACCACGCCACGGCGTGATCTCGTCGGACAGGGCGAGTCGAATCTGCCATGACGCACCCGCGTGAGCCCTGGTTCGACGAGGCGGCAGGTCCGCTGGTGCGCCCCTACGCGGTCACCCGCGGGCGCACCAGCGCGGCCGGTCCCGAACTGGACATGCTCACGTCGGTGGTCACCGACGAATCGGCGAGCCCGCTGCGCCGAATGGAACCCGAATACGCCGATATCCTTCGGCTGTGCCGTGTTTCGCAATCGGTGGCCGAAGTGTCGGCACAGTTGCGTTTACCGCTCGCGGTGACGAAGATCCTCGTCGGCGACCTCATCGGCGACGGGCAACTCATATTCCGTGCTCCCGTACCGACGGAAGCCGGGCCCGAAGACCTCAACATATTGCGAGCGGTACTGGATGGAATCCGAAAACTTTGACCCCAGCGGCACGCCGCATTTGGCCGCCTCGGTCAAGATCCTCGTCGCCGGCGGCTTCGGCGTCGGCAAGACGACCATGGTCTCGGCGATCAGCGAGGTCGCGCCGCTGCGCACCGAAGAGCTGATCACCGAGGTCAGCACCGGCGTCGACGATCTGTCCGGCGTGGAATCGAAGACAACGACCACGGTCGCCCTGGACTTCGGCAGGCTCACCATCGACCGAGACCTGGTGCTGTATCTGTTCGGCACGCCGGGACAGGACCGCTTCTGGTTCCTCTGGGACGAGCTGGCTCGCGGCGCTCTCGGCGCGGTCGTGCTGGCCGACACCCGCCGCCTCGGCAATTCCTTTGCCGCCGTGGACTTCTTCGAACGGCGCAGGCTGCCGTTCATCGTCGGCGTCAACTGCTTCGACGGTGCACCGGTCTACACCATCGACGAGGTGCGCGACGCGCTCGACCTCGACCCGAGCACGCCGGTACTGCTGTGTGATGCCCGCGATCGCGGGTCGTGCAAGCTGGTCCTGATGACGTTGGTGGAGCACCTCATCGAGCGGGTACAGCCGTCGGCGGTCACCACCTGAGCTTGCGCCCCGGCTGTCGGAGCCGCCGGGGCGCAAGCCTTTTCCCAGGGTCACATCTGGTTCAGCCAGGCCAGGAACAGCAGCACACCCAAGGCGCACAGCACTACCGTCACCGGTATCGGCCAGCGAGAGCCCGCGTGGCCGAGCACCGCGCGTGCCAGTCGCACCTGTAGCGCGCCGAGCGCGGTCAGCAGCAGCAGACACACCGGCAGCAATCCCAGGCCCAGCAGCGCGTGTACCGCCCATGCACCGGCCAATGTGGGCCCACCCCAGGAGTTCTCGTAGTCATCTGCGGCTACCAGCGGGTAGAGCACACCACGCACCATGGCGAGCACGGCCAGGAACGCCGAGAACCAGGTCACCAATCCCAATGCGCCACTGAGCACTCGGTGCACAGTGGCACGCACTGCCAAACGGTCACGCGGAGTGATGGGTTCGCCGAGTAGTCGCCGAGGAACGCGTAGTCGCGGGGCGACCGGGCCGACCGCGAGGGGAAGCGCCCACAGGGCGTAAGCCGCCCCGCGCAGCCAGGCCGGGAACACACTCATGCAGCCGACCGTAGCGGGTTGTGCCGGTGGCTCAGCGCAATCGGCCCGCATCCACCAGATCGTCGAACAGCAACTGATCCACCGGGGGCACCAGCGCGCGGTCGGCGTAACTGAACCACGCCATCTCCTCGATCTCGCTACTGGCGGCGAGGGTGCCGCGGTAGTCGGCGGTGTAGCAGCTCATCCGCACCACCAGTCTTTCCGCTGGCGCGTGTACCGCTTCGTAGGTGCCGACGTGCGCGACTGTTTCGGGCAGCAACGCGACAGTCAGCTCTTCCTCGATCTCGCGCACCAGCGTCTCCAGATCGGTCTCGGTGCCTTCGCGCTTGCCGCCGGGGATGTAGAACACATCCTTGCCGCGCGGGCGAGCACACAGGATCCGCCCGCCCTCGATCCGCACCCATGCGACTGTGTCGATCAGCTGCCCGTCCACCCTCGCACCCTAACCAGTGACGGACCGGGCACTCAGAGCGACACCGGCGATTTGCACGCGGCGGCCGGCAGCGACGCGGGCTGCGGCAGTGCACCCCCAGGCGCGCCGATGTCTTGGGGCGGCGGCGCACTCCATGGGGGCAAGGAAATTCAGTGTCTCCCCCGGGGAGCGCGCCACTATGGTGAACCGATGACATCGGTCAAACAGATCCAAGTCACTTTCGACTGCGCCGAACCCGAGCGCGTCGCCCGCTTCTGGTCCGAGGTGCTGGGCTACGAGCACCAAGGGACGGCAGCCGTCGATCCCACGGGTGTGGGCCCGCGCCTGTACTTCCAGCGCGTGCCCGAGGGCAAAGTGGTCAAGAACCGGGTGCATATCGATGTGCGGGTCGGCACCGGGCTCGTGGGCGTGGAGCGCGTGGCCGCCTTGGAGGCCGAATGCGCACGACTGATCCCGCTCGGCGCGGTACGCCTGCACCTGCTGGAGGCCGATGACGACAACGAGTCCTGCCTGCTGATGCAGGACATCGAAGGCAACGAGTTCTGTCTGGACTGAACAGACCTGAGTTCTGGCATGTTCGGTGCCCGGCAGTGCGAAACTGCCGGGCACCGAACGCTTTCTAACGGCTCAGCCGCTGGAAACGACGCACCGCCAGCGGCAGGAACACCGCCGTGAGAATCAGCGGCCACACCGCGCCCATCAGCAGCGCATGCTGCTCGATCCAGGAATCGCCACTACCCGACGGTGAACCGAACAGCTCACGCGTGGCCGCGGCCGTCGAGGAGATCGGGTTCCACGAGGCGATCGCGCCCAGCCAGCTCGGCATCAACTGCGGGGCAACGAAAATGCTCGAGATCATCGTCAGCGGGAAGGCGACCGCGAACAGCCCGCCCGCCGCCTCCGGATTCGGCACCATCAGACCCAGCCACACCCCGACCCAGATCAGCGCGGACCGCAACCACAGCAACAGCGCGAAAGCCGCCAGCCCACCGAGGATGCCGCCTTCGGGACGCCAGCCGATGACCAGTGCGGTGAGCATCAGGATCGTCAACTCCGCGCACGCCACGATCAGATCGGTGACACCACGGCCGGCCACCACCGCCGACGGTGCCATCGGCATCGAACGGAACCGATCGATGACCCCCTTGGTGGCGTCGTGCACCATCACCGTCGCGGTGTTGATGAACCCGAACGCCATCGTCATGACGAACATGCCCGGCATCAGGAAGTCCCGGTAGTCACCGCCGCCGGGCACCGTCATCGCGCTGCCGAACACATACCCGTACAGCAGCACCGACAGGATCGGGAAGCCGAGCTGCCAGGCGATGTTCACCGGCATGCGCTGATAGTGGGTCAGCCCGCGCCGCACCACATTCCAGCTGTCCGCGACCGCCCAGTACGCCCGCGACCGCGACTTCGCCGGGGTGAGATCCATGGTTGTCATCAGGCCGCCGCCTCCGTGCTCGTGCGATGTCCGGTCAGGTGCAGGAAGACATCGTCGAGGCTGGGCCTGCGCAAGCCGATGTCCTCGACCGTGATTCGCTCGTCCTGCAAGGTGCGCGCCACCTCGGTGAGCGCGCCGACGCGGTCGGCGACTGGTGCGTGCACCCGGCGCAGTACCTCGTCGATGTCGGGTTCGCCGTCACAGACCCGCGCCACCAGCTTGGCCACCGCGGGTAGGTCGACGGCGTCGGCCGCGATCACCTCGATGAGGTCGCCGCCGATCGTGTTCTTCAGTCCGTCCGGGGTGTTGTCGGCAATCGCGCGACCCTGATCGATCACGGTGATCCGGGACGCCAGTTTGTCCGCCTCCTCCAGGTATTGGGTGGTGAGCAGCACCGTGGTGCCGTCGGCGACCAACGCGCGCACCGACTCCCACACCTCGCCGCGGCTGCGCGGGTCCAGCCCGGTCGTCGGCTCGTCGAGGAACAGCACCTCCGGTGCCAGGATCATCGAGGCCGCCAGATCGAGTCGGCGTCGCATGCCGCCGCTGTAGTCGCCGACTCCCTTGTCGGCCGCGTCGACGAGGGCGAACTGCGCCAGCAGTTCTTCAGCCCGCTGCTTCGCGCGCTTGCCGCCCAAATGGAAGAGCCTGCCGAACATTTCCAGGTTCTGCCGCCCGGTGAGCACCTCGTCCACCGCCGCGTACTGACCGGTGAGCCCGATGCGAGCGCGGACCGCACGCGGCTCCCGCGCCACGTTCAACCCCGCCACGGTGGCGTGGCCCTCATCGAGCCGGATCAGCGTGGACAGGATGCGCACCGCCGTGGTCTTGCCCGCCCCGTTCGGCCCGAGCAGCCCGTGCACCGTGCCGCGGCGCACGGTGAGATCGAAACCGTCCAGGGCCCGTTTGTCCCCGTAACTCTTCCCCAGACCCTCGGCGAAGACCGCGTATTCGTTCACTCAAACCCTCCGATTCGTACCGCACCCGCGAAACTGGGTACGTTGTACCCGATTAAGAGTACAACGTACCCAGTTTCTTGCCAAGCGGCTATTGTTGCCACCATGACGAGCACGGAGACCAGCGGAAGCGGTGACCTCGCACGCACTCTCGATCTGCTGTGGGACTCCGGCCCGCGCCCGAGCCGCGGTCCGAAACCGGGTCTCACGCTCGATCGCATCGTGGAGGCCGCCATCGAGGTGGCCGACAGTGAAGGGCTCGCGGCCGTCACCATGCGCCGGGTCGCCACCCAGCTCGGCACCGGCACCATGTCGCTGTATCGCTACCTCCCCGGCAAGTCCGAACTGCTCGACGTGATGCTCGACCGCGTGCAGCAACCCGCCGCCGAACCCACCCCGGACGGCGACTGGCGCGGCGCGCTGGAAGCCATGGCCCATCGCGGTCTCGCGCTGTTCCGGCGCCATCCGTGGCTGGTCGAGGTCAACCAGACCCGGCCGGTGCTCGGACCCAGTGCGGTCGAGGGAATGGAGTTGTTCCTAACCGCGATTCGGCCGATGGGCTTGCCGGATCGGGAGCTGATCTCGGTGGTCATCCTGATCGACGGCTACGTCGGGAGTGCCGCGCGCACCCAGTTATTCGCGCAAGAAGCCGAGCGCAAGACGGGTCTGACCAACCAGGAATTCTGGGACGCACAGGCTCCCCGGTTGGAAGTGGCCATGGCCAGCGGTCGCTATCCCGTCATGAGTTCCCTCGATGACGACGCCTTCGACGGCACCTTCGACCACTTCGACTTCGGTCTGCAACGGATCCTCGACGGGCTCGAGCACTATGTGGCGCAACGTAAGAAGTACAGGGCACGGTAGTCCCGGGGTATCGAGGTGTGTCACCGCCGACCCCGCCTGCGTTACTCGGTCAACCGAACTGGCTGATTCGACCTCGGTGACCGTCTCCGTCAGCCTCGAAAACCATCGGCGCGGTACGGCTTTGCGCAAAATGCCGCCACGCAGACGATCTCGGCATCGCCCGGCAGGCCGAATTCGAGTCGAGTAGGTGCGAATACGTCAACGTGCTGCGGATCAACCGGCGTGCACGGTCAGCGCGTCGCGGCCGAGGGCCTCGGCCAGGCGCTCGAGCGCCGCATCGAAACCCTTCCGCGGCAGCGGCGCACCGTCGAACATCGCCACGGTCACCGTGTCGTCGGCGAGTTCCCACGTACCGGCGATGCGACCGCCGACGACCACGATCGGTGAGATCCAGCCCGCGGTGCGGCTGACCTTCGCACGATGATCCCCCGGCAGCAGCACGGTGTCGGCGGTGCCCGGACCTAGGACGTACTGGTCGAAGCCGCCGAGCAGGTGCACCGCCTTCGTCGGCTTCGTCGCGGCGAGCTCGTCGAGGTGTTCGGTCAGTAGATAACCCGATCGGCCCTCGACCTCGACCTCGGTGACCGTCTCCCCCAGCTCCGAAAACCAGCGGCGCAGCACGGTTTTGCGCAAGCTACCGCGGCTGAGCCAGGCGTCGAACGCCTCTGGTGTCGCGGGCCCGTAGGCGCCGAGGTAAGCGGTGATCGCCAACGGCGCCGCGACATCGGGCTCCGGCAAGCCCGGCCAGCCATCGACCAGCTGTGCCGGATCGGCGAAGGTTATCTTGCTGCCCTGGGCCGGGCCGTGGCAGATCGCCCCTTGCCAGGCAAGGGGTTTGAGCAACGCGCCCCAGCCGGAGCGTAGCTGCTCACCGAGCCGATGGAACGGGGGGTCGGCGATGATCGCCTCGACCAGTTCCTCGCGAGTGAGCACCGCGCCGTCGAGCACCTCCCGCACCCGCTCGGTCAGCGCCGCGACCTCGGCGGGCGAGGCGCCGAAGTTGCGCTCCCACACCGGTCGCTCCCAGGTGCGCGCCGACGCGAGCAGGGAAAGGTAAGCCGCGGCGAGATCCAGGGTGAGCGCGTGCAGCGTGCCGCGCATCGCCCACGTCTTGATCAGAGTTCGGTCATTGAGCGCACCGACCAGCGCACCCGCTTGCGGGGCCGAACCACGTAGCGCCACTGCCAGTTCCGCGGCCGAGGTGACCTGGGCCTGCACCCCGCACAACCGAGCCACGATCTCGGTCAGCTGCGTAGCGGGTGCCGCGACGTACTGCCTGCGCAGCCGCCACGTGAAAACCTGATCCCAGGTGAGGCGCACAGGTACTCCTTCGATCTTCAGCCCAACACGGCGCTGCAGAAGGCTACCGTGGCCGCGGCGAACGCCAATCCGGTCACCGTTGTCGCGATGACGCCGAGCAGCGCGGTGCGGGTGGTCGCCCGCCGGATCGGGCTCACCGGATCGACCAGGCGCTCGGCCCTGGCCAGCACGGCGGTGCCCGCGGCGGCCAGCGCGCCCGAGGGGACCGGGCCGGAGACGCCGAGGATCACCAGTAGTCCGCCGAGCAGCGGTGCCGAGCCGTGGGTGCGCGCCGCTTTGTCGTCGGCGCACATCTCGAGCAGCCGGGCGATCTCGGCGGCGCCCGCGGTGACCAGGCGCAGGCCCGGCAACGTGGTGGCGATCGCACGCAGTACCGCGGTGAGCGGGGCGTGCCTGCCGGAAAGGTGGGCGCGTTCGTGCGCCAGGACCGCCGCGAGCTGATCGGGCGCCAACGCCTCGACCGCGGCGCTGGTGACGACGATGGTGTCGGGCCGGCCCGGCACGCAATAGGCTTGGCGCTCCGGCGAATCCAGGACCAGCGCGGCCAGTCCGGGCACCCGGCGCCCGACCAGTCGCAACGCTTTCGCGTGTTCCTGGGTGCGCTTGCGCATCTCGCGCACCACCGTGACCGCCCGGGCCACCACGGCGATGGTGCAGGTGGCGACCAGCGCGCCGACCGCGAACGTGGCGGCTTTGGTCGCGCCGGTGCCGTCCTCGTGGATCGGGGTCCACATGATCGCGAAGCAGGCGCGCAGCGCGTCGTGCGGATGTCCCCAGTAGGTGGCGAATTCGACGGTGAGCATGGTCGCCGCCGCGGCCCACGAGCCGAGCGCGCCGACGATCGCGACGACCCAGGCGATGATGCCCAGCCGTGGCGCGTTGCCGCGCCGGGTCAGCCTGCGCAGTACCGGCGGGCCGACCGTGGCCACGGCGCTGCCGTAGAGCATCAGTGCGATCGCCAGGGTCATGGCGCGGTGCCCGGCGGTGCGTCCGGCGTCTTGCGGGCGGTGAGCCTGCGTAGCGCGGCGCGCAAGCCCGCCGATTCCTCGGCGCTGATCCGGTCCACGAAATGGCTCAGCACCAGATCGGAGCGGCCGCCCGCGCCGAGCGCCTCGAGCATGAGCCGGGCGCTGTGCTCCTCACGGGTCAGCGTCGGCCAGTACCGGTAAGCCTTGCCCGCGCGCTCGCGCGCCAGCCAGCCCTTGCGGTGCAGGTTGTCCATGGTGGACATGACGGTGGTGTAGGCGATGTCGCGCTGCGCGGACAACTCGTCGAATATCTCGCGCACCGTGGTGTCCTCTGCGTCCCGATCCCAGATGCGGTCCATGATCACCGCCTCCAGGTCTCCAAATCCGCGCACCGTACCGACTCCCTCATCCAAAACGTGCCGTGCCGTCGGGCCAGCGTACCGGTTCGTCCGAATTGCTACGTAGTTAAACCGTAGATTGCGCGCGTTCTGTTCGATCACCCGGGTTCCGGATGTCGGTGGGCTATGCGAACATATGTTCGTGTCCGACGCACCCGCCTCCCGCCCGCGGATCGTGGCGCGGGCCGAGTCGTCGATTCTGCATGCCGACCTCGATTCGTTCTATGCGGCTGTCGAGCAACGCGATAACCCGCGGTTGCGCGGCAAGCCGGTCATCGTCGGCGGTGGGGTGGTGCTCGCGGCGAGTTATGAGGCGAAGGCGTTCGGGGTGCGCACGCCGATGAACGGCGGGCAGGCGCGGCGGTTGTGCCCGCACGCGATCGTGGTGCCGCCGCGCATGGCGGCCTACGCGGCGGCGAGCAAGGCGGTGTTCGAGGTCTTTCACGACACCACCCCTGTCGTCGAGGGCATCTCGATCGATGAAGCGTTTCTCGATGTCGGCGGCCTGCGCCGGATCGCGGGTGCGCCGATCGGTATCGCCGAACGGTTACGCGCCCGGGTGCGCGACGAGGTCGGGCTGCCCATCTCGGTCGGCATCGCCCGCACCAAATTCCTGGCCAAGGTCGCCAGCGCCGTCGCCAAACCCGACGGCCTGCGTTTCGTGCCACCCGACGGCGAACTCGAATTCCTGCATCCGCTGCCGATCGAAAGACTCTGGGGCGTCGGCGAAGTCACCGCCCGTACCCTGCACGAACACAACATCACCCGAGTCGGACAGCTCGCCGATCTCGGCGAAAGCCCTTTGCGCGCCATCCTCGGCCCCGCCGCCGCCCGCCACCTTTACGCCCTGTCCTGGGCCCGCGACCCCCGCCGCGTCGAAACCGGTGTCCGCCGCCGATCCATCGGCGCCCAGCGCGCCCTCGGCCGCGCACCCCACCCACCCGACGAAATCGAGGCCTACCTGCACGGCCTGACCGACCGCCTCGGCCGCCGCCTCCGCGCCGCCGACCGCATCTGCCGAACCGTGGTGCTACGCATGCGTTTCGACGACTTCACCCGAGCCACCCGCTCGCACACCCTGCCCGAAGCCACCGACCACACCGACACCCTCTTACAAGCCGCCCTGTCTTTACTGGCCACCGCCATGCCGACCATCGAGGAACGCGGCCTCACCCTGATCGGCCTGTCCCTGACCAACCTCACCGACGCCGACCCCTTCCAACTCCCCCTCCCCTTCGACCCCCGCGCCACCAACACCCTCGACGCCACCCTCGACGACCTACGCCACCGTTTCGGCTCCACCGCCATCACCCGCGCCGCACTCCTCCGCCGCGGTGAAGATCTGTCGGTTCCCTTGTTGCCGGACTGACCCGACGATGCCGGGCCTGCGGGCCCGACCACCGCAGTCCCGCAAGGGGAATGAGGTGCGAGGCGCGTGGTCGGCCGGGGGCCCGTTCGGGATTCCGAAGCACACTGGCACTTCAGCCATCGAGCTGGGAGAACAGGAGCGTCGCCAGAGAACGGGCTCCCGAGAACGGCCATGCTACGCGGCAGTGCGTCGGCGTAGCACGACCGTTCAGCTCCGAGCTGCGAACGTCGTATCGCGCCTACGAAGAGGGCTGGGCTTGGGTGGCGGCCAAGGCTTCCTCTTGGATACGCGGGAATTGCGCGGCCATCGCTTCGGCTAGGGCCTGGGCGGCGGAGAGGGGCCGGATCATGACGGTGAGGCTGTCGATCAGGCCGTTCTCGTCGTAGTGCAGGAAGTCGCAGCCGTTGACGGTTTTGCCGTTGACGGTGGCTTCGAAGATCAGAGCGTGGTCGCGGCCGTCCGCGTTGGCGATCTCGCGCACGTACCGGAAGTCCTCGAAGACGCGCAACACCCCGCGCAGGATCGCGGCGGTGATCGCCTTGCCCGGGTAGGGCTTGAACGCCACCGGGCTGGTGAACACGACGTTCTCGGCGAGCACCGCCGCCATCGCCTCGCTGTCCCTGGCCTCGACGGCTTCGCGGAACGTAGTCATCCCTGTACCTCGCATATGCAACTCGTTGAATAGGGTTGATCGAGAGTAACTCAGAAGCGGCACCGCGAGACGAGTAAGGGCACCAGCCTGTGCGGCACCCGCCGTTGCGGTATCCCTCAGCGGGCGCACGCGGACAACGAACGGGGCCTGCGCCGAGGGTGCCGAAGGGTGCCGCACAGGCAAATCGAGTGCGCGACCTACTCCATCTTCACCGGGATCTTCCGCGCAGAACTTGCGGATTCATTCATCCGGATCCGCACGCTGAGGATCCCGTTCGCGTAGGTCGCGGCGATGTCGTCGTCTCGCGCTCCCGCGGGCAGCGCGACGGTGCGCATGAGCGATCCGTAGCGGAATTCGGAGTATCCGCCGACCGAACGTTCTTCGCTGCGTTCGGCCTTGATCGTCAAATGCCCGTCTTGCACGGAGACCTCGAGGTCCCGATCGGGATCGATCCCGGGGATCTCGACGCGCACGACGTGGTAGTTGTCCTTGTCCGGTGCTTCTTCGACCCGCAGATCACCGCTGGAGCCGGATCCGACGAACGGCACGATCTTGCGCAGGAAATCGCCGACGCCGGCGAGGGGCGAGCGGGACTGCTGTGACTGAGGAAGCTGACTCATCATTTCCTCCTGAAGTCGGCTGCTGACCCCGCCAATTTTATCGCCGTTCAGCGAGATCGTTTGGGGCGCTTGTCCATCAACCGCAAAATCAACGGCGTGAAGATGAGCTGCATGGCCAGGTCCATCTTCCCGCCGGGCACCACGATGCAGTTGGGGCGCGACATGAACGAGTCGTGCAGCATCGACAGCAGGTAAGGAAAGTCGATCACCTTGGGATCGGCGAAACGAATGACGACGAAACTCTCGTCGGCGGTGGGAATGCTGCGGGCGATGAACGGGTTCGAGGTGTCCACAGTGGGCACGCGCTGGAAGTTGACGTAGGTGTGGGAGAACTGCGGGCAGATGTATTTCACGTAGTCGGGCATGCGGCGCAGGATCGTGTCGATCACCGCCTCGCTGGAGTAACCCCGTTCGGTCTTGTCGCGGATCACCTTCTGAATCCATTCGAGGTTCACGATCGGCACCACCCCGACGAGCAGATCCGCATACCGCGCAACGTTCACCGTGTCGGTCACCGCAGCACCGTGCAGCCCTTCGTAGAACAGCAGATCGCTGCCGGGCGCCAGATCCTCCCACGGCGTGAACGTCCCAGCGGGCTGCCCGTACGGTTTGGCTTCGGAATCGTCGTGCAGATATTTGCGCACCGACCCGACCCCGGTCTCGCCGTAATCGCGGAACAACCGCTCCAGTTCCTCGAGCAGATTCGCGTCCTCGCCGAAATGAGAGAAGGTGAGGTCGCGATGCTGTTCGGCCTCGGCGAGCGCCAGCTTCATCTCGTTGCGGTCGTAGCGATGAAACGAATCACCCTCCACCACAACGGCATTGATGCCTTCTCTGCGGAATATCTCCTGAAAGGTCCGCGTGACGCTGGTCGTTCCCGCACCGGATGACCCGGTGATCGCGACGACGGGATGCTTGACCGACATGGCACCTCCTCGATGGCCGGACAACAGATTTCAGTGCGGCGCGGGCCGGAACAGCGAACGCGTCCCGAACAACGAGCTGTCGAAGACGTGCCCCTCGTCGGGCTCGCTGTGATAGCGCTCGATCCGCTCGACCTCGTTGCGCGACCCGAAGATCAGCGGCACCTGGTGATGCACCTGCTCCGGCGGCACCTCCAGCACCCGCTCACCACCCGTGGTCGCCCACCCACCGGCCTGTTCGACGATGAACGCGATCGGATTGGCGCCGTAGAGCAACGACACCCGACCCGGACGCGCCGGCGGTCGAGTGTCGTGCGGATACAGATAGACCCCGCCCCTGGTCAGAATGTGGAAGGTGTCCGCGACCAGCGACGCCACCCAGCGCATATTGAAATCCCGCCCACGCGGTCCTTCCACGCCGTCCAGGCACTCGTGCACATACCTGCGCACCGGCCGCTCCCAGAACCGCTCGTTGGCGGCATTGATCGCGAATCCCGAGGTGTCCTCGGGAATGCGCATCCGCGGATGGGTGAGCACGAACGCGCCGATCTCCCGGTCCAGGGTGAAACCGTCGACACCGCTGCCGGTGGTGATCACCAGCATGGTCGCGGGCCCGTACAGCGTGAACCCGGCACAGACCTGGCGCACACCCGGTTGCAGGAAGTCCTCGGCGGCGGGTGCACCGTTGTCCGGCGACCGGAGCACGCTGAAAATCGTTCCGACGGGCAGATTCACGTCGATATTGGACGACCCGTCGAGCGGATCGAAGGCCAGCAGATACTTGCCGCGCCGATGCGCGTCGGGCACCGGATGAATGGTCGGCATCTGTTCCGACAGCAGCGCCGCCAGGTGCCCCGTCCACTGGGTTTCGGCCACCATGATGTCGTTGGCGATGGCATCGAGCCTGCGGTGCACCGTCGGCGGCAGATTGTCCGGCTCGGCCGCGCTGTGTTCACCTACCCCGTCGGCTACGCCTCCTGCCGTCCCCCAGTGCGAACCGACAATGGCGCCCCTGGTCACCTGGTTGGCGATGATCTTCGTCGCGGTCGCTACGACATTCACCAACGCGGAGAACTCACCGGAGGAGCCGGGGTGCCGGTGCTCCTCCTCGATCGTGTAGCGGGTGAGCGTCTTCAGTCCCTCTGGCATGGGCGCCTCGATCTCGTCACGCTGGGGCCCGCGCGCTCGGCCCGTCCTGCGGTGCGGTGCTGTCGGTGAACACGCTGCTGCCGTAGACATCCTGGTCGGTCA
This sequence comes from Nocardia ninae NBRC 108245, assembly GCF_007990755.1. GTDB lineage: Bacteria > Actinomycetota > Actinomycetes > Mycobacteriales > Mycobacteriaceae > Nocardia > Nocardia ninae. The sequence continues at coordinate 167,152 of NZ_BJXA01000001.1, read as the reverse complement.
GCGTGATCAGATCGGTCTTGCGCAGCGGCCTGCGCAGCTCCACCAACCGCTTGGCCTGCCGCAACCGGCAGCGGTCCAGTGCGTTGCGCACGCTGCGCGCGTTGGAGAACCGCGGCCGGGTCATCCGCAGCGCCAGGTATTCGGCGAAGGCGGTCTGCGCGGGCTCGTCGAAGCGGAAGTTCTCCCGCGCCACCATGAGATCGGCGATGCCGAGCAGCTCCGCGTGGGTGTAGTCGGCGAACTCCAGATGATGGGCCACCCGCGAGGACAACCCGGGATTGGCGGAGAAGAACCGCTCCATCCGATCCGGGTAGCCCGCGAAGATCACCACCAGGCTGGCGCGCTCGTTCTCCATCTCCTGCAACAGGATCTCGATGACCTCCTGCCCGTAGTCCCGCTCGTTCTCCGGCCGGAACAGGTAGTAGGCCTCATCGATGAACAGCACCCCGCCGGCCGCCTTGGCCAGCGCCTCCTTGGTTTTCGGCGCGGTGTGGCCGATGAACTGACCGACCAGGTCGTCGCGGGTGACGGTGTGCACCTTCGGTTTCCGGATGTAGCCCAAGGCGTGCAGCATCTCGGCCATCCGCAGCGCGACGGTGGTCTTGCCGGTGCCCGGCCCGCCGGTGAAGCTCATGTGCATGGTGGGCCGCGACGCACTCAGCCCGAACCGCTGCCGGGCCCGGTCGATCAGCAGCAGTGCCGCGATCTCGCGCACCCGGCGCTTGACGTTCGCCAGGCCGACGAGTTCGGCGTCGAGCCTGCGCAGCGTGTCCTCCACATCGTTGCCCGCGATGTCGGTCGACAGATCGAGCACCGCGTCGTCGTCGAGGATCTCCGGCTCGACCGGAGCCTCGGCGGGTTCGGCCCGCACCGGCCTGCCGTCCCCGGTGCCGGGACGGTGCAGCCGGAAACCGTTGGCCTCAGCCGCCATACCGCTGTCCCCGGCGGTCGTCGGTGGCGTAGGAGTGCAGGCCGTACTTCTGCTGCCGATCCGGACCCTCCAGCCGGGTGAGCAGGAAACCCGGTTCGTCGGCCGGGCGCTGCACCAGGAAACTCAGCGCCGTGGTCTGCCTGCCGAAGCGGGCGTCGTAGGCGAGCACCCGGATGTAGTGGTGCGGGAAAGTCGCACGGCAGGCATTGATCTCGGCGAGCACACCGTCGGGCTCGTCCAGATCGAACAGCGGCAGCCCCCACATCTCCCAGTAGGCGTTGCGGGGATGCGGGTCGTCGGTGTATTCGATGGACACCGGCCAGCTGTTGAGCAGCGCGTAGCGCACCTGGGCGGAGATCTCCGCGTCGGTGAACTCCGGCAGGTACGAAAACGTTCCGTGACGCAGGTACATGGCTCGGGCTCCAAGGGGTTTCAGCGAGTGGCCGTCGGCACCGCGTCGGGCGCGTCGGTGGAGGTGTAGTCGAAGGTGACATCGCCCCAGGTCGCCAGCGCGACGTCGAGCGGACGGCAGATCTCGGCGGCCTTGCGCAACACGTCGGGGCCTTCCTTCAGCAGATCGCGACCCTCGTTGCGGGCCTTGACGACCGCCTCCAACGCCACCCGGTTCGCCTCGGCGCCCGCCGCGATACCCAGCGGATGCCCGATGGTGCCGCCACCGAACTGCAGGATCACGTCGTCACCGAAAAGGTCCAGCAGCTGGTGCATCTGCCCGGCGTGGATGCCGCCGGAGGCCACCGGCATCACCCCCGGCAGGCTCGCCCACTCCTGATCGAAGAAGATGCCGTTGCCGAGGTTGGCCGGAATGTGGTTCTCCCGCAACGTGTCATAGAAACCGCGGGTCGTCGCCGGATCGCCCTCGAGTTTGCCGACCACCGTGCCCGCGTGCAGATGATCGACGCCGATCAGCCTGCACCACTTGGCCAGCACCCGGAAGCTCACGCCGTGCGTCTTCTGCCGGGTGAAGGTGGAGTGCCCGGCCCGGTGCAGGTGCAGCAGCAGTCCGTTGCGCCGCGCCCAGTGCGACATCGACTGCATCGCCGTGTATCCGACGGTGAGGTCGATCATGATGACCACGCTGCCGAGCTCCTTGGCGAACTCGGCCCGCTCGTACATGTCCTCCATCGACGCCGCGGTGACATTCAGATAGTGGCCCTTGAGTTCTCCCGTCTCGGCCATAGCGCGATTGACGCCTTCCATGGCGAACAGGTAGCGGTCCCGCCACCGCATGAACGGCTGGGAGTTGATGTTCTCATCGTCCTTGGTGAAATCCAGTCCGCCCTTGCACGCCTCATAGATCACCCGGCCGTAATTGCGTGCCGACAGACCGAGTTTCGGCTTCACCGTCGCGCCGAGCAGGGGGCGGCCGTACTTGTTCAGATACTCCCGTTCCATCACCGTGCCGTGCGGTGGTCCCTGGAAGGTCTTCACGTACGCCACCGGGATGCGCATGTCCTCCAGGCGCAGTGCCAGCAGCGGTTTGAAACCGAAGACATTGCCGATCACCGAGGAGGTCAGGTTGGTGATCGAGCCCTCTTCGAAAAGGTCGAGATCGTAAGCGACATAAGCGAAGTACTCACCCGGCCGTCCCGGCACCTCATCGACCCGATAGCACTTGGCCTGATACTTCGAGTGCGCCGTCAACCGGTCGGTCCACACCACCGTCCAAGTCGCCGTGGACGATTCGCCCGCGACCGCGGCCGCCGCCTCGATCGGATCGACTCCCGGCTGCGGGGTCACCCGGAACACGGCGAGCACATCGGTATCAGACGGCTGATAGTCCGGCGCGTAATATCCCATCGACGCATACGATTGAACACCCGGATCCCACCGGTCCCGCTCGGTCGCTTCGGCCATCGTTCCTCCTGGGATCGGGTTGTGCGCCTTGCGAATTCCAGGATGACGGCCGGGTAGACAACAAACAATTTGATTGTTCCTGCGAAAACTCAATGGAAAAGTCAGGTTTCGCGCGAACCCGGAAGGGTAAGGGGGGCTGCGAGTGTCGGAAAACTTCCGGAACCGCCGCGAGTACCCCGGGACGCGCACCGTCCCGGGGTACTCGAGCGCGACGCGGAAGGGGAGTCACGCGCCACGGTCGGGTTGACCTCGACATCATCGATGTTTCCACACCTCACCGCTCCCGCATCGACGTCAATTCCGTTGGCACCAGAGTCACTGCTACCGTCGGCGGATGGGAGCGGTCAGTGCGGCCAGGATGGAAACATTCCTGGTGGTCGCCCGGCTCAGCAGCATCCGCCGCGCCGCGACTCAGCTGCACATCACCGAGGCCGCAGTCTCCGCCGCCGTCGCCCACATCGAGAAGCAGCTGGGCGCCAAGCTGGTCGCCAAATCCGGGCGCGGCATCGCGCTCACCGAAGCGGGCCGCATCTACGCCGAGTACTGCCGCAGCATCCTGGGTCTGATGAAGGAGGCGCACGCCGCGGTCCAGCAGGCCGAGACCGGGCGACTACGCATCGGGGTAGTGGCCACCGCGGGCGAATACGTCCTGCTGCGTCCGCTGGCCGCGTTCCGCAACCGCTACCCCGACATCGAACTGAGCTTGTCGGTGCATCCGCGCGATGTGCTGTTCCTCGAATTGCAGCACCACGAAACAGATCTCGTCATCGCAGGCCGCCCGCCCCGCAATACCGGGCTGGTCATCCGCGCTCGCAGACCCAGCCATCTCATCGTGGTCGGGGCCGCCGATCAGGATCCGCTGCGCACCACCTGGCTACTGCGCGGGCGCGGCTCGGGTACCCGTGACGCCACCCTCACTCTGCTCGACCAACTCGAAATCAGCCCGCCCACTCTGACTCTCGGCAGCCACGGCGCTGTGCTCGCGGCGGCCCGAGAAGGATTGGGCGTCACCTTGATTCACAGTGACGCCGTCTCCCAGGACCTCGAATCCGGCGTCCTGCGCATACTGCCCGTCACCGGCACGCCCATGGATCGTCCCTGGCACGCCATCACCACTCGCACTCCGACACCGACCACGCGGTTGTTCCTCACCCACATCCTGGACCCCGGCGAGGTCGGCGCCGACGCCTTCCACCCCGCGTAATAGCCTCTGGCGCAGCGCTTCTGGGTCGACTCGGGACGTGATGTGTACCACAAGGCCGACCGGTCGGTGCTGTGTCAAACTGAGCCGCATGGTTGGCGGAGAAGCACCTATCTCGAACGTGTCGGACACCGCCCGGTGGGTGGCCGCCTACCGGGCCCGCGAAACGGCACGCCCCGACGCGCTGTTCCAGGACCCGCTGGCCGACCGGCTCGCCGGCCCCCAGGGCTACGCCATCGCCGACGCCGCACCCAGCATCATGCGCAACGGCTGGCCGGTGATCGCCCGCACCAAACTCATGGACGACCTCATCAGCAAGTCCATCAATGAGGGCTGCGACCGGATCTTGAACCTGGCCGCCGGCCTGGACACCCGCCCGTACCGTCTCGACCTGCCCGCCGACTTCGTCTGGGTCGAAGCCGACCTTCCCGAGATTCTCGAGGAGAAGGAGGCGAGTCTGGCCGGCGAAACCCCGCACTGCGTGCTGATTCGCCGGGCCGTGGACCTCGCCGATCCCGAAGCGAGAGAGAAGTTCCTCGACGAGGCGCTCGGTGCGATCGGCCCGGTCACCGCCCGTGCGAGCAAGGCGCTGGTGCTCACCGAGGGGTTGCTGTTCTACCTCGACGTCGACACCGTTACCGACCTGGTCCGTGCACTGACCAGGCCGGAGGTCGCGTGGTGGATGGCCGACACCAACCTCGGCACGCTGCGGATGCGTTCGGAGTCCTTGCTGGAGAACGCGCCGATGAAGTTCGAGCCGCCGGGCGGGCTCACCTTCTTCGAAGAACTCGGCTGGCAGCCGTTGGAGGTGGAAGAACTGCTGGTACACGCGCGCAAATACCGCCGCGCCCCCTGGTTCCTGCGCCCGTTCACGTATCTGCCCGCGCCTGACCTTCGCAAGCCCATGCGCCGTCCATGGTCCGGGGTGATCCGGTTCCGTCAGGAGTAGCCGATTACGCGGGCTTGCTGAACTCTTCGATCAGCACCGGGTACTGCTCGCCACCGTGTCCGGCCGCGATCGAGCGATCGGCGATGGCCTTGAACAGCTTCGGCAGTTCGGCATTGACGCCGAGCGCCTCGCTCTCCTCGATCAGATGCGTCATCGCTCGCACGTCGGTTGCCAAGGCCGACGTCTCCGCGGTGAACGAGCCCTTGTCGATCTGCTCGGCATAACCCGGCAGCCAACCGGCCACCCCGACGGCCATCTGCTGGGCGAACGAGGCGTACGTCGCGGCGTCGACACCGGCTGTGCGCAGCATCGCCGTGCCCTGCAACCAGGCGTTGAGCACGCTCCACATCATTGTCAGGCCCGCTACGTCGTACAGCGACGCCAGCCCGTGATCCGCGCCGAGGTAGGAGATCTTGCCCAGCGCTTCCAGCGTCGACCGGTGCGCCTCGAGGTCCGACTCCGGACCGCTGTGCAGGATGACCGCCTCGTCGGTGCCGATCCCCGGTGGGAGGGCCATGATGGCGCCGTCCAAGTAACGGGCACCGCGCTTTCCGGCCCACACCGCTGCTTCCCGGGCTTGGGTCGAGTCGCCCGAGGTCAGGTTGACCAGCGTCGTTCCCTCTAGATCGGTCGCGTCGAGCAGCTCGTGCACTGCGTCGTAGTCGGTGAGGCAGATGATCGTCAGACTGCTGGTCGCGAGCGCCTCGCCGATCGTCGGTGCCAGGCGTGCTCCCTCGGCAACCAAATTGTCGGCCTTGGCCGCCGTACGGTTCCACACGGTCGTCGGATGCCCCGCCTTCAGGAACGCTCCCGCCAGCGCCTGCCCCATCAGCCCGAGTCCGATGACTGCCACAGATGTTTCGGTTTTCTTGTCCATGGCAGCATCATCAACGTTGATACCGGTATGAAGGTCAAGTGAGGTCGCGATGCGCATCGGTGAACTGAGTCGTCGAACGGGCGTCAACGCCCACCAACTCCGCTACTACGGCGCACAAGGCCTCCTCGAAGCCGACCGCAACCCCAACGGCTACCGCGAATACGACGAATCCGCCATCCTGCGCGTCAAACAGATCCGCCACCTCCTCGGCGCGGGCCTGTCCTCCGACGACATCGCCTACCTCCTCCCCTGCGCCGTAGGCGAGAACCCCGAACTCCCCGGCTGCCCCGAACTCCTCACCGCCATGCGCGCCCGCCTGCAACGCCTCGACGACCAGATGACCAAGCTCGCCCAATCCCGCGCCGCGCTGGCCGACTACATCACCGCCGCCGAAGAATCCGCCAGCGAAACCTACCCGCCGTTCGACGGCACCGAGCTGGAGTGCATCCCCGCCTGAAGGCCGTCCACGCTGACGCCGGTGGGCCCCGCACCCCCAAGCTCCGCGACGGTGCCCACGCACTGACCAGGGCGGCACTCGCGTAGCGCCACAAGGAGATAGGGGGGTCTTCACGCACGGTGCACTCTCATGACGCACGCTGCAGCATCAGTCAAGCGCACGCAACCAACGTCAAGTGGACGGGAAGCGACCCGCTGGCCGTGGTGGCTAGCGGGTCTGGGTGGGTGGGGTGGTTACTGGGCTGCGCGGCCTTGGAGGGACTTGACGTTGTTGCCGAAGGTCCAGTTGCGGGAGCCGTCCCAGTTGATGGACCAGGTCATCAGGCCCTTGAGGGAGTTGGCGGGGCCGGTGCCGTAGTGGTTCCAGGCTTGGGCTACCAGGGACGGGGACATGTAGCCGCCGCCTGCGCCGGGTTGGGCGGGGAGGCCGGGGGCTTGTTTGTCGTAGGGGACGGTAATGGTGGTGCCCTGGATGGTGAGACCTTTGGCGAGGCAGTCGGTTTGGGCGATGAAGCCTTGGACGGTGCCGGCCTGGTATGAGTCGCCTGCGCAGCCGTACATGCTGCCGTTGTAGTACTGCATGTTGAGCCACCAGAGGCGGCCGTTGTCGGCGTACTTCTTGATGATCGGCAGGTAGGCGCCCCAGATGGAGCCGTAGGTAACGCTGCCGCCGGTGACGTAGGCGGTCTCGGGGGCCATGGTGAGGCCGAAACCGGCGGGCATCTGGGCCAGCACGCCGTCGATGACGCGGATCAGGTTGGCCTGGGAGGCCGAGAGGGTCTTGATGTTTCCGCTGCCGACGAGACCGGTTTCCAGGTCGATATCGATGCCGTCGTAGTTGTACCGCTTCAGGATAGGCACGATGGTTGCGATGAACCGGTCGGCGACCGCGCTGGAGCTGAGGTCGATGCCCGCGGCCGCGCCGCCGATCGACATCAGGATGGTGGCGCCTGCGGCTTTGGCCTGGCACATCTCGGCGGGCGTCGCGACCTTGACGGTCGGTTCCATGCCGTCTTCCCAGCGCGCGGTGCCATTGGATTCGATGACCGGGAACGCCGTATTGATCACGTTGTAGCCGTGCGCGGCGATCCTGGCGTCGGTGATCGGAATCCAGCCCATGCCCGGGTGCACCCCGTTGGCCGCGCCATCCCAACTCTCCCAATAGCCCTGCAACACTTTGCCAGTCGGCTTCGGCTTGGTCGGACAGACATCAGCCGGAGCCGCAGCAACACCCGGCGCGACCGCGACCACCATGGTGCCGATCACCGCCAATACGGCCATCAAATATCTGAGCATTACCGAGCGTTGGCCGAGTCCACGCGAGCCACAGGTGGAATTCATAACCAAGTAGAAACACACCCCCGCTGATCAACTCCAATGGCGACAACTGGGGAGAGATTGCCCTACGGCAACTGGTTAGCGGGGGCCGCGACACGGTGGTTGGATCGGCACCGATCCGCAGTACCGGCGGTATCGAATAAGGATGGGTCGGGTGCGCCGATTTCTGGGCTCACCAGGCATGACCGTCCGCGCGGCACGCTCTCATATCGGACGCCAGCGCTGTCCTTTCCGGTGCCGTCAATGCTGCCGCCGAGGATGCCAAGAAGGCTGCTGACGACGCCTCGAACAAGGCCGCCGCAGCTGCTACGAAGGCCAGCGACGCTGCGACCAAAGCCAATGACGCTGTAACGACCAAGAATGCCGCCGAGGCCGCCGCTCAGGCTGCTACCGGCGGTGCAACCGATGCCGAGGTCGACGCCGCTTTCGACAAGGCCGCTGCCGCCGCGGGTGTTGCCGCCTCGAAGGCGGACCAGGCCGACAAGGCTATGCAGGCCGTGACCCGCATTTTCGAACAGTCCGCTGGCGCCACCAAGGCAGCCAAGGCCGCCGGGGGCGATCCTGACAACGTCGATCTGGCCAACAAGGCCGCCACCGCGGAGAATGAGGCCGTCAAGGCCTTCTCCGAAGCCATCAAGGTCCTCGAAGTTCAGGGTCTGGAAATCGACACCACTGAGATCGCGCCGGTCGGGAATTAGCTCGCCCCGCTGCCAGCTTGGGGTAGTACGCCGCACACTTTCTAGGTTCCCGCACACCGACTCGCCGCACTGACACGCGTGCGGATGTCAAATCGTTTGCGGCGAAGCCGGATACGCCGACAACGTATCCGGCCTCGCTGACGATGACGGGCTGATCAGAGTTGACCGTGTTGGGAGTCGAAGGTGGCGACGCGGCCGCCGAGTTGGATCTGGGCGCCGGGAGTCAGTTTGACCGGGTGGCCGGGGATGGCGCGGGTCCAGTCCTGGTGGCCGGGTTGGCGGATGTGGGTGCCGTTGGTGGAACCGCCGTCGACAACGGTGACGTCCCAGTCGATGAGGCGAATCTCGGCGTGCGCGCGCGACATGCCACCCGAGTGGTCTTCCACGCGGACCGGGCGGGCACCGCGGGCGACCGCTTCCGCGTGCTCGGGTTCGCGGCCGAGCACGCAGTCGTTGTCGAGGACGAACGAGGTGCCGTCGTCGAGCAGCAGCAGACCGAGCGGCGGACGGATGCCGTCGGTGAGTATGCAGGTCAGCTGATCCATTCGAATACCGCAGACCGCGCAGAACGACACCCGCGGATCGTTGAGATGGTCACGCGCACACTTGAATCCCTTGACCACGACACCGCGTGACTCGGCCACGACGCCACCGTCACGGACGCGGGGTGCCAACGCCTCGCCGGGCACCACGGTCTCTTCGAGATCGGCATCGCGAGCCGCAGGGTGGTCCGGAAAATGCTGAGCTGCAACGGATTCCGGACGAACAATGCCGTGTTGCGCGCCGCTGTGCGCCACGCTCTCCGACTGTCCCGTACCGACCGGCTTGGGCAGCCGCGGTGTGCTGGGCGGCAACACCCTGTCGTGCGGCTGAGCCGGGCCGACCGCCGGAGAACTTCCGCTCGACTGCTCGGCGACCGCGTCCATCGGAGGGACCTGCGGGCCGCGCACGACCGGATTTGCGGATGACGAGCTTTCACCCTGCGACTCAGCAACCCCGCCCATCGGCGGAATCTGTGTGCGCGGCGGCGTCATCGAGGACGCCGCATCGGACTTCCGCGACACCGCTGACGCGCCGTACTGCTCCGTCGCGGCATCCGCTAGATCGTCCCGTTTCCGCAGATCCGGAACCTGTTGTGGCGCGAAACCATACTGCTGCTCACCACCGGTCGGCCCGGAGGCTTCAGGCTCTCGCGACACCGGCGACGCGCTGTAATACTCCGTGCCGACCTCCGCGAGGTCGTCCTGCTTTCGCAAGTCCGACGTTCGCCGCTGCTCAGCACCTCTCGGCCCCGTGGCACCCCGATCTCGCGACCCGGCCGAGGTGCTGTGGTATTCCGTGCCAGCATCCGCGATATGGTCCGGTTTCCACGGTTCCGGGGCTCGTGGCGGCGCGCCACCGGGCAGCTCGGCTCTTTGTGCTTCAGCGCCGTGTTGCTGCCCAGCCCCGTGCTGCTCTTCGAACCCGCGCGGCGCCTGGCCGCCGACAGGTGTCACGCCGCCGTGTTGCTCGTCGAATTCACGTGGTGCGTGGCCGCCGACAGGTGTCACGCCGCCGTGTTGCTCGTCGAATTCACGTGGTGCGTGGCCGCCGATAGGTGTCTCGGCACCGTGTTGCTGCCGAACCCCACGCTGCTCATCGAGCCCGAACCGTGGCTGGACGCCGAATTGCGCCTCGGCATCGCGTTGCCGCGGAACCCCGTGAAACTGCCCGAACTCGGGCTGCGGATGGCGCCCGATTTGTTGCTCACCTCCAGGCTGCGACTCACCCCCGATCTGCGCCTCAACCCCGCGCAGCGGAATACCCTCCGCGCCGGTAGTAAGACCACCCGCACCAAACCACAGCACGACCGCGCCCCCGGGCGCCGTACCTTCCCCCAACGCGAAAACGCCACGCTCAGGCAACTTCTCAGCCACCTCCCCCACCTCATCCACGAACAACCCCACCCCGACCCCCGGCGCAGGCGTCACCACCCGATCGACAGTGAACCCCGCCTCCCGCCCCCGCAAGATCTCCGACCGGTCCACCCCACCCAGTACCGCCGTCACCCCACCGTGCAGAAACACCGCGACCCCACCGTCCCCCGGCGTGATCACCCCGAACTCGACCGCGTCCTCATCCCCATTGTCCAATCCCATCAACCAGTTGGTGGCCAACCGTGCGACCGTCCGCCCACTGCGCCGCGGCTCGTTGGACGTCGCCTGCCGCACGATCCCGAGCAACGCCGTCATCGCCCGCGCCGCCACCGAATCCGCGGTCACCGCACCCGTGTCCCGGTGCGCGACCAGCACGACCACACCCCCGCTACTCGCCACCAGGTGACGGCCGGGAAGAACCTCGATCTGCCTGCTCACACGAACCTGCCGCCCTGGAATCGCCACCGATGGAACACCACGCGCATCGGTCCGTTCACGATCAGCCAGAACACGATCCAGGTGAGGACGAACTGGATCAGGAACGCGGTCAGCGACGGACGCAGCGACTCGGGCAGCACGATGGTCGTGTACCGGACGAGCACCCACATGAGCGCCCCCTCGTTGACCATGGTGAGAAAACCGAACAGCGTCGGCCAATCCTTTTCCCAGCGGAACTGTTGCAAGAAATGGTAAAGCAACTCCCACAGCACCCCGACCAGAACGGTGCCGAGCAGGATCGACAGCGTCACCCGGTAGGACTGGCCGAGACTCAGCGATCCCGTCGGCAGCAGCGGGGTGATGATCAGCGCGACGAAAAACCCGATCACGCTCAGCGCGAGCACCCGGGTCTGGATTCGCCCGTTCAACGTCGGCAGCATCAGATCCTCTTATTCATGACCCAGGCCCACCACTGGCTCGTCGAGCGCAGCGGACCCATTCGCTTGCAGAACCCGAGCGCCGCAAGGTCGTCCGCGATCTCCTGCGCGGCGATCTGCAAGCCGAGAAAGGTGTCCACCCCGACGAACGGCCCACCCAGTGTCGCGCTACCGGATGCATAGATGCGCCCGCTGCCACTTCGGGTGCCGATCAGTTCGAAGGTGGTGTCCACGTCCAGCCGCCCGACCGGATTACGGCCCGCACCAGCATGATCCAGCAGGTCCGCCAGCAACCGATGCTCCCGGATATCGGCCTCGAGTCCGGTGCAGTCGATGATGTAATCGACCGTCGTGTCGAACGGCTGCGCCGGCGGCGGCACCGGCAGTTCCGCGGTGAGGTCCGGGATGATGGTGGCGACCACACCTTGCCTTCCGACGGCGGGCCGCGGCGCACGCATGGTCCCGGCCATCATCTGATACCACCCCTGCTTGCGCCCGCGCCGCAACTGCTCCTGCCACAGCCGCCGGATCGGCGTGTTCGTCCCGGAGATCTCCTTGTACGCCGCCGCCCGCTGCTCACCTTGCAGGTTGCGCATTTTCTGCTTGAGCTGCCCGCCCCACACCGACTTCGGATAGTTGAACCCCTGGTACGCCCAGCCGTCGGCCCCCTTGCGCCGGTTGAACACGTTCTTGCCGTGCGACTTGGCGACATAGGTGCGGAACAGATGCAGGATCTGCGTGTTCAACTGCATCCGGTCCCGGTCGTCGATGAGCCGCTGCAACACCCGGCTGGCCACGATCCCGCTACCTCGAATCAGCACGGTCCCCGGCCTGCGCTGCAACGCCTGATACACGTGCTCATGCGGCTCGTACGCGTTCACCACCCGCGTCGGATCGCGATGCGTCTCCCGATACTCCTGCAGATCCGGCAGCAGCTTCAGCCCCGGATACCCCACCGCCACATGCACATACGTGCTGCGAAACGCCACCCGCTTGGTCGGCGTGGACCCCGCGGCCGGGGTGAGGATCGTGAAATAACCCCCACCGTGCCGCTTGCGCACCATGCGAACCTGCCCGCGATGCAACGAGCTCGCGTACCCGATGCGCTGGAACTCCCGCTCCATCCCGACGAACGCCTGCCCCGCCCGCGGTGTGTAGTAGTTCGCGAAGATCGGTTCCACGAACACATTCCACAGCGGTTTGATCGACTTGTCCGCGATCGCCTCCCGCACCGCATAGGACGGAAAGCCCCACATGTTGTCCGGCTCGGACGCCGAATCGCTGCGCAACCGCTCGCCGCGCGGGATCTGTGACACCCGAGTCAGATACTCGTAGGACGCCCACGGATGTTCCTGCGGCCCGAGCACCGCCATCGACTGCGCGGGCACCCCGAAGATCCGCAGCGTGTCATAGGTGACGAAGGAGCCGATCCCACTGCCGATCGTCACGAACGGCACATCCACCACCGGAATCCCGGCTCTGTCCAACATTTCATCGGCCCACACGTCGGTATCGACGAGGGCCTGGGTGAGATCTCCCCGCATTTCGGGCACTCTACCGGCCCGTTCTTACCGATAGCTTACAATCCGCTGGCCCTCGGACCTCTGCGTGGCACATCGCTGCGGCAAACCGCGAGAGGCTCGCACGCTGGTGTGTGCCACTCACCCGCCGACCTCGGGGATTTTGCGACGCGCGGGATCGGATCTCACCGAACATGCCACGGCGGCCGGGCTTTCGGAAGTAGCATGCGCTCGTGGCTGACTCACTGCGGGTCCTCGTGTACAGCAACGACGCCGATACCCGGCGCCAGGTGATCCTGGCACTGGGCAAACACCCGCACCCGGAACTACCCGAGTTCGACTACCTCGAAGTGGCCACCGGCCCCGTGGTGATCGAGCACATGGACGCGGGCGGCATCGACCTCGCCATCCTCGACGGTGAATCGGCGCCGACCGGCGGGCTCGGCATCGCCAAGCAGTTGAAGGACGAAATCGAGCACTGCCCACCGGTGCTCGTGCTCACCGGCCGCCCGGACGACGCCTGGCTGGCCAAGTGGTCGCGCGCGGAGGCTGCGGTCTCGCATCCGATCGACCCGATCCGGCTCACCGAGGCGGTCGTCGGCGTGCTGCGCAACCGCTCGGCAGCCTGACCCCTTACCCTCGTTCGCCGCAGTCATTCATACAGACTGCACATTAATCCCCCGCTGACGGAAGTGGTCGCCGGAGCCGATCGAGTTCCGGCACCTACGCGGCGGTAGACCGGTGCGCGTCAGCACGCCGATGTCGCGAAACCCGACCCACCGCAAGTGCGCATCCACTGCCGAAATCCGCACGGACAACGTCGTTTTCGCAGCACAGACTGACCGGTCAACCAACGTCACGTGACAAGACCCCGGATTACCCCCGTTTCAGTCATAAATCGACGTCGCGAATTCGATCAAACGCAGCAGTCAAACCTCGAGCACTCAGAGCGATCAGTTGTAGGCTGTGCCCTAGCTCACAGGAGCGCGGGTACCAGCCCTACCCGCCTCGAGCAGGCCATGAGGCGCGTCTGGCCGAGGCGGACAACGACGTCAGCCCGCCTCGGAAGCTGCCGTCCGGCAACGGACGACCCATCCGCGGGCTCCAGCTGGCAAGGAGGGGAAGTGCAGTCGTGAATATCGAGATGCCCACTCTTGTATTAGGCGCGGTCGCTGCGGCGTTCGCGGTGTTCACCATCATCATGGCGGCCCTCGTCGGCCCGAAACGGTACAACCGAGCCAAGCTCGAGGCGTACGAGTGCGGTATCGAGCCGACACCGCACGCCATCGCGGGCGGCCCGGGAAACGTGACCGGCCAACGCTTTCCGGTGAAGTACTACCTCACCGCCATGCTGTTCATCATCTTCGACATCGAGATCGTGTTCCTCTACCCGTGGGCAGTCCACTTCGATGCGCTCGGTCTCTTCGGTCTCGCCGCGATGGCGTTGTTCATCTTCAACGTCTCCGTGGCCTACGCCTACGAATGGCGGCGCGGTGGGCTCAGCTGGGAGTGAGTGCCGCGCAACGTGTTCGGGCGACGAGTGGAAGTGAAGGTTAGTCGGATATGGGGTTAGAGGAAAAGTTGCCCAGCGGTTTTCTGCTGAGCACGGTAGAGGATTTCGCCGGTTATCTGCGTAAGGGCTCGCTGTGGCCCGCCACCTTCGGTCTGGCCTGCTGCGCCATCGAGATGATGGCCACCGGCGCAGGCCGTTTCGACATCGCCCGCTTCGGCATGGAGGCGTTCCGCGCCTCGCCGCGGCAGGCCGATCTGATGATCGTCGCGGGCCGGGTCAGCAACAAGATGGCGCCGGTGCTGCGCCAGGTCTACGACCAGATGACCGAGCCGAAATGGGTGCTCGCCATGGGGGTGTGCGCGTCCTCGGGCGGCATGTTCAACAACTACGCCATCGTGCAGGGCGTGGACCACGTGGTGCCGGTCGACATCTATCTGCCCGGCTGCCCGCCGCGGCCGGAGATGCTGCTGAACGCGATTCTGGCACTGCACGCCAAGATTCAGGAGATGCCACTGGGCGTCAATCGCGAAGAGGCCGTGAAGGCCGCCGAAGCGGCGGCGCTGGCCTCGACCCCGACCATCCGGATGGAGGGTCTGCTGCGATGACGTTCGACTCCCCCGACAACGCAACCACCGCGCACGACGAAATCGACGCGGCGGCCACGGCAGGCCCGGAAGGCACGCTGCCCGGCGAGGACGATCAGCAGGCGCCCGGCGCCGAGGTGATCGGCGTGCGCCGCGGCATGTTCGGCGTCACCGGCACCGGCGACACCTCCGGCTACGGCGGCCTGGTCCGCCCGGTCACCCTGCCCGGCAGCACACCGGCGCCCTACGGCGGCTACTTCGACGAGATCGTCGACGCCTTGCGCGGCGCGCTCGACGCGGCGGGCACCCGGCTCGAGACCGTGCTGGAGAAGATCGTCGTGTTCCGCGGCGAACTCACCCTGCACGTGCACCGCGAGCATCTGGTGACCGTCGCCCAGGTGTTGCGTGACCATCCCGCACTGCGTTTCGAGCTGTGTCTGGGCGTCAGCGGCGTGCACTACCCCGAGGACGCGGGCCGCGAACTGCACGCGGTGTACCCGCTCATGTCGATCACGCACAACCGCAGGCTGCGCGTCGAGGTGTCCGCCCCCGACGCCGACCCGCACATCCCCTCGCTGTTCGGGGTGTACCCGACCACCGACTGGCACGAGCGGGAAACCTACGACTTCTTCGGCATCCTCTTCGACGGGCACCCCTCGCTCACTCGAATCCTGATGCCCGACGACTGGAACGGTCACCCCCAGCGCAAGGACTACCCGCTCGGCGGGATCCCGGTCGAGTACAAGGGCGCGCGGATACCGCCGCCCGACGAGCGGAGGGCTTACAACTAATGAACGAGATCGAGACCCGGCCCGACGTCGCAGGCGACGCTGGGCCGGAACCGACTGTGGTCACCGTCGCCGGACAGGACTGGGAAGAGGTCGCCGACTCCCTGCGCGGCGCGGGCGAGGAACGCATCGTCGTCAACATGGGCCCGCAGCACCCGTCCACCCACGGCGTGCTGCGGCTGATCCTCGAGATCGAGGGCGAGACCGTCACCGAGGCGCGCTGCGGCATCGGCTACCTGCACACCGGCATCGAGAAGAACCTGGAGTTCCGCAACTGGACCCAGGGCGTCACCTTCGTCACCCGGATGGACTACCTGTCGCCGTTCTTCAACGAGACGGCGTACTGCCTCGGTGTGGAGAAGCTGCTCGACATCACCGACGCGATCCCGGAGCGGGTCAACATCATTCGGGTGATGCTGATGGAGCTGAACCGGATCTCCTCGCATCTGGTGGCGCTGGCCACCGGCGGCATGGAGCTCGGCGCGCTCACCCCGATGTTGTTCGGCTTCCGCGAACGCGAACTGATCCTCGACGTGTTCGAGACCATCACCGGCCTGCGGATGAACCACGCCTACATCCGGCCGGGCGGCCTGGCCCAGGACCTGCCCGACGACGGCGTCAGCAAAGTCCGGGAACTGCTGGACCTGATGCCGAAGCGGCTGCGCGACATGGAGCAACTGCTCACCTCGAACCCGATCTGGAAGGCCCGCACCCAGGACATCGGCTACCTGAACCTGCAGGGCTGCATGGCCCTCGGGATCACCGGCCCGGTACTGCGCGCCACCGGCCTGCCGCACGACCTGCGTAAGTCGCAGCCGTACTGCGGTTACGAGAACTACGAATTCGACATCCCCACCACCACGGGCTGTGACTGCTACGGCCGCTACGTGATCCGGGTGGACGAGATGAAGGAGTCGCTCAAGATCGTCGAGCAGTGCCTGGACAAGCTGCGTCCCGGCCCGGTGATGGTCGACGACAAGAAGATCGCCTGGCCTGCCGACCTGCAACTCGGCCCGGACGGACTCGGCAACTCCGCCAAGCACATCGGCAAGATCATGGGCACGTCCATGGAGGGCCTCATCCATCACTTCAAGCTGGTCACCGAGGGCATCCGGGTGCCGGCCGGTCAGGTGTACACCGCCGTCGAGTCGCCGCGCGGCGAGCTCGGCGTGCACATGGTGAGCGACGGCGGCACCCGGCCCTTCCGGGTGCACTACCGGGATCCCTCGTTCACCAATCTGCAAGCGGTAGCGGCGACTTGCGAGGGCGGCATGGTCGCCGACGTGATCGCCGCGGTCGCCAGCATCGACCCGGTCATGGGCGGAGTGGACCGATGAGCGAGCGCGCCATCGCCAGCGAGGAGCAGTCATGAGTATCGACCGCATACCGGCGGACACCGGCACCGCAATCCTGCTCCGGCTCACCACCCGGCCCGAGCCGTATCAGCCGTTCATCCGCGAGCGGCTGGAGCTGGACGCCAAGGAGATCATCGCGCGCTACCCGGAGCCGCGCTCGGCGTTGCTGCCGCTGCTGCACCTGGTGCAGGCCGAGGAGGGCTGCGTCACCGGCACCGGCATCGACTTCTGTGCCGACCAGCTGGGTTTGACCGGCGCCGAGGTCACCGCGGTGGCAACCTTTTACTCGATGTACCGGCGCACCCCGACCGGCGACTACCACGTCGGCGTGTGCACCAACACGCTGTGCGCGGTGATGGGTGGCGACGCCATCCTCGCCACGCTGGAGCGACATCTCGGGATCGGCCACGGCGACACCACCGCGGACGGGAAGGTCACCCTCGAGCACATCGAGTGCAACGCGGCCTGCGATTTCGCCCCGGTGGTCATGGTCAACTGGGAGTTCTTCGACAACCAGACCCCGGAATCGGCTCGGGCCCTGGTGGATTCGCTGCGCGCGGGTCAGCAGGTGACGCCCACCCGCGGCGCGCCGCTGTGCACCTTCAAGGAGACCGCGCGCATCCTGGCCGGTTTCCCCGACGAGCGCCCCGGCGTGCTCGACGGCGCCGCGGGCGAGGCCACCCTGGCCGGACTGCGGGTCGCCCAGCAGCAGGATTCCGAAAATGCAGCGCCGCAACAGAATTCGGAGGGCGCCTGACATGACACTGACTCCTGTACTCACCCGGTACTGGGATGACCCGCAGTCGTGGACGATGGACACCTACCGTCGCCACGACGGCTACCAGGCGCTGCGCAAGGCGCTGTCGATGGAGCCGGACCAGGTCATCCAGACCGTCAAGGACGCGGGCCTGCGCGGCCGCGGCGGCGCGGGCTTCCCGACGGGCATGAAGTGGAGCTTCATCCCGCAGGGCGCGGGCCCGGACGGCGTCAGCAAGCCGCATTACATGGTGGTCAATGCCGACGAGTCCGAACCCGGTACCTGCAAAGACATTCCGTTGATGCTGTCGAGCCCGCACGCGCTGATCGAGGGCATCATCATCGGCTCCTACGCCATCCGCGCGGCGCACGCGTTCATCTATCTGCGCGGTGAGGTGGTGCCGGTGCTGCGCAGGCTGCACGCCGCCGTCGCGCAGGCCTACGAGGCCGGATTCCTGGGCCGCAACATCCTCGGTTCCGGCTACGACCTCGAACTGATCGTGCACGCGGGCGCGGGCGCCTACATCTGCGGTGAGGAAACCGCGCTGCTGGACTCGCTCGAAGGTCGTCGCGGACAGCCTCGGCTGCGTCCGCCGTTCCCGGCTGTCGCGGGCCTCTACGCCTGCCCGACCGTGGTGAACAATGTGGAATCCATTGCCAGCGTGCCGCCGATCATCCTCAACGGCACCGCCTGGTTCCGCTCCATGGGCACCGAGAAGTCGCCCGGCTTCACGCTGTACTCGCTGTCGGGGCACGTCAAGCGGCCGGGTCAGTACGAGGCCCCGCTCGGCGTCACCCTGCGGGAGCTTCTCGGCTACGCCGGTGGCGTCCGCGAAGGGCACACGGTGAAGTTCTGGACGCCCGGTGGTTCGTCCACCCCGCTGTTCACCGACGCCCACCTCGACGTGCCGCTCGACTACGAGGGCGTCGCCGCCGCCGGATCGATGTTGGGCACCAAGGCCTTACAGATCTTCGACGACACCACCTGTGTGGTGCGCGCCGTGCTGCGCTGGACCGAGTTCTACATGCACGAATCCTGTGGCAAGTGCACGCCGTGCCGGGAAGGCACGTACTGGCTCGTGCAACTGTTGCAGCGGATCGAGTCCGGCCGGGGCACCGAAGCCGACCTGGACAAGCTGCTCGACATCAGCGACACCATCAACGGCAAGTCGTTCTGCGCGCTCGGCGATGGAGCGGCGAGCCCGATTGTCTCGTCGCTGAAGTACTTCCGCGACGAATACGTCGCCCACATCGGGCAGGGGTGTCCGTTCGATCCGGCGCGCTCCACCGCGTGGGCGAATGACGGAGCCGCGGACGTGCGAGAAACGGAAGGAGTGCGATGACTGCCACTGTGAATACCAACGCCAGCGGGGTCGTCCCCGCCGATCTGGTCAGCGTCACCATCGATGACACGACGGTCAGCGTGCCTGCGGGCACCCTGGTGATCCGGGCCGCCGAGCTGATCGGCATCCAGATCCCGCGCTTCTGCGACCATCCGCTGCTCGACCCGGTCGGGGCGTGCCGCCAGTGCATAGTCGAGGTCGAAGGCCAGCGCAAGCCGGTCGCATCGTGCACCATGACCGTCACCGACGGCATGGTGGTGCGCACCCAGCTCACCTCCGCGGTGGCCGACAAGGCGCAAGAGGGTGTGATGGAGCTGCTGCTCATCAACCACCCGCTCGACTGCCCGGTCTGCGACAAGGGCGGTGAATGCCCGCTGCAGAACCAGGCGATGTCCACCGGTCGCGCCGAATCCCGTTTCGAGGGCGAGAAGCGCACCTATCCCAAGCCGATTCCGCTGTCCACCGCGGTGCTGCTGGACCGGGAACGCTGCGTGCTGTGCGCGCGCTGCACTCGTTTCTCCCAGCAGGTCGCCGGTGACCCGTTCATCGAACTGCTGGAACGTGGTGCGCTGCAACAGGTCGGCACCGGACAGGCCGAACCGCTGGATTCCTACTTCTCCGGCAACACCGTGCAGATCTGCCCGGTCGGCGCGCTGACCGGCACCAGCTACCGGTTCCGCGCCCGCCCGTTCGACCTGGTGTCCAGCCCGAATGTGTGTGAGCACTGCGCGTCCGGGTGCGCGCAGCGCACCGACCACCGCCGCGGCAAGGTGCTGCGCCGGTTGGCCGGCGACGATCCGCAGGTCAACGAGGAATGGAACTGCGACAAGGGCCGCTGGGCCTTCGCCTACGCGACCGAACGCGACCGCCTCACCACGCCGCTGGTCCGCGGTTGGGACGGCAAACTGGCGCCCGCCTCCTGGTCCGAGGCGCTCGCCGCGGCCGCGGAAGGGCTGGCCGCCGCGTTCGGCAGCGCGGGCGTGCTGGTGGGTGGACGCGTCACCGAAGAGGACGCTTACACCTACGCCAAGTTCGCGCGAATCGCGTTGGGCACCAACGACGTCGACTTCCGGGCCAGGGCGCACTCGGCCGAGGAGGCCGACTTCCTCGCCGCCCGCGTCGCGGGCCAGGGCATGACGGTCAGCTACGAGAACCTGGAGACCGCGCCGATCGTCCTGCTCGTCGGCTTCGAGCCGGAGGAAGAGTCGCCGATCGTGTATCTGCGGCTGCGCAAGACCGCGCGCAAGCGTCGCATGCCGATCTATTCACTCGCGCCGTACTCCTCGCGCGGCCTGGATCGGATGTCCGGCAAGCTGATGCAGGCCATGCCGGGTGCCGAGCCGCATCTGCTCGACGCCATCCGTAACGGCGACACCGCAACGCCTGGCGCCGATCCCACGCAGATCTCCGATGTCGGACGCCTGCTGCGCGAACCGGGCGCGGTGATCATGGTCGGTGAACGAATGGCAGGCATCCCCGGTGCGCTGTCGGCGGCGGTCCGGCTCGCCGACGAGACCGGTGCCGCGCTGGCATGGGTGCCGCGCCGGGCCGGTGAGCGTGGCGCGGTCGAGGCCGGTGCGCTGCCCGGCCTGCTGCCGGGTGGTCGTCCGGTGGTGGATCCGTCGGCCCGCCAACAGGTTCGGATCGTCTGGAACGTGCCGGATCTGCCGGTCACGGCCGGTCGCGATACCGCGGCCATCCTGGAGGCCGCACCCGGTCTCGGCGCACTGGTGATCGGTGGCGTCGACGTCGCCGACCTGCCGGACCCGCGCGGGGCGCTCGCGGCCATCGATGCCGCACGGTTCGTCGTCAGCCTGGAACAGCGGCACAGCGCGGTCACCGACCGGGCCGACGTGGTGTTCCCGGTCGCCACCGCGATGGAGAAGTCCGGCACCTTCCGTACCTGGGAGGGCAGGCCACGCCCGTTCACCGCCGCACTCGGCGACGACATGGTGCGCCGCCAGCCCGCCCCGCTGTCGGATCAGCGTGTGCTGCAAGCGATTGCCGACGAGATGAAGGTGCGCCTCGGCCTGCCGAACGCTGAAGCGGCCCGGGCCGAACTCGCCGAACTCGGCGCTTGGGACGGTGCCCCCGTCGCGGCGCCCGCGCACCGCCCGCACCCACTCACCCAGCCGGGACCCGGCACCGCGGTGCTGGCCAGCTGGCGCATGCTGCTCGACCTGGGCCGCCTGCAAGAGGGCGAACCCAATCTGGCGGGCATCGCCCGCACCCCGGTGGCCCGGCTGTCCCCCGCGACGGCCGCCGAAATCGGCGCCGCCACCGACGATCACGTGACCGTCGCCAGTGAGCACGGCACCGTCACGCTGCCGCTGGTGATCACCGACCTGCCCGACCGGGTGGTCTGGCTGCCCCAGCACTCGCCGGGCAGCTCGATCGCCGAACAGTTGGCCACACAGCCCGGCGGCATCGTGCAGCTGCGGCGCGCCGACGACAGGATGAAGGAGCACCGGCATGAGTGATCTCTCCTTGTTCGGCCACGACCCACTCTGGCTCGTGATCGGAAAGTCCCTCGCCATCTTCGTGTTCCTGTTGCTCACCCCGATGATCGCGGTGGTCGCGGAACGAAAGATCGTGGCGCGCATGCAGATGCGCATCGGACCGAACCGGATCGGCCCGTACGGCATGCTGCAGAGCATCGCCGACGGCGTGAAGATGGCGCTCAAGGAAGACATCATTCCGGCCATCGTGGACAAGCCGGTCTTCATCATGGCGCCGATCATCTCGCTGATCCCGGCCGTGATGGCGTTCGCGGTGATCCCGTTCGGCCCCGAGGTTTCCATCTTCGGGCACCAGACCGCGTTGCAGCTCACCGACCTGCCGGTGGCGGTCCTCTACATTCTGGCGATCACCTCGATCGGCGTGTACGGCATCGTGCTCGCCGGCTGGTCGTCGGGTTCCACATACCCGCTGCTGGGCGGCCTGCGCTCGACCGCACAGGTGATCTCCTACGAGATCGCGATGGCGCTGTGCTTCGCCACCGTGTTCCTGCTGACCGGCACCATGTCCACCTCGGGCATCGTGGCCGCACAGGACGGCACCTGGTACGTCTTCCTGCTGCTGCCGTCGTTCCTGATCTACTGCGTGTCCATGGTCGGCGAGACCAACCGGGCCCCGTTCGACCTGCCCGAGGCCGAGGGTGAGCTGGTCGGCGGCTTCCACACCGAGTACTCCTCGCTGAAGTTCGCCATGTTCATGATGGCCGAATACATCAACATGGCAACGGTTTCCGCGCTCGCCACCACCCTGTTCCTGGGTGGCTGGCACGCGCCGTGGCCGTTGAACATGTGGGACGGCGCGAACAGCGGCTGGTGGCCGGTGCTGTGGTTCACCGCCAAGGTCTGGATGTTCCTGTTCGTGTTCATCTGGCTGCGCGGCACGCTGCCCCGTCTGCGCTACGACCAGTTCATGAACCTCGGCTGGAAGCTGCTCATCCCGGCTTCGCTGCTGTGGGTAATGCTGGTCGCCACTGCCCGCGTGCTGCAGGCCGAGGGCTACGAGATCCAGACTCCGGCGCTCGTCATCGGTGGGCTGCTGGTCTCCGGGCTGATGGTGTGGATGTTCCTGCGGGCCGGGCGCAAGGGTGGCGCTCCGCCGCCCGTCGAGCCGGTCCCGGCCGCACCGACCGCGGATTCCGCTGTGTTCCTGGGCTTCCCGACGCCGCCGCTGCCCGACCGTCCCCGCGACGTGGCCAAGTCGGGACTGTTCGATCCGCTGGCCGGGTTCGCGGTGACCGCGGCGACCATGTTCAAGAAGCCGAACACGGAGTTCTATCCGGAACAGAAGGTGCCGACCGCGCCGCGCTACCACGGGCGTCATCAGCTCAACCGGCACCCGGACGGGCTGGAGAAGTGCATCGGCTGCGAGCTGTGCGCCTGGGCCTGCCCCGCCGACGCGATCTACGTCGAAGGCGCGGACAACACCGAGACGGAACGCTTTTCGCCGGGTGAGCGGTACGGGCAGGTCTACCAGATCAACTACCTGCGCTGCATCGGTTGCGGGTTGTGCATCGAGGCGTGCCCGACGCGCGCGTTGACCATGACCAACGACTACGAGATGACCGACGACAACCGGGCCGGCCTGATCTACGAGAAGGACCGGCTGCTGGTGCCGCTGCAGCCGGGCATGTCCGCCCCGCCGCACGACATGTACCCGGGCGCCGACGAAGGCGACTACTACCGCGGGAATGTGCCCGGTAGTGCGCAGGAAGCCAACGGCGGCAACGCAACCGACGCGCCGGAGAGCCCGAAGGAGCCCGCCGCGGTGGGCGTGGAAGGAGGGTCGCGGTGAACTCGCTGATACTGGCCGCCGAGCCACTCACCCGGACCGGGACAGGCGAGGCGGTGAACTTCTGGGTGCTCGCGCCGCTGGCCGTGGTCGGCGCGCTCGGCATGGTGTTCGCCCGCAAGGCCGTGCACTCGGCGATCTGCCTGGCCGCCACCATGATCGTGCTCGCCGTCTTCTACATGGCCCAGGACGCGCTGTTCCTCGGCGTCGTGCAGATCGTCGTCTACACCGGCGCGGTCATGATGCTGTTCCTGTTCGTGCTGATGCTGGTCGGTGTCGACTCCGCCGAATCGCTGAAGGAGAACCTGCGCGGCCAGCAGCTCGCCGCGGCGGCGGTCGGACTCGGCTTCGGCATGCTGTTGATCAGCGGTATCGCGCGAGGCATCCGGGAATCCGAGATCAGCTTCCCGGCAACCGGTTTCGCGGGCCGCGACGTGATCGGCGAACTCGCCGAGCTGATCTTCGTGCGCTACGTGTGGGCCTTCGAGCTCACCGGCGCGCTGCTGATCACCGCGACCATCGGCGCGATGGTGCTCGCACACCGCGAGCAGTTCGGGCCGAAGATCGGGCAGCGCGAGATGTCGGTGCGCCGGTTCCGTGAGGCAGGCCACCGGGCCACCCCGCTGCCGACGCCGGGCGTCTACGCCAGGCACAACGCGGTCGACATTCCGGCCAGGCTGCCCGACGGCTCCTTCGAGGAACTGTCGGTCAGCACCATCCTGCGGCACCGCCGCACCCGGGCGCTCGCCGAGGCGGCGGTCACCCCGGCCGCGTCGCAGACCGCAGCACAAGGCAACTCGGTCGCGTCCACGACCGAAGCACCCGCTACCTCGGTCGCGACCGAGAACCCGCGCGACGAGGAAGGCAACCGGTGAATCCCCAGAACTACCTGTTCCTGTCCGCCCTGCTGTTCACGATCGGCGCGGCCGGCGTGCTGCTGCGGCGCAACGCCATCGTGGTGTTCATGTGCATCGAGCTGATGCTCAACGCGGTGAACCTCGCATTCGTCACCTTCGCCAGGTTGCACGCGAACCTCGACGGTCAGGTATTCGCGTTCTTCACCATGGTGGTCGCCGCAGCCGAAGTCGTTGTCGGCCTTGCCATCATCATGACCATCTTCCGCGCCCGCCGCTCGACCTCGGTCGACGACGCCAACCTGTTGAAGTTCTGATATGGGTACAGCGACGCTCTGGCTCATGCCCGCCCTGCCGCTCGCAGGTGCTGTATTCCTTCTGCTCACCGGCCGTTTCAGCGACAAGTGGGGGCATCTGCTCGGCACCGCGCTGGCGCTGGCCGCGTTCGTGGTCGCCGGCATCGGCTTCTTCGACATGCTCGGCCGCGACACCGCGCAGCGCGGCATCCACTCCGACCTGTTCAGCTGGGTGCCGGTGGCCGGGCTGCAAGCCGACTTCAGCCTCCAACTCGACCAGCTGTCCATGTGTTTCGCGCTGCTGATCACCGGCGTCGGCTCGCTGATCCACATCTACTCCATCGGCTACATGAGCCACGATCCGGGACGGCGCCGATTCTTCGGCTACCTCAACCTGTTCCTGGCGGCCATGCTGCTGCTGGTGCTCGCGAACAACTACCTGGTGCTCTACCTCGGCTGGGAAGGCGTCGGCCTGGCGTCCTACCTGCTGATCGGGTTCTGGTACCACAAGCCCTCGGCGGCCACCGCGGCCAAGAAGGCGTTCGTGGTCAACCGGGTTGGTGACATGGGGCTGGCGATCGCCATGTTCGTCATGTTCTCGACGTTCGGCTCGATCAACTTCACCGATGTGTTCGCGGGTGCGCCGCAGGCCGGGGAGGGCACGCTCACCGCAATCGGGTTGCTGCTCTTGCTCGCCGCGTGCGGTAAGTCCGCGCAGGTGCCGCTGCAGTCCTGGCTCGGGGACGCGATGGAAGGCCCGACCCCGGTGTCGGCGCTCATCCACGCGGCCACCATGGTCACCGCGGGTGTGTACCTGATCGCGCGGTCCGGTCCGATCTTCGATCTGGCACCGGACGCGCGGCTCGGCGTCGTGCTCGTGGGCGCGGTGACACTGCTGTTCGGTGCGATCGTCGGTTGCGCCAAGGACGACATCAAGAAGGCCCTCGCCGCCTCGACCATGAGCCAGATCGGTTACATGGTGCTCGCCGCGGGCCTCGGCCCGGCCGGCTACGCCTTCGCCATCATGCATCTGCTCACCCACGGGTTCTTCAAGGCCGGGCTGTTCCTCGGGGCCGGTTCGGTGATGCACGCGATGGACGACGAGACCGACATGCGCCGCTACGGCGGACTGCGCAAACTGCTGCCGATCACCTACGTCACCTTCGGGCTCGGCTACCTCGCCATCATCGGCGTGCCACCGTTCGCCGGGTTCTTCTCCAAGGACAAGATCATCGAGGTGGCGTTCAACCAAGGCGGCGTCAGCGGTTTGGTGCTCGGCACGGTGACGTTGCTCGGTGCGGGGATCACCGCGTTCTACATGACGCGGGTCATGATCATGACGTTCTTCGGTGAACGCCGCTGGAAGCCCGACACCCATCCGCACGAAGCCCCCGCGGTGATGACCGGGCCGATGATCCTGCTCGCCATCGGATCGGTCACCGCGGGTGCGCTGTTCGCGTTCGGTTCCTCGCTGCAGAACTGGCTCGCGCCGGTTGTCGGCGTGCATCACGGTGAGCATGTCGTCCCGGCGGCCGTCGTGACCGCGCTCGCGCTGACCGTGGTCGCCGTCGGTGTCGGCATCGCCTACTACCAGTACGCGCAACGCGACATCCCCGAGCACGCACCGGCAACCGTCTCCGCACTGACCATCGCGGCGCGCAAGGACCTCTACGGTGACGCGGTCAACGAGGCGGCCTTCATGCGCCCGGGCAGCTACCTGACCCGCGCGCTGGTGTTCCTCGACAACCGGGGTATCGACGGGATCGTCAACGGGACGGCCGCGCTGATCGGTGGGTTGTCCGCTCGAATCCGGCGGGTACAGACCGGATTCGTGCGGTCCTATGCCCTGTCCATGTTCACCGGCGCGGCCCTGGTGGCTGCCGCCCTGCTGGCGGTGAGGTTGTGGTGAAGGACTTTCCCTGGTTGACCACGTTGTGGTTGGCGCCTGTGATCGGCGCGGTCATCGTGCTGGCGCTGCCCGCCGCGCAACGACTGCTCGCGCGCTGTGTCGCGCTGGTGGTATCGATCGCGGTGCTGGCGTTCGCCGTCGTGCTCGCGGTGCGCTTCGAACCCGGTAGCGAGCAGTACCAGTTCGTCGAGGACCACGAGTGGATACCGGCCTTCGGCGCCGGATACACCGTCGGCGTCGACGGGATCGCGCTGGTGCTGGTGCTGCTCACCACCGCGTTGGTGCCGCTGCTGATCCTGGCCGGCTGGCACGACGAGCGCGAGGTCGGCAGCGGGCGGCGGGTGTCGCACACCTATGTCGCGCTGACGCTGCTGGTCGAGGCGATGGTGCTGATCTCCTTCGTCTCGCTCGACATTCTGCTGTTCTACGTGTTCTTCGAAGCCATGTTGATCCCGATGTACTTCCTCATCGGTGGCTTCGGACCGCGGTCGGCGAATGTGGAACTGCGCCAGCAACGGTCGCGGGCGGCGGTGAAGTTCCTGCTGTACAACCTGTTCGGCGGGCTGATCATGCTGGCCGCGGTGATCGGGTTGTACGTGGTCACCGCGCGCAACGGGCTCGGCGCGGACTCGGCGGGCACCTTCGACTTCCGCACGGTGGTCGCCGCCGCCAACTCCGGGCAGCTCGGCGCCGCACCCGCGGTACTCAACGCGCTGTTCCTCGGCTTCATGTTCGCCTTCGCGGTGAAGGCGCCGCTGTGGCCGCTGCACACCTGGCTGCCCGACGCCGCCGTCGCCGCGACACCGTCGAGTGCGGTGCTGATGATGGCGGTGGTCGACAAGGTCGGCACCTTCGGCATGCTGCGCTACTGCCTGATGCTGTTCCCCGACGCGTCGAGTACCTATGCGCCTCTGGTGATCACGCTCGCGGTGATCGGCATCATCTACGGTGCGCTGCTGGCCATCGGGCAGACCGACGTGATGCGGTTGATCGCCTACACCTCGATCTCCCACTTCGGCTTCATCATCCTGGGCATCTTCGCGATGACCAGTCAGGGACAGACCGGTGCCACGCTGTACATGGTCAACCACGGCATCTCCACCGCCGCGCTGTTCCTGATCGCCGGATTCCTGGTGTCGCGCCGCGGTACTCGGCTCATCGCCGACTACGGCGGCGTGCAGAAGGTGGCGCCGGTACTGGCGGGCAGCTTCTTCATCGCGGGTCTGGCCACGCTGTCGCTGCCCGGGCTCGCGCCGTTCATCAGCGAATTCCTGGTGCTGGTCGGCACCTTCAGCCGCTACCAGTTCGCGGCGGTCGTCGCGACCGGTGCGCTGGTGCTCGCGGCCCTGTATGTGCTGTGGCTCTACCAGCGGATGATGACCGGCCCGGTCAAGGAGGGCAACGAACACATCTACGACCTGGTGCCCCGCGAGCTCGCGGTGGTGGTGCCGTTGATCGCGGCGCTGCTGTTCTTCGGTGTGTATCCGAAACCGATCCTGGACTTCATCAATCCCGCGGTGAGCCAGACCTTGATCACCATCGGCAAGCACGATCCCGAACCCGCGGTGCCCACGCTGCCCGAAGCGGGTAAGGCCGAACATCCCGGAGGTGTCCACAAATGAGTCGCATCAGTGTGCGCGTCGCCATCGCTCTCGTCGTCGCGGGTCTGCTCGCCACGATGTTCACCTTCTCGAGGACGGCCTAAGTGACTTCCTTGGACTACGGAACAACCCTCGCCGCAACGATTCCGGCTCCGAGCATCGAATACGGCCTGCTTTCGCCGATGCTGATCGTGCTGGGCGCCGGTGTGATCAGCGTGCTGGTCGAGGCCTTCATGGGGCGGCGGTTCCGGTTCGGCACGCAGCTGCTGCTGAGCCTCGCCGGTCTGGTCGCCGCGTTGGTCGCGGTGGTGCTGCTCGCCGGCACCCAGGGCACCGCGATGGTCGGCGCGGTCGCCGTCGACGGAGTCACGCTGTTCCTGCAGGGCACCATTCTGGTGGTGGCGATCCTCGGGGTGCTGTTCATGGCCGAGCGCGGCGCCGAACCGCGGGTCGAGGCGCGCAGCGGTCCCGGCACCTGGAGTGTCGCCGCGGCGACGCTCGGGCGCGGGGTGGATGCGTTTACCCCGCAGGCGTCTTCGGTGCCGGGGAGTGCGATGGAGCGGACCGCGCTGCGGGCCGGGATCGCGACCACCGAGGTGTTCCCGTTGACGTTGCTCGCGGTCGGCGGGCTGCTGCTGTTCCCCGCGTCGAATGATCTGCTCACCATGTTCGTCGCGCTCGAGGTGCTGTCGCTGCCGCTGTATCTGCTGTGCGGGCTGGCCCGGCGCAAGCGGCTGCTCTCGCAGGAAGCGGCGCTGAAGTACTTCCTGCTCGGCGCGTTCTCGTCGGCGTTCTTCCTCTACGGTGTCGCGCTGCTGTACGGGCAGGCGGGCACGGTGCAGCTGGCCGGAATCGCCGATGCCATTGCCGAGCATCCGGACAACGCGATGCTCGCACTGCTCGGTGTCGCGATGCTCGCGGTGGGGCTGCTGTTCAAGATCGGCACGGTGCCGTTCCAGTCGTGGGTGCCCGACGTGTATCAGGGTGCGCCGACACCGATTACGGCGTTCATGGCGGCCGCTACCAAGATCGCGGCAGTCGGTGCGTTGTTGCGGGTGCTGCAAGTCGCGGTGCCTGGACTGCGCGACGACTGGCGTCCGGTGCTCGCCGCCATCGCCATCGCCACCATGGCCGTCGGCGCCGTCATGGCGATAACGCAGACCGACGTCAAGCGGATGCTCGCGTATTCCTCGGTCGCGCATGCCGGTTTCATCCTGACCGGTCTGGTCGCCGCCAACGACAAGGGCGTCTCGGCGATCCTGTTCTATTTGGTGGCCTACGGTCTCGGCACCGTCGGCGCGTTCGCCGTCGTCAGCCTCGTCCGCGACGCCGCAGGCGATGAAGCCACCACCCTGTCCCAATGGGCAGGCCTCGGCCGCCGCTCCCCCTGGCTCGCCAGCGTCTTCGCCCTGTTCCTGCTCTCCTTCGCCGGTCTCCCGTTGACCAGTGGATTCGTCAGCAAGTTCGCCGTTTTCGAGGCCGCGGCCGCAGGGGACGCCTCGTTCCTGGTGATCGTCGGCGTCATCTGCAGCGCCATCGCCGCCTTCTTCTACATCCGGGTCATCGTCCTCATGTTCTTCACCGACCCGCCCGCGGACGCACCCACCGTGGTCGCCCCGTTCCTCACCACCACGGTCGTCACCTTCGGCGCCGGCGCAACCATCGTCCTCGGCATCTTCCCGCAGATGCTGCTCGATCTGGCCGACCGGGCGTCAACCTTCGTCCGCTGAGAGTTGTTCTGCGTCTGCCGCATACCTGTTATCAGGTGTGCGGCAGACGCATTCGACGGCCGCCCACACGGAACTGGACTTCGCTCACTCGGTGCGCGCACGCTGGGAAAGGTGGACGACCCCGCCCGGCGAAACGGACGTGAATGCGAAAACCGCTGCCGTACTTCCTCGCCGCGCGAGCGCTGAGCATCCTCGGTGACCGCGTCACCGACGTGGTGTTGCCGCTGGCGGTGCTCGCGGCCTCCGGATCCGCGGTCACTGCGGGCGTCGTCGGCGCGGCGGCCCAGCTGCCGCAGGTGCTGGCAGCGCTGCACGTCGGCGCCGTGGTGGATCGCCGGGAACGCAAGCGCCTGATGGTGACCGCGGACGTCGTCCGTGCGGTCGTGTTTGTCGCTATCGGCGCGGAGGTGCTGCTCGGCGGGGCACGGTGGGTGCCGCTGGTGCTGCTCGCCCTGATAACCGGCGTAGGCGACGCGGTGTTCCATGCGGCGGCGAGCAGCTACCTGCCGAGTCTTGTCGGAGACCGAGACCTCATGCGCGCCAACGGCTTGGTGGAAGGCTCGGACGCCGCGGCGACGCTGACCGGACCGGCCGCGGGTGGCTGGCTGTTGCAGTCGCTGGGGCCGTTGGTGACGTTCATGGTCAACGCGGTGAGTTTCATAGCGTCGGCCGTGCTGCTGGCGCGGTTGCCGAAGAACGTTCCAGCACACGGGGGCTCCGCTGGTGACGAATCCGTGCTGGCCGGGTTACGGCTGGTGCGGCGGGACCGGGCACAGGCTGTGCTGCTGGCGGGCGCGTGCTACCTGCACCTGCTCGCGGCGGCGGCGCTGCTGCCGTTGCTGGTGCGTGCCGACGAAGAGCTGGGCCTGACGCCGCTCACGACGGGGCTCATCGTGTCGGCGGCGGGAGTCGGTGGCCTGATGAGCAGCTTGCTGCTGGCCCGGTTCTGCGACGCCGTCCCGTGGCCGCTCCTGATGGCTGCGGTGCTATCGGTCAACGGCGGCGCGGTGGGCACGCTCGCCCTGTTCGACGCTCCGCTGTGGCTGGCGGCGACGGTGCTGGTGCTCGACGGCGCGTCAGCGCTCGGATTCATTGTCGTGACCACGACGCGGCAGCGCATCACCCCGGATGCGGTGCGCGGCCGAGTGATCGCCGCGAGCACCGCGGCGACCGCCACCGTCCGCATGCTCGCCCTCGCCGGCGCGGGCGCGTTGATCGAGCTGGTCGGCCCGCGCCCGGTACTGCTGGGCCTGGCGGCTCTCGCACTGCCGTTCGTTCTGCTGCTGGCCCTGTCCGGTTCGGCGGCTCATGCTCTCCGACGGGCAGAATATGCACGGTGAGTGTGGATCTGGATGTCCTGCGCTGGCTTTCCGAGCATCGGACGCCGACGTTGACGACGATGGCGCGGTGGGCGATGGATATGGGTGCGAGCCCTGCGGTCATGGCTGCGGTCGGGGCGGTGGGGCTGATCGTGGTGGTTGCGAAACGTTGGTGGTGGCAAGGGGTTACGGTCGCCGTCGCGAGTGTGGTGGCGCTGGTGGTCGCCAGTGTGTTCAAGCAGATGGTTCAGCGGGCGCGTCCGTCCGGGGATCTGGCCGTAGTTCAGGTCGGTGGATGGGCGATGCCGTCGACTATCGCGGCGATGACGGCGGCCGTGGTAGTCGCCACCTATCTGGTGTTGCCTTGGTCGGCGGGGCAGCGTCGCTGGACGGCCGCCCTGCTCGCGGTGATTGTCCTGCTGATCGGTGTGGCGATGGTCTATCTCGGGGCGCATTGGCCGACCGATGTACTTGTCGGCTGGGCTGTGGGAGCCGGGGTGGGCGGGGTGGTCGCGAGCCTGCCTCTCGTCGGCCTCCGTGCGGAGACCGGCAACCTTCCTCGGTAACCGCTGTGCGAGGCACTCAGGCGTGCAGGGAGCGGCCGCCATCGATGACGAGGCGTTGGCCCGTCACGAAAGAGGCTGATAGCGAGGC
Organism: Nocardia ninae NBRC 108245; assembly: GCF_007990755.1. Lineage (GTDB taxonomy): Bacteria > Actinomycetota > Actinomycetes > Mycobacteriales > Mycobacteriaceae > Nocardia > Nocardia ninae. The sequence continues at coordinate 135,509 of NZ_BJXA01000001.1, read as the reverse complement.
GAAGAAGCTGACGGCGGCGGCGATGTCGTCCGGGATCCCCAGGCGGCCGACCGGGATTGTGGCGAGGTAGTCGGCGCGGGTGGCGGCGGAGACGTCGGCGTGGCGTTCGACCGGGACGAAGCCTGGGGCGACGGTGTTGACGGTGATGCCGAAGGGGGCGAGTTCGCGGGCCCAGCTGCGGGTCAGGCCGATCTGAGCGTGTTTGGCGGTGGCGTAGGCGGAGCGGCCGGGCGGTGGGCGGTCGGCTACCTCGGAGTCGATGTGCACGATGCGGCCGTAGCGGCGTTCCTGCATGCCGGGGATTATGTGGTGCGCGAGCATGATCGGACTCTTCACGAAGAAGTCCAGTTGCGCCAGATGATCGGCCCAGGCCACTTCAGTCAACGGCGCCTCTGGTTGGGGACCGGTCGCATTCAAGACCAGCACGTCGATCGGGTCGAGACGATCGGTGACCGCGGCGACGAGTTCGCGCACCTGATCCTCGTCGGTGACGTCCGCCGCGAAAGCTTCGGCGACACCGCCGTTGTCGCGAATAGTCCGCACGACCGCCCGCGCCTTCTCCTCCCCCATACCGTTGACAGCGACAGCCAGCCCATCTGCGGCCAGCCGCTGTGCAATAGCACTACCCAGCCCGCGCGAGCTCCCGGTCACCAACGCCACCCGTCCCGGCACTGCCATGCATGGGATCATTCCACGTCGCAATCCCCTTGGCGACAGGATGTTTCGGTGATCAAGCCGCGAGTGGGAGGTAACCGATGGGGGTTCATGATCGACGGGAAAGGCCTCGCGGCATCGCCGCCAACTCCGCCACCGTGTCCCGCCCGACGAGGAGTCGGACGGCGAACGGGACATAGCGGCGCAGACGTGCGAGTGGGGGCGACGTCATGTCCCGGTCGCCGTGGAGCGGGACGGTGAGCGGGACATGGTGGCGGAACCTGCTGGGCTGCCGTCATGTCCGGCTGATGTGGCGGGTGGGGCCGCCATTATGTCCCGCTCGATGTGGAGTCGGGCGGCGAGCGGGACGCGGCGGCGGAACGTGCGGGGCCGCCATCGTTTCCCGCTGGATGCGGAGCTGGGCGCCGCGCGGAACATAGCGGCGCAGACATGGGAGTGGGGGCGCCATCGTGTCCCGCTCGTCGCGGGGTCGGACGGTGAACGGGACACGATGGCGGAGACGTGCGAGTACGGGCGCCGTCATGTCCCGTTGATCGTGAACGACCTTGGTCGCGTGGCCAACGGCTGGTGGGTCAGTGGAGGTAGGAGGCGCCGTTGACATTGAGGACGGAGCCGGAGGTCCAGGTGGCCTCGGGTGAGGCGAGATAGCGGACGGCTGAGGCTATTTCGGCGGGGGTGGCTACGCGGCCGAAGGGGCTTTGGGCGCGGACGTCGTCGGTGACGCGGTGGGCGACGCGTTCGGTTGCGACGAAGCCGGGGGCGACCGAGGCGACCGCGATGCCGTGGGGGGCCAGTTCGACGGCGAGGGACTGGCCGAGGGCGTGCACGGCGGCCTTGCTGGCACCGTAGCCGGCGTATTCGGGTTCGCCGCGGAACGCGCCCCGCGAGCCGATGTTCACGATTCGTCCCTCGATGCCCTTGGCGATCATGTGCCGGGCGACGCAGTAGGACATGTTGGCTGTCCCGAACACGTTGACGTCCATGGTTTCTCGCCATGTCCGTTGCCACTCGGCATAGTCGGTGTCCGCCACCGGATGTGCGATATTGACCGCCGCATTGTTGACCAGCACATCGATCGCGCCGAGTCCTTCGATTGCCGCGTCGACGATGCCCGCGACGGCATCCGGGGAACCGATGTTCCCACTGACGAGCACATGCCCCTCGCCCGGCAAACCGCGCAAGGTTTCTTCACCATCGTCCCGGCTCGACGAGTAGTGAACGGCCACTCGATCACCGATCTCCGCGAACGCCAGGGCGATCGCCCGTCCGATCCCCCGTGAGGCCCCGCTCACCAACACACCACGACTCATCCTGTGATCACCATGCCGCAAGCTTGCCATTGCGCCCCTGCGCTCGTCGCCCCATACCGGCCGGAGTGGTGCTGCCTGCTGCGACGGCCGCAACAGCGCGATCCCGATCGCCGACACCACGCGGCGGAGTGGCTGCCGATGTCGAGCTGGGTGGCCCGCTGCGCCATCTGGGCGGCGAGGTCGAGCTTGTCACCAACAGATTCGGAGACAACGCCGCGCCGGCGAGCTACCCCAGGCCCTCGCTCCCTCCATGCATGCGCCGGGCCAACTGTGGCGCGTCGCCGCAGATCCGGCGTGGTCGTCCACTTGTATTGCGCAGCCCCAGTTGTATGGCGCAGCCCAGCTCTACGTGCCAGGCCGCGAAACTGAGCGCCGCCCAGCCGCCGTCGGCCCATGGATCCGCTCGTCAACCGTGGCGTCCAGCCTTATCCCACCGAATAGCGCACGGTCATCAGACCGTATGGCGCCCCTGCCCCGTCGCGATACCGATCCGGAAGCCAAACCATGTGGCGCCCAGTACTACTCGGCGATAATCGCCCCGGTGTGCAGCGCGATCCCGGACTGCGCGGCGACGTCGGCGTGCAGCAAACCGGCGCCGTCGATCTGATAACTCGGGCCCGTGCAGGATCCTCCCTCAACGGCACCGTGCAGCACATCGCAGTAACTGCCCGCAGGCATCGAGGTCTGATAGACATCTGCGTCGGCCGGAAAGTCCTCACCGTTGAGCACGAGGTACCCCGCACTACCCCGCCCGAACGAGATCCTGTTGCCACCGTTGTCGGACCACCCCACCACCGGCTGCCCATGAACCTGCTCATGAAAGCCGACCATGCCGCCGATTCCCGGCCACGCATGCTCACACAACCAGTGCCCGTCTCCGCACCGCGAATCCATCGCACGCCCGAGCGGATCGGACGGCGGCGGCTCGTCATAGCTGTTGAACGCGTACCCGCTGAGCACCTTCGGCCGCCCGTACGGCCAGGCGAGCATGAACGCGTTCGCCATCGTGTACCGCTCGCCGTCGGCATAGGTCAACGTGGAACCGTTGTGCTCGGTGTCGTGGTTGGCGACGAAGACCACGGTGTTGTCGGAGGGCAGCGCCGAGCTGAAGGTGCGCAACCAGGCCAGCCGCCCGTGCCGGAAGATCTGGCTCAGGGTTCCGGCATAGCGCAGGTCCATCACGGCACCGGTGGCGAGATACTCCTCGGGCTGCACGCCTTCACCCCAGCCGTAGATGACCTCCTGGTAGACGTAGGCCCGTCGGCTCAGTCGCTGCTCGATCGCCGCAATGTCTTCGGGCGGAATGTATTTGGCCGAGTCGATACGGAACCCGTCGACGCCGAGGGAGAGCAGATCGTTGAGGTAACCGGCGATCCGATCCCGGACGGAGTCGTCACCGGTCGCCAGGTCTGCCCCGTTGAACGATTGGCAGTTGAACATCTGGGAGCGGTCCGCGAGGTTCTCGACGGAATCATGCGGTGTGCCGCAATGATGGAAGTCGCGCTCGGTGTACGGCACCGCCGGATACCAGTAATGGCAGTACGGGGTGAGCGCACTTCCGATGCTGCAGTCGGTCGTCGCGGACATATTGTTGATGACCGCATCGACGTACACCTGCACACCCGCTTCGTGACAGCTGCGCACCATGGCCGCCAGCTCGTCGCGCGTACCGAAGCGACTGTCCAACTTGTAGGACACCGCGGAGTAGCTCTGCCACCACGGAAACCCCTTGTCCGGCCAGAGGGAATGCTCCTCCGGTGGCGAGGTCTGCACGGCGCTGTACCCCAGTTTGCCGAGCGTTGCCTGACATTCGTGGCCGATGGACCGCCAGTTCCAGCCGAACATCTGCGCGATCACATCACGCCCGGCAGGCTCCTCGGCCGAGGACGGGGCGGGAACGGTGACCCACGTCGTTGCCACCGCAGTGATCAGCGCATATATCCATACGCGGCCCATTGGGCGACTGTATCCGAGGGTCGCATCCGACCAGTCTCTCCCTCGGGCCGACGCGCCGTGCCGACGTCGGACGCGCTGCATACGGCCGCGTTGCTACGACAGGTTGACAACACGGAAGGGCAGCGCAGGTCGATGCGCGGCAGACCGCCACGCACCTGGATATCCCACTCCGGCAGCACTTCGATGCGCTCCCGGAATCAGACCCGCTATTCGGCATCGTTGGGTCGCACGCGGCGTTCTTGCGGCCGTATCTGACCAGTGCGTGACGATCGATGCAGGCGAGACAGTCAGACGGAGTCCGCTCGCTGACGAATCGGCGCGGTTCCTCGGGGATGCGGTCGAGAGCTGGGAAAACCTGTGCCGCGGCGGCGAGTGCAGTGAGAAATGAGCCCTGCCAATACGATTCGTAGGGGACCGTCGATGTCGACAGGCAGGGGTGTGGGGCCATGAGCGAGCGTGAACCGGCCGACTATCAATCCGGTCCCCTGCGACTGCTGTGGTGGCTGGTCGTCTGCCAGCGCGCCCGCGTCGCAACCGGCGCGGTGCTGGGCACGCTGTGGATGGTCGGCCTCGCGCTCCCGCCCTACCTGCTGTCCCGGGCGATCGATGACGGACTACGCGCGCACGACATGCCAGCGCTGGCGTGGTGGACACTCGCGATCCTCGGCGCCGGGGTCGCGAACGCGGGACTGGCCGTCGCCCGGCACCGCACGATGACCAAGGTCAGGATGGACGCCTCGTTCCGGATCGCCCGCACCACCGCCAACCACGCCGCGCACCTGGGCGCCACATTGACCCGGCGTACCACGGCGGGTGAGGTCGCAGCGATCGGCATGGGCGACGTGCGCGCGATCGCCTCGTCGCTGACGATCACCGGCCCGGGCGTCGGCGCGGTGATCGCTTATGTGACCGTGGCCGTGCTCCTGTTCTCGCTGTCGCCGCTGCTCGCCCTGGTGATCCTGACCGGGGTTCCACTGCTCGTGGTCGCGGTCGGCCCGCTGCTCGGCAGACTGTATCGAGTCGGCGGGGATTACCGTGAGCTGCAAGGTGTTTCGACCGCGCGGCTGGTCGACATCCTGACGGGTCTGCGCATCCTCAACGGTCTCGGCGGCAAGCAGCACTACGTCGACCGTTATCGGCAGGACTCACAGTCCTTGCGGCACAAAGGCTATCGGGTCGGCGCGGTGATGAGCTGGCTGGGCGCGCTCGGCACCGGGTTGCCGGCGCTGTTCCTCGCCGCCGTCACCTGGCTGGCCGCGCGGATGGCCATCGACGGCACGATCTCGATCGGCGACCTGGTCGCTGTCTACGGCTATGTCGCGATGCTGGTGGTCCCGGTGTCGTTCTTCATCGAAGGCGCGAACATGCTGACCCACGGCATCATCGCGGCCCGCCGGGTGATCCGGCTGCTCGCGGTGACACCGGATCACGTGGATGCGGCGACCGCGGCCGACGCACCGGGCCACCCGGAAACCCTGCGGGACCCGGCATCGGGCGTCGAGGTCCGGCCCGGCGTCCTCACCGCGCTCGTGGGTGGGCGATATGGCGATGCCGTCGCCGTCGTGGACCGGCTCGGTCGATTCGCGGAGTCGACGGTCGAGTGGGGCGGACGCCGACTGGACGACATCGTGCTGGACCAGGTTCGTGCCCGAATCATAGTGGCAGACAACGATGCCGCGCTGTTCACCGGCACGGTCCGGGAGGTCGTCGCGGGACGACGCGAACCGGACGACGGGAAAATCGAAGCGGCCGTCCATGCCGCCGCGGCGACCGATGTGCTGGAAGCACTCCCCGGCGGATTGGACTCGATGATCACCGCGCAGGGACGCAACCTCTCCGGCGGTCAGCGGCAACGTCTTCGGCTGGCTCGCGCGTTGTACGCCGAACCGCAGATTCTGCTCGCGGTGGAACCCACCTCGGCCGTCGACACGCACACCGAGGCGGTCATCGCGACCAGGCTGCGGCTCGCGCGCACCGGCCGGACCACGGTCGTCACGACGACGTCCCCGCTCGTGCTGGAGCAGGCCGACGTCGTCGAATACCTCGTCGACGGGCGGGTGGCTGCTCGCGGCACGCATCACGAGTTGCTCGCCGGCGAGCCGGGTTATCGCGCCCTGGTATCCCGCGACGCGGACGAGAAGGCGCTGCGATGAGCCCCGTGCGCGCTGCGATGACGCCCGTGAGTAAGGACGCAGCGATCCTGCCCGTCGCGGACCGGGCCGCCGTGCGTCGCGCTGCCTGGCACGAGATCCGTGCGGACCGAACAGGTTTCGCCGTGATGCTGCTCCTGAACGCCCTCGCCGCTGCGGCCGGTCTCGCAGCACCGCGGCTACTCGGTGCGATCGTGGACACGGTCAAGGAATCGACCGGACCGGGCGCGGTATCCAGGATCGACGAACTCGCGCTGGCGATCGTCGCATTCACCCTCATCCAGTTGGTGCTGACCAGGTTCGCCCTGTACGCGGGCGCACGTTTCGGTGAGGGGGCCGCGGGCCGCATCCGCGAACGCTACCTCGACCGCACCCTCGCACTACCCGCCTCGACCGTCGAACACGTGCCGACCGGTGACCTCGTCACCCGCGGTACCAGCGACGTCGGCAGTGCCGCCACCGCGCTACGCGACGCTGCCCCAGAGGTTTTGGTGGCCACGGTGCAGGCCGTGTTCATCATCGCAGCGGTCATGGTGTTGCATCCGCTGCTCGGCGTATGCGCGTTGACCAGCCTGATCGGCATCGCCGTGGCGTTGCGCTGGTATCTGCACCGGGCCCGCGCCGACTACCTCACCGAGGGTGCCGCCACAGCAGCGCTGGCCGACATCCTCACCACGACCGCCCAGGGTGCCCGCACCATCGAGGCGTTCGGGTTGCACGAGCGCCGCCGTACCCGAACCGAAACCGCGATCGCACATGCGCGCCGAACCCGGCTGCGCACCCTGTGGCTGCGATCGGTGCTGATGCCCTCGGTCGATGTCTCGCAGGCGGTCGCGTTGGCCGGCGTGCTGCTCCTCGGCGGCATGCTGGAACGGGCCGGCGTGGTGAGTCTCGGCACCGTCATCGCGGCCGTGCTCTACCTGCGGCAACTGTCCGGGCCGCTGGACACCATCATGATGTGGATCGAACAGCTCCAGCAGAGCAGTGCGTCCTACGCCCGCGTCGAAGGACTCGCGCAGGCACCCAGCGACAAACCTCGCAGCACCGCCGAGCCCGCCGACGACCGAATCGAGGTCACCGACTGCCATTTCGCCTACACCGACGACCGGGACGTGCTGCACGGCGTCACCCTCGACATCGCGGCCGGGGAGAAACTCGCGATCGTCGGACCGTCGGGAGCGGGCAAAACCACCCTCGGCCGACTCCTCGCCGGACTGGAGGAACCACGGTCGGGAACCGTATCCGTCGGCGGCGTACCGATCGCGGACCTCGCCCCAGAGTTGTTGCGGCGCCAAGTCGTTCTCGTCACCCAGGAGCACCACGTCTTCCAGGACACACTGCGCGGCAACTTGCGCATCGCGGACCCCACCGCAACCGACGAACGGATGCGCGACGCACTCACCACCGTCGACGCCCGCTGGGCACTGGAACTTCCCGACGGCCTCGACACCGAATTCGGCGGCGCAGCAAGCACACTCAACGGCGCCCAGGCGCAACAGCTTGCCTTGGCCCGGGTAGCGCTGGCCGACCCACACACACTGATCCTCGACGAAGCAACGGCCCTACTCGATCCCGCCTCCGCCCGCGCAACCGAGCGCGCCCTAGCCGCGGTCCTGGCAGGCCGCACAGTGATCGCCATCGCTCATCGCCTGCACACCGCGCACGACGCCGACCGCATCGTCGTGATGACCGACGGGTCGATCATCGAGCTGGGCACGCACGACGAACTCGTCGCGGAGGCAGGCATTTACGCCGGACTGTGGCGGTCCTGGCACGGCGACTGAACGGTGGCGTGCAGCCGGCACCACGACCGGCCGTCGCGCGCCCGGACCCCCAAGCGGCGCCGCAGCGGCACAATGAATGTCATGCCTCGACAACCGCGGCAACACCTGGTTCGCCGCTATCCCGAGATCGCTCAGGGCGGGAGCCTGCGGCCCGCGATGCAAGCCGAATTCGACAACGTCGGCTATTCGTTGACAGCGTCACTGACCGGTTCGCCGGGCTGGTGGGACTGTGGCGCCCGAGTCGGAGACGGCCGCAGGCAGGTGACTACCGTCCTCGCCGGCGAAGTGCGCTGGTTCGGGCACGGACGATCGAGCTGCAAAGACGCGGCCGGGTGAAACCGGATCTGCGCTGTAGCTCGTCCAGTTGAGCGACTGCTCAAGCCGGTGCAGACTCGGTGGACGTCCTACATCAATCATCGTGCGGGAGATCGTCGCCACGCTGCGATGACCGTCTCAGCCGGGGCGATCTCGGCCGAAACCAACCTCCGTTGATCTTGGCGAACTGCATGAACCATCGGGCAAACTCCTGACAAATCTCCCAGTGACGTGGGTCTCGGTCCGTGGCAACGTCACTGACCGTGGCAAATGCGGCGCGGCGTCTCGGACGGTCGGTACAGCAGGGTGGGCGGCGCGGCGAGCGCCGAAATGGTTGGGCGGCAACGGTGGTGATGACGGTGGTGGCCGCCGGTCTGGTCCCGCCGGGGCTGGCGGCGGCGGCCGAGGAGCCGCCCGCGTCGGTGGCGACGGACCGCCAGGAGCAGCAGGTCGCGACGCGCGACGGAATCGCGGTGTCCTACGTGAGCTTCCGGCTGCCGCTGCCTGCCGGGGTGCCCCCGCACCCAGAGGCCTGCGATCGCACCGGGTACCTGCGCTATCGGCCCGTCGGCGGTCCGGAGAACTCGCGCGACGCCGACGCGGTGGTCGTGCAGCAGCAGGGATTGGGCGGTGGCGCAGTCAATTCCGAGGGTGTCGCGGGCAACACGGTGCGTTCGGCGAAATCCCTCGGACGTAATATCGAGTTCTGGTCGCTGGCCCGGCGTGGGGCCTGCTTGGATGAGACAGCGGGCTTCGACTACGCCTTGGAGACCGGGAACTACCTGGACGCGGTCGACTACTACTTCAACGGCAAGCCGATCGACGGGCGCACCTTCCCGGGCTTCAAACAATCGCAGGACCTGGCCATCCTCGACGCGATCGGCGTGGAGCGGGTGATCAGGGACCAGTACGAGATCATGCTGCACGAGGTGCCGGATCAGGCTGAGCGGCAGCGGAAATACATCTGCACCGGCATCTCGATGGGCGGGATGGTCACCGGGTTCTTCTCGGACTGGGATTTCGACGGCAACCCGGCCACCCAGGCCGACGCCGGTTACAACCAGTGCGCCGCGTTCGCCGCCCAGGACTCGATGGTCTCCTCGGATCCGGCCGCCATCCAGAACACCCCGTTCTTCAGCGACGTCACCAATGCGCTCATGGGCCCGACGAATACCGCGCTCAAGGCCGGATTCGACAGCGGGGTGCTGCCGATGCGCACCCTCGGCCCCGTTCCGGTGATCGGCACCAAGGCGATGATGCTCTACCGACTCGCCGGGCTCGCCGCGCATCTCGCGCCGGACGAGGAAAGCCAATTGCTGGCCCACCTGCACGATCCGGAGGTGGAGACCACGCTCACCACCATGTTCGGCCAGAGCTGGGCGGCGGTAGCGTCCGGCGGCTCGAACGGCGAGGGCACCATCCGTGACTACCGGTTCACCAATACGGCGCTGCTCGGCACGTTCATCGACAACAACTCCGGCAACTTCGCACTGTTGCAGCAAGGAGTCGGCGCCCTCGCGGGTGGCCCGGTGCAGGAGAAGACCTTCCCCAATGGTGGTGGGGCGACCCAGGTTCCGGTGTTGGGCAACTACTTGCGGATGAGCGCGGGCCCGCAGACGCGGGTCGCGCCGACCGACCGGAACGTGCTCTACACGTGGCGCAACTACAACGACGTCGTCGGCGTGCCGTGGACGGCACCGAGTCGGGAGACCTCCGACATCCATGCCGTGGCAAGGCAATTGGGCACCGGTGCACCAACCGCTTACTGGGAGACGTACTTCCCGGCTCGCATGGTCATCGATCTCGGTGCGGGCTTCACCGGCGCCCGCAGCGGCAATATGGTAAATCTGCGCTACCACAACATGAGTCGCACCAAACCGAACTTCATCGCCTACGCGGGTGACAGTGTCGTTCAGTACGGCGTGGGTACCTGGATTCCGACCGGAGCCACCGCACAGGTGGAGACCCTGCCGGGCTATACACACATCGATACGATCGGCGCGGCCGCGGTGCAGAACAACGGGAAGCCCGATTACAGCGGCCAATACCTGGCCGAATTCATCCGGGGACTCACCTAGTAGACGTCACCCCACGGGTGGTGACTCCGGGCGGCTTCGACCCTCATCAGGTCGCCCGGTGAACGTCCTGGACGGCGGCGCGGGCAGAGCCGTCGTCCAGGACACCACCTTCAGCCGAGTACTTCGCGCAGCCGGATGACGAAAGTGGCTGGGTCGTCGACGAATCCGATGTGCCCGCCCGGGAACAGGGTGGGCTCGATACCGATCCGTGCGGCCAGCGCCCGCGTGGTGTGATCACAGAACTGGTCCGTCGAGTCGGTGCCGATCCCAGCAATCAGCCGGACCGGCGTCGCGCGCAGCACTTCGAGATCCGGCTCCCACCAAACGGTTCCGCCGATCTCGTGCAGGAACCAGAAGCGCTCACTGGCCACCTGCGCCGGATCGCGGTCGCCGCCGAACATCTCCTGGAGTACCGGCTCCGGCATCTCCATGTTGGCGTTGGCGAAGAATTTCCGCCAGGCGCCCAGTACGTCACCGCTGACATAGGTGGCGGCGAGATCTGCTGTGCTCGTATGCAATTCATTGTCGAGCACGACGTTCAGCGGTGGCTCGTGCGCGATCGCGGTGCTGACGAGTTCCGGGTGCGCCTGCACCAGCGCCAATGTGGTGACCGCGCCACCGCTGGAACCGAAGACGACGGCGGGGCCCGCGTCGAGGTGGACGAGGATGCGGGCCAGGTCGTCGGCGCGCAGTGCGGGGGTCGAGTCCTGTTCAGGGTCGTCGAGCACGCTGCTCTTGTGCCCGCGCGGGTCCATGGTGAGCACCGTGTGGTCGGTGGCCAGCAGGTCGGCGAGCGGGGCGAAAGCGGCGGCGTCCATCGGGGCGCCGACCAGTGCGATCAGCGGTCCGCTGCCGCGCACCTCGTAATGCAGCCGGGCGCCGGGGACGTCGAGGGTGTGGGTGGTGACGGACGAGGTCTGGGTCATGAGTTCTCCTCTGCGGTGCAATGTGCTCACGACTGATGACGGTGCGTGGGTGCGAAACTCATCGACGAACAGCACAGAGTCGGTGCGCAAGCCATAACGCACGTGTGCCATCCCGTCGTGACCGACTCGGTCAGCACCGTCCGGCTCTTGCTAAACCTAATGTCCCTAGGTTATAAACTAGGTGTACTAGTTAAGGAGATGGCACATGATGGCACGAGCCGGGTTGACCGCCGAGCGGGTCACGCGCGCGGCGGCCGACCTCGCCGATGAGATCGGGTTCGAGAAAGTGACGATGTCCGCGTTGGCCAAGAAGTTCGGCGTCAAGGACGCGAGCCTCTACTCCCACGTGAAGAACCTCCAGGAGCTCCGAGCACGGGTCGCCATGCTCGCCGCCGCCGAAAAGACCGACCTCATCGCGACCGCCGTCGCGGGACGGGCGGGCCGTGATGCACTCGCCGCCTTCGCGCACACCTGGCGCGAGTACGCGCTGCGGTATCCGGGCCGCTACGCCGCGACCCAAGCGCCGGTCTCGCCCGGACTGGTCGAGCCGGCCCCCGGCGCGTTGCGCGGCATCGAGCTCACCTACGGCATGCTCCGCGCCTACGGCCTCACCGAACCCGACCTCACCGACGCGGTCCGACTGCTGCGCAGCACTTTTCACGGCTACGCCGCGCTGGAGGCAACCGGCGGCTTCAGCCACACCCGCGATACCGCCGTCTCCTGGGAACGCATCATCGACGCACTGCACGTCACACTCGAGCAGTGGCCGTCCAGCGACGAGAAAGACGAGAAATGAGAACCGGCACCCTGAAAGTCCCCGGCGCAACCCTTTACTACGAGGTACGCGGCGACGGCCCCCTGCTTCTTCTGCTGCCCGGCAGCGGAGGCGACGCGGCCGTGTTCGACCCGATCGCCGACGTCCTGGCCGAACATTTCACCGTCGCCACCCTCGACCCGCGCGGTTACTCACGCAGCACCCTCGACACCGCCGAGCCCGTCGGCGAGCTGGTCGCGACGCAACGCGACGACGCCTACCGACTCCTCGAAACCCTCACTCCCACAAGTGAAGACGCCTACATCTTCGGCGGAAGCGGCGGCGCGGTCATCGCCCTGGACCTGCTCGTCCACCACCCCGAACTGCTGCGCCTCGTCATCGCCCACGAACCCCCATGCTTCGCGGTACTTCCCGACGCCGACGAACAGAAGGCGTTCATCGATGAGGTCTACACCCTGTTCCGCACCGAAGGTGTCGCAGCCGCAGGCGCCCGCTTCCTCCAAGGCATCGGCGGCACCATGAAACCCATGCCCGACCCCGCCGACCTTCCACCCCGCGCCGCCGAAATGCTCCACCGTCTACACGCCAACGCCGCGCCCATGATAGCCAACGAACTCCGCCCCATCACCTCCTACAAACCCGACGAGACTGCCCTCGCCGCCCACACCGACCGCCTCGTCCTCGCCGCAGGCCGAGAAACCCGAGGCCACCTCCCCCATCGCCCAGCCACCACTTTGGCCGCTCATCTCAACATCCCTCTCACCGAATTCCCCGGCGGACACAGCGGATTCACTGACGAGCCCACCGAATTCGCGCACCAACTGCTTGACCTACTCCTCGCCGCCCGGGTGCCGTAGGACTTCGGGACCGTGATGTGGCGTCATGAAGAACACCAGGGACCGATGAGTTACTGCGGCCGAAGTGGTCTCTTCTTGCGAGACGCAACCGTAGAGGAGACGCCGTGCCGCTTCATGTCCAACGATCGCCCGAGCACCTGGTCACCGTCGGCGACGCCGACCTGTGTGTGACCACCTTCGGGTCTTGGCGTCAGCCGCCGGTGCTACTGCCGAGCACCTCGCGACTGTTCTGGGAAGACGAGTTCTGCGAGCGGCTCGCCCACGCCGGTCGTTTCGTCCTGCACTACGACATCCGCGACACCGGCCGGTCGACCGCCTACCCCACCGGCTCTCCCGGCTACACCCTCCGCGACTTGGCCTCGGACATCATCGGACTGCTGGATGTCTTCGAACTTCCTCGAGCACACCTGGTCGGCTTCTCCGTCGCCGGATGGATCTGCCAGCTCGCCGCCCTCGACCACCCCGACCGCGTCTCTGCCCTGACCCTCATCAACACCCGCCCAACATCCCCCGGACCCGCGGACCCAGATCTGCCCGAGCACTCGAACCGCATCATGGAGTTCTTCACCAAGAAACCAGCTCCGGATTGGTCCGATCGAGCAGCAGTGCTCGACTACTGCGTCGAACAAGCCCGGATACGCGCGGGTGCACACGGATTCGACGAACAGCAGGCGCGGCAGCAAGCAACCCGAATGATCGCCCGTACCACCAACATCGCCTCCAGCATGCTCAACTTGGCCTATGTCGATGCAGGCGACCGCTGGCGAGAACGCCTGAGCAACCTCACCGTGCCGACACTCGTCGCCCACGGCACCGACGACCCATTCTTCCCGTACGGCAACGGAGAGGCCCTGGCCCGAGAAATCCCCGGCGCCATCCTCCTTCCCCTGCCCGGCATCGGCCACGAACTCCCACCCACCACCTGGGATCAACTGCTCGCCGCGGTGCTGGCACTCCAGCCGAAATCCGTGACCGACGAAGGTGCTACACACCAGGCTGCACGAGGGCCGGCCGACACGTGATCATGTCGCCTTCGTTTGTGAAGCAACAGAATTAGCGGCGGCCGCTGCTCACTGCTTGCCTAGTCCACCGGGTTGCCGTGCTGGTCGCGCCACTGGCCGGTCTTCGGGTCCAGGGTCCAGCCCTCGTATTCGGTGCCCGCGAGGTCGTTGGAGAACCGACCGCCGAACCCTGGCGCGGTCCCCTCAGGGGCAGGCCCGGCTGCGGCGCGGTCTTTATCGAATTGGTCGAGGATGGCTTGACTGCGTGCGATTTCTTCTGGTGACGGCATTCGCAGCCCGAGGTTTTCAGCCTCTTCTCGGCTGTAAATAATCTTGCCGCCAATATTCTTAGGCATGTGGTGGCTCTCCTATATTTCCGACATGGTTATGACTACACGACCGTTTGCGTCGGGCGGCGTTTTGCTGTGTACATAGAATTGAGTGTTAGGCGGGAACAATACTTCGTCCGGTGTTCCGTACGCGCTGTAATCGCGACCCGTTTTACTCACAATCTTGAATTCAACTTTGGAATTATCGACGATGAAATCGTTCGCACCCTTGGGGTTAGTGCTCGAAGACATGAAACCAGGGTCTACCGGTGCTCGCTCATTGGGCACGTATTGGTCCAGCAGATCTTGGCGCAAATTGGTGTGACGCACCACCGGCCCCTCGTGCGCGGGAAGTTTCTCCATGGCCTTGGTCAGGTCCTCGACCTGGCGTGCCTGGTCGGGGGTGAGGTCGTCACCACGGCGTAGTGCCGCGGTGAGGTCGCCGCCGCGCCGGTCGCTCGGTCCGAGCCGTAGCGCGGCTTCTTCGGCTTGGGTCAACGGCGCGCGTACCGGTGGCACGTCAGCTTTGGCTCGGACCTTGGGCACACCGTTCGGCGCCAGTTCTTCGAGGCGTTTACATTCCTGTACGGCGCGGCTGAGATCCTGGTCGAACTTCACCCCGGCACGGATGTTGCGAGCCTTCTGCCAGTTCTCGATGATGACACGCATGGGTCGCGCGTAGCGGGCACAGATCGCTGCGGCACCGGCCACACCGATTGCCGCACCGGCTCCGAAGGTGATGAACGAGGATGCGACGGAGATTGCTGCGGTGATCGCAAGCTCTTGGATTAGCGCGTCACGCACCATCTCCAACTGCTGCTTGAGCAAGGTACGCAACTCATCCAGCGCCGCACGGTGATCGCGGCACGATTGGGCGAGATCGCCCATCGCCGTAAGCACCTGCTCCGCCGCTGCTTTCAGCGCGCGCAGATCCTCATCGATGAATGCCGCTTCGGGAGCGATGACGTCTTGGAATGCGACAGCTCCCGCTTCGAGGATCCCTGGAAATGCGGCGGCCCCCTCGGAGGTGCGGGCACTGTCCCAGGTCAACCCAGCGTTCGAGATGGTGGTGGCGTTGCCGTCGGGGATGGTGAGGCCGATCTTTTCGACCAGACCCAGCCCCTCGTCTACCAATCCCTGCCCGGGACCGCCGGCGCTGGGTAGCGGTACTCGGCAGCTGAGCACCGGGTACATCGGCTTCGGCGGTTTTACCGGTGCGGGACCGGCGTCGATGGTTGCGCCGTGCTCGTCGAGGGCGCGCTGGTAACCCATCTCGTTGAGCACGATGGCGTAGCTGTGCGCGGCGTTGGCCACCTTCTCGACCATTTTGAGAATCTCGGTGGCACGCCGATCGTAGGAGGCGGCCCACTCCCGGGCATCCGCGTAGCTGCCCGCCATGTCGGTAGCTTTTTCCAGCTCCGGCCAGCGCGCGTCGACCGCCGCCCACCAGGCCGACGCACCCGCGGCCACCTTGGCGGCGGTGTCGTAGTAGACCGTGGTGTCGACGTCGAGAACAGTTCCGGTCACTGCGCGACCTGACCGCTGCGGCCCAGCATCGCGAGGTTGGCGGCGGTTCCGCTCTCGTAGGAGGCGTGGGCGGCCGCTGCGGCGGCGCGCATCTTGTCGAGTCCTTCGGTCATCCGGGCTGCGGCGGCGACCCATTCAGCGTGGGCGGTGGCGTGCGCGTCGGCGGCGGCGCCGTTCCAGGTCGATTGCACGGTGGCGATGCGCTGGTCCAGTTCGGTCAGGGAGTCGGTGACGAAGGAGTTGAGTGCGGCCACCTTGGCGGTGACGGCGTCCAGGTGTGCGAGGTCGACGCGGTATTGGTCGGTCATAGAACGTTGTCCCCCAACGGGTCTCGGTGCGGAGCGCTGACTGTCAGGGCAGGTTCAGCGAACTGACCGCGGTGGCATTGGCCGCGTCGGTGGCGGCGCTGCGGTCGACGACGACGCCGAGCAGGTCGGCCATGTCGGCGAGAGCTTCGAAGACGTCCAGGGCGCCGCGATGGACCTCGTCCCACGCGGTGGAGTACGCGGTAGCCGCGGTGCCACGCCAGCTCGACTCGAGCGCGGTGACGTCGGCCGAGGCCGAACGCAGACCGTTGATGAGGTTCTGGGCGGTGGTCTGCACGTAGCGGCCGGCGTCGCTGACGTGGTCGGGCACCAGGTTGAAGGTGTTCGGTGCCGCGTTGGCGGCGCTCTCGGTCAACGGTTGCTCCTCAGGGTTCGGGGCACTCTACGCAAGGTTGGACGCGCCCGGGTCGCCGACGGTTCCCTCTGAATCTATCGGTTCGGAAAACCGCATCGCGGGCCACCGTTGCGGACCTCTCCGAATGCCGGGTTGGTCGCGTTGTGGACGCGTGCTCTGCGGCACCCAACCGAGGCGGGTGTCCGATGACAGACACCTCACCGCTTCGCTTTGCGCGTCATTGCTTGCCCAGAGGTCGGCCGCCGAACTTATGTGACACTCGTAGCTATGCGCCCGCAAACTCGAACTGCCGACATCTGGCTGCTCTGTTGTCGCATCAGCGTCGGGCTGATGTTCCTGATCGGTGCGGTCAAGAAGGTCACCGATCTCGACTGGTTCCGCGACGAATTCGTCGCGCTCGGCGCACCGTTTCCCCACCTCACAGCTCCGGTCACAGCCTGGATCGAGCTCGTCGGCGGCGCCCTGCTCATACTCGGTGCCTTTACCAGAGTCGCGGCCGCCGCTCTTGCTGCCACCATGGTCGGCGCCCTGTGGCTGTCCGTAATCCCTGCAATAGGCAAGAACTTCCACACTTTTCCCGACCGTGTCAGCAACTTCTTCTACGCCCCGGAATGGCTGTTGCTGCTCATCCTCGCGCTGCTGGTCAGCATGGGCGCGGGTCGCGCTTCCGTCGATAGTCGGCGCCACGCATAGTTCGGCGTCAATCCGCCTGTGCCGGAACTTGTTCCGGCCTCCACCACTGCGGCATCGACAGATATGTAGCGGCCCGCAGCACCCACTCCACCGGCCCGTACCGGTGCTCACGCAACCACCAGGTACTCAACGCCAGCTGCGCGGCATAGGTAACCAAGGCAATCGCGACGACGCCGAGCGGCGGAATCTCGTCGACCAACGCAAGCCCATAACCAGTGTAGATCAGCATGAGCACGATGGATTGCCCGATGTAGTTGGACGCCGCCATCCGCCCAGCAGGCGCAAGGTGCCCGATCACGGTCGCGGTGCGCGGAGACTGGGTGAGACAGATGATGCCTGCAATGTAGGCGAACGTCATCAGCGGATTGACCAGCTGCTGAATGCCAGGCCACACGCTCGGCATCATCATCCAGTTCATCGATCCCGCGAAGCTGCCCAGCGACACCGGCAAACCGACCCCTAGGCCGACGACCAGGACCCAAGGTGCCCACCGCCGCAACGTTTCCCGGTCGCTGAACAGCTGCCGTTTTCCTGCCGCCATACCGAGCAGGAACATGCCGAGGCTGGTGATCCCCTGGGTGAACCAGATCAGGCCGATGAATATCGGCGCGAGCCATATCTGTGTGCCGAGGGTGTCTTCGAGGCCGCCGGTATATCCGTCGTGGATCCGCTGGAAGTCGAACAGACCGGACAGCGCCGTGAGTTTGTCGTCCTCGGCCGGCAGGAAACTCCACCCGCACCACACCAGATACAGCACCGCACCGGTGATCGCGGCGGTGCGCGCCTTCAGCTTCTTCAGCGGGATCAGGATCAGGCACAGGAACGCGTACAAGGTGAGGATGTCACCGATCCACAGCAAGAACACGTGCACCAGCCCGATCACCATCAACGCAAGACACCGGCGCAACAGTCGCGCGTTGGCCGAGACTCCCGCGCGCTGGGCCGCCGCGATCTGCAGGGTGAACGAGTAACCGAACAAGAACGCGAACAGCAGATAGAACCGGCCGGAGAAGAGGGCCTCGACCACCGCGTGCACCGTGTGGTCGAGGCGGCTGTCGAAGCGCGGTTGTGGGTTGTTGCTCGTCCCGTCGTACGACCACAGGCTGCTTGCGACGAGGACGTTGGTGATGAGGATGCCGAACAGCGCGAATCCCCGGAGAATATCGACCTCCGCGATCCGTCGACCCGAGACAGCAGCGGGCAGAACCGATTCGGACATACCAGTGAAGTTAGCCTTCCGAATCGGAACCGCGCGTCCGTCAACGTGCTGACAACCGCGCTGACCTCCAGGGTGCCGCGACTGCGACCCGCGGCGTATTGACAATAGCCACCTGGCGGTCACGCCAAATCGGCGACCTCGAGGTAGATCTGCCGCTCGACGGCGATCTCGGCCAGAAATCCTTGTGCGCCACCGGATGCCGCGGTCGCCGGGAACGCTGCGACGGCCAGCTCCCCGGCGCGCAACCGCATACCGGTGAACTCTCGCTGCCCGAGGATGATCGGCTGTGCCTGCTCGAACGTCTTCCGGACGACCTCGTCCGCGAGTGGTTCACCGAGCAGGTCAGTCACCGTTCCCGGCACGATCCAGGCCGAAACGATCTGGTCGAAGCTCGGCTGACGGGCGATGTGGTGCGCCAGGTACATCCGGCTCGGCCGGCCGAAGCACAGATGCGTGAGCAGTCCGCGACCGCGTTCGCGATCCGGATCGAGTTCGGCGAAGTGGACGACGCGTCGCACGGTGGCGAGTACGTCGCCGGCGATCGCAATGCCATCGCGTTCGCGTCGGCCCCGGATCAGGGTGCCGCGGAACGACTTGCGCGGGCGCGCATGCCCCGGGTCGAGCTCCGCGATCGGGAAGTCCTCGGGATCGAAGGTGTGAATGCCGGTGTAGCCGGACCGCCGGTCCGCGCCGAGTGCCCGACTGCCGCGTTCGTCGAGCGCGACCTCGAGCAGCACCTGGTAGTTGTAGGGCGACTGGAATGTCGGACGGTACGACAGGTAGCAGTCGAGGCCGGTGCCGAAGGCGACCATGCCGTGCGTGCCCGCACCGCCTGTGAGTCCGGGCTGATGATGTCCGGACGTACGAATATGAATGGCGCTCATGACCCCGCCTCGCTCTCGCTCATCGCATCAGCGACTGCGTTGTCGATTCGCTCGCTCATGATTTCGCTCCTTTCTCCGCACCCTCAGAGTGCCGACATCTCGGCCCGCTGCCACGAGTGCTCGACTACTCGAATCCGCAGGTAGGGGCTACTCGGTAGGGGTAGGGCGCACTCCGCTGCCGGGTGGCCGATCGTGCTGTGGCATGCGGTGCCAATTCGCATGCTGCGCCATCCGGGGCAGCCTTTGTACGGAGCAGAAGGGCATCGACGCGCTGAGGGTGCCCGGCTATCGCGTCTCGTTCAGTCGCGCCGCTGAACCAGCGGTGGCCCGGAACGCGCCGACCGGCTTGGTACGGTCCCGGAATTGTTCGCTGCGAGGAGGTTCGCGTGGCTAGGTTGGTCGGCATGCGGAAAGTGAAAGTCGCGCTACGACTTGCGGTTGTCGGCGTTGCGCTGTCCGGACTGATCGTCGGCTGCGGTTCGGATTCGGAGCCACCGTCGAACCCGGGCCAGTCCGATCAACCGCGACGCACGGAGAAGGTGGCATTCCAGGACGGCTGGCAATCGGTCTTCGTCATGAACCCCGATGGCACCGATGTTGTTCGGATCGGCGAGGGCAACCAGCCGAGCTTCTCCCCCGACGGATCGAAGATCGTGGTCGGTGGCACCGCCATTTCGACGATGGATCCGGACGGCAGTAACGTGCGGCGACTCACCGACGGCGGCTACGGCCCCAAGTTCTCCCCCGATGGCTCGCGGATCGCCTTCGCCCGCGGCGGCGCCATCTATGCGATCAATGCTGACGGCAGCGACCTGAAGCAGCTCACCGCGCCGCCGGATCCGACGGCCCCACCCGGCCCCGGCCAGGCCTCGTCGCAGAATCCCGCGTTCTCCCCTGATGGTTCGAAGGTTCTGTTCACCAGGACCGGCGCAATCTGGGTGATGGCCGCCGATGGAACACACGCGCGGCAGGTGCTGGCGGATCCGTTCTGGAACTCCGACCCGGTGTTCACGCCGGACGGCACGAAGATCGTCTTCACCAGTAACCGCGGTGGGAAGAACCGCTCCGAGATCTACGTGATGAATGCCAATAGCGCCGATATCCGTCCGCTCACCGATGACGCGACGGTGCACCCCGCGTTCTCGCCGGACGGCTCGAAGATCGTCTACACCCGCAACCCGGCACCGGAGCCGGGTGCCCAGATCTGGGTGATGAACAGTGACGGCAGCAACGCGCGCCAGCTCACCGATCCGAAACAGACTGCTCAGCTTCCGAGTTGGGGCGCGGGTACAGATCGATGATCCCTGGCGCTGGGCACCGGAAGTCAGTAAGGCGCGGCCATGGCTTTGAGATCGGGCAGGTTGCCGATCCGCTGACTTGCCGGGCGGCCCGGCGCGCTGGTCTGGGCTGATCCGGTGGCCCGCAAGAGCGCTCGTATCTCGGCGGGCGTTTTGCGGGAGTCAGCGACCGCGCTGATGCCCTGGTAACTCGCGATCGCGCCCGTGACGATCGGTGAGGCGCTGGACGTTCCACTGAAGACGTCGGTGTACCAGAGGTCTTCGTCAGAACCGCCCTGTAAATCGCCGTATCCGGTGGTGGTCACTTCCCTGCCCCAGCCCTGGGCGTCGACGCGGGAACCGAAGTTGGAGAAGGCCAGCCGGGACCGGCCGGGACCGTGGTCGCGACCGTGGAAGCCTTGCGGTGGCGCACCTGCTCCGACGACGATCGCACCCGAGTCGGCCGCGCCACCGCGGAACGGGTTGCGCCACGAGGCGGGAAACTCGGCGGGGCGCCGGTCGTAGAGGGCGGCGTCGAGGTCTTCGGCGCCGTTTCCGGCCGCTTCCACCACGATGACGCCGCGAGCGACGGCGTAGCGGATCGCCGCGAGATCGTCGGGCCACCACTCGATCGCGATATAGCCCGCTTGGTCCGGGCGGCCCGCATAGTCGAATCGCGGTCCGGGACGGTGCAGTTCGAGCAAGATGACATCGCCTGCACCGAGCGCGTCGGCGGCGGTGCGGATCGCGGCGGCCGAGCCAGGTCCGAAGATCGACACCGCGCGGATGAGGGCGTCGGGCGCGATACCGGTGATGCCGTAGGCGTTCACGTCCCCGCTGATCTCGCCCGCGACCGCGGTGCCGTGGTCGCGCCAGCCCCGATCCGGTGAAGGGTTGCCGCCGATCACTCCGCCCTGGCCGATCATCAGGTCTTCGTGAGTGAATCGCCACGCGCCTTCGATATCGATCACGCGCACCCCCTGGCCGCGGCCGCCCGGCATCGTCCACGCCCAGCGGGCATCGACGCCCTGTGGTGCGGGGTCGAGGTAGCCCTGGCGGGCTTGGAAATTCGGGGTGACCGGTGGTGCGTCGTCGGTCCGCGCATCCGGTGCACCGTCCGGGGCGATCGGCGGTTCGGCGGGCGGTTTGACGTAAGCGCCGTCGACCGCGTCGTCTTCGCGCAGCCGTGCGGCGACCGCGTCGAGATCCTCGGTGACGCCGTGCACGGAGAAGTACTGGAGATACACCGCGGCAACGGGCTCGTGCGAGGTACCCGCGACGCGAGCGGGCAGGCGGTTGGCCGGGCCGAAGATCCGCGCGAGCCGACCGCCTTCGGGAAGTAGCGTGGTCAATCGCGCCTCGGTGCTCTGACTTTCGCGCAAGACGGCCGCAGTGAGTGCGGTGCCCGCACCGTTGGTGACCACGATCAGCTCGGCCGGCGATCGAAGCGGACGTTGCTGGAATGCCATGCTATTCAGTCAACCCCCTGCACGGGACCGGCACTACCGTAATGCACTACGCATCTTCCCCGAGCACATGCCGGCATCGTGTGCACAGGCGCTGGGTGACCATGTCTCGAGGCGAACCCCCACCACCATGTCCCGCTCGCAGTCGGACTCCGTGCCGAATGGGACTTGACGGCGCCCCCACTCGCACTTCTCCGCCACCGTGCCCCGCTCGCTGCCCGGCTCCGCGTCGTGCGGGACACGGCGGCGGAGTTACTCGGGCGATGCCGCGCGCCGTGCCCCCCCGTTGCCGTGAAACGCGCAGTTATGCACCACCTGTGCCAAGTGCCGTCGTCACACCACGCGGGCAGACCCTCACGTCACCATCGCGGCGAGCGGGGCGGAATTGCGGGCAGGAATTGGGCCGCACCGTACGCAACCCCCATATTTCGGACTGTTTTCCCCTACGGCTTCGCGTGCACGAGACCAGATTTCAGCTTCGCGTGCCCGGAAACTTGGATCAGGGATCCAGGCGAACCGCGCGCATCCGCGACACTCCGGTCAGGTCCACCACACCGTGGCGTACCGCAGCGACGCTGAGCACTTCCATGGTTCCGATCAGGATGAGGAACAGTCCGACCACCAGGCCGAGCACGTCCACCGAGTCGAAGGGCAGCACGCCGACGACGATGCCGAGCAGCATGGTGGCCAGCCCGAACACTTCTTGCCTGCCGCCGCCGATCAGGTTGGTTGCCCAGACGGCGACCGTGGCATGGCAGATGCCGCGGATCGACCATGCCAGCGCGATCCAGAACGACAGCAGCAGTGCCGAATTGCCGCCGTTGAAGCACAACATGGCGAGCAACAACGACACCACTCCGCTGGCGAAGACGAGCACGCGCAGGGCGGGCGCGATTTTCGCGCCGCATGCGACAACTATCTGCAGTCCGCCGTTGAGCAGCAGGTAGAGGCCGAAAAGCAGCTCCGCGGTCGGCAGCGATTTGTGCGGCCATATCGCTATGACCACACCCACGATCATCGAGCAGGCACCGGCGACCACTATCGCCTGCCGGACACCGCCGGCCAGTGGTTCCGTACGCCCTCCGAGCTCGTTTTCGGGCATAGCTACATGATATGGCCGAGCCGTTCCGTTAGCCGCGTGTTTGCTTTCACTCGGTGCGCCGAGTGCCGATCATCGGACCCAGTCGGCACTCTCGCGGGAGCGCTGGACTCCTCGGTCGGTCAGGTAGGCGACCATCCATGCGAGTTGCTAGACCGTTGCCGGATGCTCTTATGATGCGTCCCGGACGATCCGAGGCTCAAGCATTCCAGCGTTCCGGGCCCGGGACTTATGGGGCCGACCGAGCAGCATTCGCCACCGGCGCGGTATCCAACCACGCCCGGAAAGCATCGAATCCGGACGGCCGACCGAGGAAGTCGGCTACCAGTTCCGCTGCGTCCCGAGATCCACCGGGAGCGAGAATTCGATCGCGATATCGGTGCGCCACTGCGGGATCGAACAGGTCGTCGGCGTCGAAGGCGGAGAACAGATCCTTCGCGATCACCAGACTCCACAAATACGTGTAATACGCGGAGGTGTATCCGGCGAGATGTCCGAACGAAGCCTGAAAATGCGTGCCCGGCAATCCGGGAATCATGCCGTACCGTTCCATGGCCTGCATGACGGCTGCGGTGTGGTCGGCTGGCCGGTCCCGGTGCAGTAGATACGACACTGCGGCGTAGCCGACCTGGGTCTTTATCGTAATTCCCTTACCGAAGTCTTTCGCCGCTCGCATCCGTGCCACCAGGTCGGCGGGGATGCGAGTGCCGGTCTCATCGAGGGCGAAGCTGCCCAGAATGTCCGCGTCCCATGCCCATTCCTCGAGCATCTGTGACGGCGCCTCGACGAAGTCCCACTCGGTGGCCACGCCGGAGAACCGCGCCCAGGTCTGCCGCCCACCGAGCACGTGATGAATCAGGTGGCCGAACTCGTGGAACAGCGTGACGACGTCTTGGTGTTCCATCAGCCCACGGGGGAAGTTGCACACCAGCACTCCCTCGGGCAGCAGCCGGTCGGTGATGCCACAGACGAGATCGAATTGCGCCGCATGCTTGTATTTGCCCGGACGTGGATGCAGGTCGAGGTAGATCCGGCCGCGCCGTTCACCGTCGGCATAGACGTCATAGGCGGTGACGTCCTCGTGCCAGCGCGGGACGTCGACCGGCCGATACTCCAGGCCGAACAGCCGGCCGGTCACCTCGAGCAGGCCGGAGCGCACCCGGGTGAAATCGAAGTACCGGCGTACCTCCGTGGCATCGACATCGAATTGTTCGCGCCGGATCAGCTCCATGTAGTAACCGGTCTCGGAACGGTCGATCGTGTCGGCGGGGTCGTCCTCCCGGCGGCGCGCGAGCAGTGCGTCGAGGTCGCGGCGGCCCGCAGCATCGGCAGCGGTGGAGATCCGCTCGATGAATTCGGCGATGGCGTTTCCGGTGCCGATCATCTTGACGTCGGCGTCGTAATCGGGCCAGCTGTCGTAACCGAGGAGGCGGGCCTTCTCGTCCCGCAGGTCGAACATCTCGTGCAGGACAGCGTCGTTGGCCGGCCAACCGCGATTCTCGAACTCGATCGTGAGGTTGCGGCGGGCATCGGCGTCGCGCGCGTAGACCCGGAACGGGCGGTAGTCCGGGTAGTCGGTGGTGACGGTGACCAATCCATCCTCGGCGGGCGGATGCGCGGCGAGGAAATCGGCAGGCAGACCGTCGAGTTGCTCGGCGCTGAGCCGGACCGATCGAACGTCGTCCCGGATGGCGCGGCCGAAGTCCTGGTCCAGCACGGTGAGCCGCTCGGAGATCTCCCGAAGCCTGGTGCGGGTCTTCTCGTCGCGGTCCACACCGCTGCGGCGGAAGTCGCGCAGCACATGGTCGCGCATGCGCAGGGCTACCTCCTCCAAGCCCGCCGAGTCGGTGGTGGCGACGACGTCGTAGAGCGCACGGTCGAGGTTGCGATCGGTCTTGCTCCGATCGATCTGCTGGATCAGCTCCTCGGCAAGGGTGCGCACATCGGACTCGGGGTGGACCTCGACGAACAATCCGGCGGCCGACTCGGCCCCGCGCAGCGCGATGTCCGCGTCGTTCCAGCGGCCGAGCACCGTGGCGGTGTCGCGGAAAGTGCCGTCTTTCAGCTGCTTCAGCGTGTCCGAGGCGGACTGCAATCGCTCACCGACGTAATCGGTGAGCCAGGCGGACCAGTCAGCGGATGGCAGAGCAAGCGGCTGCGGGTTCATTCCTCGACAATAATCGCCGTCATCTCGGTCGAGGCAGAGATGGCAGCTGCCGGATCATTGTCGGCAGCCATGACATTCGTCAACTCTCCACGTGACCGTCGAAGGACAAGAACACGCCGCGTACCGAAGCACCGTCCGGTAACTGCCACGACGCGGTGACATGACCGGCACCGGCGCGGTCGGAGGACTCGTCACCGGGTTGCAGAACCCGGTTCACCCGCACGATCGCGGTGCTGCCGGGTACCTGAGCACCGACCATGATGTCGGTGCGCGACGATCCGTCTTCCGCCACCACCGGCCCCGATGCCAGTGTGGGAACGGCGATGTCGGGTGTGGTCACCGCGACCGATTCATCTACCGTCGCGCTGGCATGCTGTGCCTGAGCCTTGACCGTTCCGCCGAGCAGGGCCAGAATCTGCGCCACCACCACCGGATCACGCGTCCCGTCGTAGAGCCACCGTTGCCCGAGCACACCGTGCATCGACGTGCCGATCAGCGCGTCCTCGGCGTCGTCGCGCGGTGCGCCGCGATAGGCGAACGGCACCTGGTAGGTGACCGGCTGTGCGCCCGAAGTGTCGGTCACCACCATGAATTCGATCCCGACCTCTCCGGCCGGGTCGTCGAGCCGGAAACCCCCGGTCCGCTGCAGCACCGGACGGGTGCTTCCGCGATACCACGACCTCGTCGGCAACCACGAGGCCAACAATTCGACTTTGGTGGGCACCATGGTGGTCTCGTGGATCACGGCCATGCTTCGAGTCCTCCTGCTCCGCCTCGCGGCACTGTTGTGTCTCGAGTTTATGGGACCGGGCCGACCCTATTCCGTTGAGTCTGCGACGATTTCAGAGCCGCCTCACCGACTCCACTCATCCGCGCAACTGGGTGTTGAGTCGCGCGGCCTGACGCGTGAGATGAACGCGCTCGGGAAGGCTGGCGGCCGACCCGGCGGCTGCGGTGTAGAGCCGTGCCGCGGTCACCAAATCGCCGTCGCGTTCGTGCAGGTATGCCGCGACCGCAGTGTGCCGGGGCAGGCCGGGATCGAGCTCCGCCAAGGCGGCCAGCCCCGCCCGCGGTCCGTCGGCCTCGCCCACCGCGACGGCTCGATTGAGGCGGGCCACCGGGTTGTCGGTGAGGTGCAGCAGCTCGTCGTACCACTCGACGATCTGCACCCAGTCGGTCTCCTCGGCGGTTTGGGCGTCGGCGTGCAGCGCCGCGATCGCAGCCTGGGCTTGGAACTCCCCCAAGCGATCTCGGCTGAGCGCGGCTTGGAGGACGTCGACACCCTCGGCGATCATGCGGGTGTCCCACAGGCTTCGGTCCTGTTCCGCGAGGGGCACGAGGTTTCCGTCGGCGCGGGTCCGGGCCGGACGCCGGGCGTGGTGCAGCAGCATGAGCGCGAGCAGTCCCGCCACCTCCTCGTGCTTCGTCATGACCGCCAGCTGACGGGTGAGCCGGATCGCCTCGGCGGCGAGGTCGACATCGCCGGAGTAGCCCTCGTTGAAGACGAGGTAGAGCACGCGCAGCACTGTGCCGACGTCACCGGCGCGGTTCAACCGGACACCCGACACGGTTCGCTTGGCCCGGCTGATGCGCTGGGCCATGGTCGATTCGGGGACGAGGTAGGCCTGCGCGATCTGTTCGTGGTCAGCCCGCCGACCGCGCGCAGGGTCAGCGCGACGGCCGACGCGGGCGTCAACGACGGGTGCGCGCACAGGAAGTACAGCTTCAATGTGTCGTCCGCTGTTTCCGCCGGGCCGGGCGCGCGCTCCTCTTCGAGCAGTTCCTCGCGCCGTCGCCGGGAGGTGTCGGCGCGGGCGGCGTCGAGGAACTTGCGCCAGGCCACGGTGACCAACCAGCCCTTGGGGTCGCGCGGCGGATCGTCCGGCCACACGCGCACCGCTTCGAGCAGTGCTTCCTGCACCGCATCCTCGGCCGCCGCGAAGTCCGCGCCGCGGCGGCCGAGGATGCCGATCACCGCGGGCGTAAGTGCCCGCAGCAGAGCGTCATCCACTGCGCGTCACTCCGTGATGGTCGGCGGCGGGCTCCAGAACGGGCGCACCTCGAGCCACTCCTGGACCGGCTTACCACCCGCGCCCGGCGCCGCGGACAACTGACCGGCGAGCTCGATCGCCCGCTCGTAGCTGTCCACGTCGACCACCATCCAGCCGGCGACCAGATCCTTGGTCTCCGCGAACGGGCCGTCGGTGACCGGCGGCCGCCCCTCGCCGTCGTAGCGGACGAACGTGCCCTCCGGGGCGATCGCCTGCGAATCGACGTACTCGCCGGTGCTTTGGAGCCGAGCGGCGAAGTCCTCCATGTACTGCACATGGGCGGTGATCTCGTCCGGTGTCCACTGGTCCATCGGGACGCCGTTGACCGATGCGGGTGCGCCCCGATAGTGCTTGAGGAACAGGTACTTCATGAGGTTCTCCTTGATGTGGTTCGGCCCATTGTGGCCGGTCTGGTTCAGGGACGAAGCCGCGGGCGGGTTCTCGACATCGCGCCGCGCGATTTTCCGACTCAGGCTTGCTGACGCTCCGCCCGCTGTTGGATCAATTCCTCGATCGGACTCGGCAGGTTCGTCTCGAAGTCGATCAGCTTCGCCCACGTCGGGGTCACCACGATCCGGACCATGCTGTCGTACAGCGCCCGAACCCCCGCCTCCCATTCGACGCGCTGCTCCGGTGTCATCTGGTAGCTGCCGTTCATCTGCAGGTACTCCTCCGGGATACCGTCGACGACGTCCAGCTCGGCCCGACCGCGGATGAGCAACAGTTTCGGCGGATGCACCTCGGTGTCGATCGTCAACGCCACCATCGGGTTCTGGCGCAGCGCCGCCAGTTTCGGGGCGTTCGTCGAGGTGCACATGACGATCTCCGAACCGTTCCAGGTGAACCCGATCGGGATATTGCGGGGCGTGCCGTCCTTGGCCACGTACGCCAAACGGGTGAAGTCGCGAGCCAGCAGCTCTCGGCTCATCGGTCGGTTCAGCACCTCGGTGATCTCGTTCGGTTGCATGGTCGTCCTCTCGGTGTGGTCGGCCGTTCTGGCCGGTGTATCCCTAGGACGGAGCAGGTGACCAGTTCTCGACATCATCGTGGACACCTATTTTCAGAAGTTTGCCGCAGATGGTGCACATGGCGAACCTAGCCTTGCCCGTAGCGATCTGCGACTGCTGAACACCCGGGACTCCCGGAACGACTTCCAGCTCTCGCGGCTCGGCCGCCGAACGTAGCCTGACGGTAGCGATGTGCGTCGAACGCCGCAGTGCGCCGCTCCCACGGTGTGCCCGCAACTCGGCTGCCCACCCTCGAATTGCTCTGTGGCGTCACGGCTCGCGAGGCGACGGCTTCGGACCGATGCCTACTGGCGTTGCCGCCGTTCGATTCGGGCCGTGAACGACTCGGGATCGCCGAGTACGAACTCACGCCCCCGATCGACTGTCCAGCGCCGTAACCGTTCCCGGCTTGCGGCGGGACTCGGCGAGGAGTTCGTCGAGCTGGGCCTCGGCTCGCTCGGCACGGGCCAAGGTTTGGGTGCGTGCTTCGTCCAGCGCCTCGATACGATGCGCCGCCTCGGTGCGCGCCTTCTCGATGGTGGCCGCTGCTTCGGCGCGGACCGCGGCGAGATCGGCGGCGGCGGTCCGGCGGATCTCGGCCAGTTCGGTGCGGGCGGTGTCGAGTTCGGCGCGGACCCTGCGCCATTCCTCGCGAGCCTCGTTGGCCGCTTCGATGCGTTCCATCGCGGCCTGCTCCGCACGCTCAGTGGCGCGTTCAGCGTCGGCGGCGCGCTGGACAGCAAGGTCGCGCTCGGACTGCGCCGCACTGACCTGAGCAGCCGATTCACGTTGCGCGTGCGCGATTTCTGTGGCGGCGCGGCGTTCGGCCCGTTCCACCTGTTCGGCGGCTTCCTTGCGAATCCGATCGATTTCCTCGGCAGCCTCGCGGCGCGCGGTGCGCACTTCGGCCTCCGCTTCACTACGCGCGGCGAATACGTCATCGGCGGCCTGCCGGGTGGCGCGCTCGACTTCGCACAGCGCATCATCACGGGTGCTGTTGGCGTCGGCAACCAAGGCTTCGGCACGTTCGGCCGCTCCGGCCGCGTCATCGGCGGCGGCCTCGGCGAGCGCACGCGCCTCCTCCGCTTCGCGTCGCGCCTGTTCCGCGGCGACAGTGGCCATTTCGGCCTCGGCGATACGCCGGGCGGCATCGGCTTGCACCGCTTGGACCTGCGCTTCGGCGACGGACGGGTCGCCCAGGGTGGACAACTCGGCAACAGCGGCATTCAGGGTGTTACCCAGTTGGTCTGCCAGGCCACGAAATTGAATGAGCAGCTCATCTGCGCGGAGCCGGGCCGCAGTCACCGGACCCTGCTGCGTCACAGTGACAGAACCGGCCGGTGCCTCCGACTCCTCTTGTAGCCGTTGACGTTCCCGCCAAGCGCGCCATCGCGTGTGGTCTGGATGGTCACAGTATTCCGAGGGACGGCCAGGTCCCCCGCCACGCGTGATCGGTCGGGAACAGCCCGGGTAGTTACAGACGTTGGACACCGGAGAATCGTAGCGTTGGTTTCGTCACAATTGACGTATTCACACGAAACGAAATATTCCGTGTCGCAAGTAGCCTCGTTTACTGACCCCGCCATCCTGACCCCCGATAAGTGAACATTATCGGGGGTCAGGATCGATAGGCGTTCCGCAGACTCCCCCAAACTGGCCGGTTCTAATACGTTTACGTTTGGTCGCACTCAACGAAACGGAACCGCAACGAAACCCCTCAAAAACTGTGCACCCCTGTACGCTCGTACCACTTCTCAGTTCTGAAGCGTCAGCTCCGATCTGGAGTAGCGCAATCAACCGATTTGGAGTGAGCCGCATGCCTGCCGTCTACGCGGCCCGCGCTCAACTCCTGGCGGATGGATGTTGGTCGACGGCGGCCGCCGGCCGCCTCCCGATACTGCCGCCGAGTAACCAGCCGGTCGAAGGTGAGCAATGCGGTGGTCACGTATTGACCTACCCGACAATCCAGGGCTGACTGCCGGGCACCGCGCCGCAACCGGGACGTGGAAGGGCGCGGCGGGTCGAGTGGCAGGACACCTTTGCCAACGAATGCGAGCTGCACAGTGCTACTGCCCCGGTTTTCGTCTTCGACTGAGCAAAGAACCGGCCGTCGATCCGTGGTCGCTATCAGACTTCATCAACCGGCGCCGCACTGTGCGACGCAATCGTTGCGAAGTCATCGAGCCCGTTGAGTCGTGTGTTCTGTACCGCCCGGATCAGCCAGCGCCCCGAGCGTTGCACGAGCACCGCAGTGATGAGACCGCGACGGTCCTCAGCCCCGGCAGCGCCCGGCAAGACGTGACCGGGCCACGCCCATTCGGTATGCACCAGCATCACTCCAGGAGTCAGCGGCTGGATGTCGATGATCGTCTGGCTGTAGTTCTTCTTCTGCGCCAGCACGGATTCGGGTACGTCCTCATGCCCGCGCACATTTTCCTCCCGCGACCGCCACCACACGCCCCGATGCGTGATGAAGTCGCAGTCCTCGGTGAACAGCTCGCCCCATTCCCGCATCTCATGCCGAACCCAGAGTTCGGTATAGCGGTCGAAGAGTTCCCGGATCGCCTCCGTGTCATCATGCATGCATCGAAGTCTGAAATATCAACCATAGTTGAGGTCAAGTAGGGGCTGAACTCGTTGGGCGCGCCTGCCTCCACCCTCTGGTGGTCGGCGTGTCTGCTCAATCTGATTCCGAGTCAGGCCAGCCCGTGCTGAAAGCTGCGTCGCTCTGGCGCGGGCATTTCCTTTCCGCCGCGTGTGTCCCGGCGGATGATTTGAGGGGTTCCCGCGGGCACCCCATCGGACGGAAGTGAGCACTCTGACGTGAACGACCAATGTGAAGTCCGCACGGCTGCCGGAGTTGTGCGCGGCAGGTGGGAGAACACTGTGGCGGTCTTCCAGGGGATCCCATACGCCCAGCCGCCGGTTGGGGTGCGGCGGTTTGCGGCTCCTGTTGCGGCACAGGCGTGGGATGGCGTTTGCAATGCACTGGAGTTCGGACCGCCGGTGCCGCAGCCAAATTGGGTATCTGGCGGTGACTGCTTGACCCTCAATGTCTGGTCACCTGATCTCGGTGCCGCCGGACTGCCGGTGATGGTGTGGATCCATGGCGGTAAGTACCTGGAGGGCACCTCCGGCAATCCACACCACGACGGTACGACGCTTGCTCAGTCCGGTGTGGTTGTGGTCAACATGAACTATCGCGTCGGTGCGGAAGGCTTCGGCCGTATCGGTGGCGCTCCGGACAACCGCGGCATTCTCGATCAGGTCGCCGCGCTGCAATGGGTGCAGGACAATGTCGCTGCGTTCGGAGGTGACCCGGGGAACGTCACTGTGTTCGGCCAGTCTGCTGGCGCGGGTTGCATTGCGGCACTGCTGGCTATGCCGATGGCTGCGGGGCTGTTCCGTCGTGCCATCGCGCAGAGTGTCCCGGGCACTTACTTCACACCGAGGCTCGCCGCCGCGATCTCGGCAACGATCGCCGCGGAAGTCGGTATGCAGGCCACCGTGGACGAGCTGGCTCGTATTTCACCGCGCGACTTGATCGACGCGACCGACGCGGTCATTCAGAAGATGCCGGAGTACGTCGAATCGTGGGGGCCCACGGCGCTGACGCCTACACCGTTTTCGCCCGTCGTCGACGGTGATGTCTTGCCAGCAGCACCATGGCGTGCGCTCACCACCGGTGCCGCGTGGGGCGTCGATGTGCTCGTGGGGCATACCCGCGACGAATACCGACTGTTCAATGCCCGGCTCGGTAGCGAGGTGACCGATGAGCAGGTGAGTGCGACACTTGAGCTTCTCGCGCCCGACTCGGACAAAGACTACCGAACCGTTTACCTCGAGGCCAGGGCCGGACAGCTGGATGAACTCGTCAACGCCGACTGGCTGTTTCGGATGCCGAGCCTGCATCTTGCAAACGCTCACCACGCGGGGGTGGGCACGCCTGGACCTATGAACTCTGCTGGAGCTTCAATCCCGCGCAAGGCGCCTCACACAGCCTCGACAACTTATTGGTGTTCGGCACGCTCAGCCTCGATGAAGTGCGCAACTACGGTGGGCCGACCGCGGTGGACGAGGCCCATCACGTCGGCCACGAGATGCGCACCGACTGGTTGAACTTCGCGCGCACTGGCAACCCCGGCTGGGCCCCGTACGATCCAGACACCCGATCTACCCGCGTCTACACCGCCGAGCCGAGCACCCAGCCCTACCCCGAAGAACGGTCGCGCCGCATCTGGCGGACCCACCAATTCGACGTCCAGGATCTGCGTGCCCAGTGAGACGCGCAGTCGGGATTACCCCGACGCGCGGGAGGCGCTTGATCCCGTGAATTCAACTGCGGCGGCATGACAATGACATCGGTCTAGAAACAGGAGCTGATCGATGGAAGAGCGCGCCGCTGTCATAGCGATGCCGGACTCGGTGCGCACCGAGTTGCGTCGTGGGGTACGTAGTGTGCTGGTGGACGCGGCCGCGCTGCGGTTGGTGCGGGAGCGGTTCGATGACGATCAGGCGGGTTCGCTGCGCCGCTATCTCGAGGCCTCGCAGTCCGCGAATACGTTGCGCGCCTACAGAACCGATTGGATCGCCTGGTCGGCGTGGTGTCTGGACGAGGGTCGGCAGGCGATGCCCGCGGACCCGCTCGACGTCGCCGTCTACCTGGCCGCCGCGGCCGACGCACGCCGCGACACCGGGGAATGGGCGTTCAGCGCGGCGACGCTGGAACGAAAATCCGCAGCGATTGCCGCCGTGCACGCCGCCAATGGATTGCCCTCCCCCACCCGCTCCGACGTTGTCCGCCTCACCCTGCGCGGCATCCGAAAGACTCGGCGCACACAGCCGAAACGCAAACGCCCCGTGCTGTTGCACACCCTCGACCAGTTGCTGGCCGGGCTACCCGAACCCGGCTGGCCCACCGAACCCGCTCGGCGCCGCGATGCGCTCGTCTTGTTGATCGGATTCGCCGGCGCGCTGCGCCGCAGTGAGCTCGCCGGACTACGCATCGCCGATGTGGAGGTGCAACTCGATCACGCCACCGGTGAGCCGGTGCTGCTGGTGCGACTCCCATCGACGAAAACCGACCCGACCGGTGTCGCCGAACAACGCGTCGCGCTGCCCCGCGGCCAGCGCCCGCGCACCTGCCCCGTCTGCGCGTTCGCCGACTGGGTTCGCCTGCTCGAAATTCACACCGCCGCAGGCACATCCGGCCTGCGCGCCCACCTCACGACCGACGCCACCGACCCGGACATCCACCGCTGTCACGGCTTCACCGGAACCGCCCTCGCCGAGCAACCCGACCTACCCTTGTGCCCCACCATAAATCGTCACGGTACGGTCGGCGACACCCCCATGTCCGGCCGAGCCGTCGCCGAACTGGTCAAACGCTACGCCGCCCGCGCCGGACTGGACCCCGACCTCTTCTCCGGCCACTCCCTACGCGCAGGCTTCGCCACCCAAGCCGCGCTCGGCGGTGCCAGCGATCGCGAAATCATGCGCCAAGGCCGCTGGTCCAATCCCCGCACCGTGCACGGCTACATCCGCACGGCAAATCCATTGGAAGACAACGCCGTAACCAAACTGGGTCTGTGAGCGGCTTAGTGTGCAATGTTGGATTTAATAAACTCCGCCTGGGCACGCAAGATCCCCGCACCGGTCGAACACTGCACGTCGGCAATACCGCTACAAAACCGGCCGCAGCGCATAGCCTCTTCGCTTCCGCGAGCGCGACGACCGAGCCGGAATTGGAACCCCGGCTCGGTCAGGCGGCGGATGCGAATCAGCGAACCAGGTCGCAGTGCTTCAGCTTGTGCCCTCGCGGCACCTTGGTGTTCGCATCAGCCTGAGCTGCTGCCTTATCCTTGCCCGTGCCGTACACGACATCGCCCGTAGCTTCATTCTTGAGATTCATCAAATAGCACTTCACGGTTACGGTTTTCTTCGGCGCCGCGAATTCGAATTCAGCCGCGAACTCACCGAAACCATCGGCCGTAGCGACGTTTACCGGAACGGCATAGGCCGGAGCAGCTGGCATGATCATCAATGCGGCCAGCATGGAACCGGTCAGGACGCGTTTGACGAGAATCATTGAACCCCCCTGTTGGAATCGAACGGGTCAACCGTATCAGGCCACTCCTGGTCGGACAAGCCAACTTTCGTGTGATTCGTGGGTGGCGGAGCGGCCGAGGCTGAGGCGAAGTCGCCCCCTAACGTAAGGGACGGGTGCCGCGAGTTGTTCGGCTGACCCGGGCTGGTGTATACATCACTTCATGACCATGTTTCGGGGGAGTGTCCACATCTACGGCACAATGGACGATGCAGTTCGGCTCGTAGCCAGCTACGCCAAGCATATGGCGCTGGAGACCGGTGGCGAGCCGGCGTATTTCTCCGTGAAGGAAGACTGGTTCGATTCCTTCAAGCTGGTGGCGCAATGGTTGGAATACAACGAGGACCTCACTACGGATGACCTGCCCGAGCGTCGAAAAGTCCTGGAGATCAGCTGCTTTTTCGATTCGCTGAAGACAGCGGAGCCGGACAGATTCATCGAGAATACGATCGATGCCGCGCTGGCAGAATTCTACCAACATGGCGGGCGCCCGAATCTTGGTGATCCGGATTCTATTCCCTGGGCCAGTTCGTCCGATGAACTCGACGAAGAAGGGGTAGAGCGTTTCGGCAAGCAATTTCCGGGCGTGATCGCTTAGTATCCGAATACCATCCCGATCGACCCCGGCTCGCACCGACCAGGACTGGCGCAACCTGCTCGCGCACAGTTCTCGACACCACAGGCGACCGAGATTCCTCCGCGATTGCGGAGACAGTGCCGCACACCTGAACTCGAATGCGGGTGGTGCCCAAGACGCACGGCACCCCGGTAACCGACGTTCTCGTTGGCTCCGAACACCCGCTCAAAGGATCTGGTTCCAGATCTGCAGCAGTATGTGTTCGGTGATCTCGATGCCCGAGGCCAGCGGCTCGTGCGGACCGGGGATCTCATACATTCGCAGGTGTACCCGCGCGGCACCTGGCGGGGTGACGGGGTCACGCAGTTGGCCCTGTGTCTCCTCGAGCCAGCTGTGCCGGAGTCGTTGCGCTCCAACGGCGGTGGTGTAGGTGCACTCATCGATCAACTCGCCATCCTCAGGTGCTGCAGGCAACGCTGTGTCGCTGACAGCGACGGTCACACGCGCCATCCCGTCGTCACTTGCCGTATGGATTTGCAGCGCGCCGACACCTGGCCGCAACCTCGGCCCTGTCTTCTCGGCGATGGTCCGCAGCTGATCGTCGAGGTGATCGTCGGTCAGGAAAAAGAACCCGTCAGCATGATCGACGATGTCGGTGCGCTCCATCGTCGATCTCCCTACGAGGCTCATCCAGATTCCCGACCCATTGTTGCGTCACGCAAGACCGGAACTGCGACTCGGCCGGGCGCGCAACAGCATGCATCGCTGATCCGAATCAGGAGACGGCCCGCCGACCGCGGACAAGAAAATGGAAAGGATCGCTCCTTCCCACTCGCAATGTATAGCGCACCTCCCGGGCTTGCGGCAAGGCCCGGGTGATGCTGCACAATGGCCGCCTAGACCACAACCCTGCGGAAATGGGAGTGGTGTAGTGCGTGTGTTGTCTTCGACGGATGGGGGACGTCGAACCGCTTGAGCGGCCTTGGCGATCAGCCGGTAGGGGCGCCGGTGTCCGCCAAATCGCGACAACGTCTATCGGTCCGCGGATGTCGCTACGCCCCGCCGCCGACCCGCGGCTCTATGTGCGGACGACACTCCGCAACTGCCGTCGAGAAAGCACCGCACCGACAAGTGCGTTCCACTTCTGAGCACGCATCACCGATCTAGCGAGCATTCCGAAGCAGTACCGCGAACTCAGTCGAACAGTTCGTCCGCAGTATCGACCAACACGGCGCGCCGAACCCACGTCTCGAGCTGATCCACATCCGCACACCGCAGCACCCGCGCCCGGATTTCGTCGCTGACGGAAATGCCGCGAGCATCCAGCACCGTCAGGACCATGCGGGCCGCCTCGCTCGCCCGACCCTCGGCCCGACCTTCGTCGACATACTTCCGGGCGAAGTCGCTCTGGTACTCGTATCCCGTAGTCATCAGCTCCTCCAGGTGGTGTTGCGCCGACTCAGACAGAGCCTTGTGCACGATGTCATAGTACATTTTCGCTCGCTCGTCCTCGGTCTTAACGAGGCCTGCGAGCAGGGCAGAGAGGACTTCGCGGGCCTGCGGGCCTTCGGCGTGCGCGATTGCCGACAGCACCGCACGCTCCGGCACCGCGACAGCTTCAGCCGGATCAGTCACCGCGGGCACTTGGTTAGGGCCCAGCACCAGCGGACGCAGGGTCATGCCGGGATGCCCGAGGTCGATCGGTCGCGCCGCCCATTCCGCAACACCGACGTCCGGCGCCACCACGAGCAGGAACACCGGGCATTTCAACCGCGCCCGGAGGGTAACGACATAAACCGGCCAACTCCATTGTCGGGTGCCGTCTCGACGTAGCTGCACCTCGACCGCGATCCCCGCCACCGGGGTGCCGGACCCATTGGTCAGCGAGAATGCCATGTCCCCGCGGAATTCCTTGGGCCCGATGTCGGTGAAATCACAAGCCTCGGTACGGGTCTGTTGGAAATCGGGTAGGGGTAACCCGAATACCTCATGCAGAAAACCCGCTGCCAGCTCGGGCCGACAGCGGAACAGTTCCACCAACCCCTCGTGGATGTATTTCGGCGGCATGCCCGTGAGATTACGCTGCGCCACTGACACTTTCGACATACTTCGCGCAATTTTCAGTGTTCACAAACATATTCGTCGGTCGGGCCGACCGTGCCCACGTACAGCGTCGCTGCAGCCGTCATAAACCGTGACTTTGGAACGTTCGATTCGAGGGTGCATGCCGGAACCGCGCTATAAACCGTGACTTCAGAACGTTCGATTCGAGGGTGCACATCGGAACCGCGCTACAGTGCGCAGCCAGTTGCGGACAGGAGGAACCGTCCATACGGCGTCGCGAGGAGGTCCGTCTACTCCGGACAAGAAAAATGGAAAGGATGTACTCCTTCCCACTCTCAATGTATAGCGCACAGGGGGGCTTGCGGCAAGACCGGGGTGATGCCGCACAATTGCTCGCCTAGGTCAGACCCCTGGGGAAATGGAGATGTTGGGTGCATGTGTGGTGGGCGACGTATGGGTCGCGGGGCGATGTCGGGGCGGGAGTGCAGCTGCGAGGTCACGCCCGAGTGACGGCTGCGTCGGCCGCGCTTCGCACCGAGGCGGCAGCCGCGACGCTGCTGCGGCCGGCCCCGCAAGGGTCGCCGGTGTCCGCATGAGCACACGCGAGACGGTCGTAACAGAACAAACAGTGAAGGGGCACATGCCAACCAAGGGGTACGACGACGAATTGCAGTCCGAGCGCGGGTATGTGGCCGGGCTCTACACGCGGCTCGACGCCGAGCGCGCCCGGGTGAAGGGCAGGTACGCGGCGGCGTTGCGCGGGAACGACGGTACCCCGATGGAGCGGGATTTCGAGGTGCGCGCGCTGGCCAAGGAAGTGATGCGGTTGGACGTGGCGGACAACGGGCTGTGTTTCGGTCGATTGGACACGCTCACGGGTGAGCGGTCCTATATCGGCCGGATCGGTCTGTTCGATGAGGCGAACGAGTTCGAGCCGTTGCTGCTCGATTGGCGGGCGCCGGCGGCGCGTCCGTTCTATGTGGCTACCGCCGCGACACCGGAGAACATGCGTCGCCGCCGCCAGTTCCACACCCGCGGCCGTCGGCTGGTCGATTTCACCGATGAGGTGCTGGGCCGTCCGGACGGGGGCGAGCGCGGGGATGCGGCGTTGCTCGCGGCGGTAAACGCGCCGCGCGGTGACGGGATGAACGACATCGTGGCGACGATCCAGGCCGAACAGGACGAGATCATCCGGCTCGACCATCCCGGTGTGCTGGTGATCGAGGGTGGGCCGGGCACGGGGAAGACCGTGGTGGCGCTGCATCGCGTCGCGTACCTCCTCTACACCCAGCGTGAGCGGATGGAACGTCAGGGCGTGCTGGTTGTCGGACCCAATCCGGCGTTCCTGAACCACATCAGCCGCGTGCTGCCGTCGCTGGGCGAAACCAACGTGGTGTTCACCACCACCGGCGACCTCGTTCCCGGCCTGCGCGTCACCGCAGAGGACACGCCGCAGGCGGCTCGCCTCAAGGGTTCACTGAAGATCCTCGACGTGCTCGCCGCCGCGGTTGCAGATCGCCAGCGACTACCCGATGAGCCCCGGATCATCGAGTTGGCTGACGTCACGGCGCGGATCGACGCCGAGGTCGCCGGGTGGGCCAGAGAAGAGGCGCGCGCGAGCGGGCGTCCACACAACGAGGCACGCGAGGTGTTCCAGGAGATCCTGACCTGGGCGCTCACCGAACGAGCGATCGCCCGGATCGGCAAGGGCTGGCTGACCCGCTCGGACACCGAAGCGTGGGAGCAACTGCGGGAAGACCTGATCGCGGAGCTCGCGGACAACGACGCGTTCACCGCCGCACTCGACGAATTGTGGCCGATTCTGACACCGGAAACGCTACTGGCCGAGCTCTATACATCCGCCGAACGACTACGCGCGGCGGGCGGCGACGAAGCCCTGTTGCGGACCGACGGCACCGCCTGGACGGTCTCGGACGTGCCGCTGCTCGACGAACTGGTCGATCTGCTCGGCCGCGACAAGCCCGTCGACCAGACCGCCGAGCGGGAACGCAAGGAGCAGGCGCAGTATGCCGCAGGCGTGCTGGACTTGATGGTCGGCCGCGAAGACATGATGGACGACGAGGACCACCTGTTCGCCCAGGACCTGCTCTACGCCGAGGACCTGGCGGATCGTTTCCTCGAGCGCGACACCCGCGAGCTCGCCGAACGCGCT
The DNA here is from genome assembly GCF_007990755.1 of Nocardia ninae NBRC 108245. Classification (GTDB taxonomy): domain Bacteria; phylum Actinomycetota; class Actinomycetes; order Mycobacteriales; family Mycobacteriaceae; genus Nocardia; species Nocardia ninae. Next base: position 96,362 of record NZ_BJXA01000001.1, on the reverse strand, counting down.
GCCGCGGATCGGGATTGGACCTACCGCCACGTCGTCGTCGACGAGGCGCAGGAGCTGTCCGAGATGGATTGGCGGGTGCTGATGCGACGGTGCCCGGGCAAATCATTCACGGTGGTCGGCGATCTGGCCCAACGCCGGTCGGCTGCGGGCGCCACCTCGTGGGACGCGATGTTGCAGCCGTATGTGCCCGGCCGGTGGATCTACCGGTCGATGACCGTGAACTACCGCACCCCTGCGGAGATCATGGCCGTCGCCGCCGCGGTACTCGCCGAGTTCGCACCCGATGTGCAGCCGCCGGAGTCGGTGCGCGCGTGCGGAGTCCAGCCGTGGGCCAAGCGGGTGAGCGCTGACGAATTGTCGACTGCCATCGAGGAATTCGTCCGCGAGGAGGCCGACCGCGAAGGTACCAGCGTGGTGATCGGGCCGCCGGACGTGCCCGGCGCGGTGGCGGCGTCAGCGACGAAGGGGTTGGAGTTCGATGCCGTGCTGGTCGTGGAACCGGAACGCATTCTCGCCGACGGACCACGCGGTGCGGCCGAGCTCTACGTCGCGTTGACCCGCGCCACCCAACGCCTCGGCGTGCTGCACCAGGGAGAACTGCCGCAGGCCCTGACCGGACTCGCCGACACCGGGACACCCGCCCCGGTCGGGAGCCGACCACAGTAGTTATTGGCGCGACCGTCCCATACATATTGATTGCTGGATATATGCTGATCTTGTGCAATCAGCGCCGGCGCCGATGCTGGCCGTCTCCGGGCGGCCACCGGCAGACACCGGCCTGTGGGCGATCGAGATGAAGTGGGACGGCATTCGCGCGCTCGGTCGATGGAACGGTGGGCAGTGCCGGCTCTACAGTCGGAACAACCGCGATATCAGTGGTTCTTTTCCCGAGTTGACCACTGCTTTTACCGGTCTGCTCGATGGCATGGACGTGCTGGTCGACGGCGAGATCGTGGCACCCGAGCCGGGCACCGGTGTGCCGTCTTTCCGTCGACTACAGCGCCGGATGCACGTGGTGCGCCCCACCGCCGAACTCTTGCGTGAAGTGCCCGTGCAATACCTCGTTTTCGATTTGCTCGGCGTCAACGGAGAGTCGATCATGGCGCTCCCCTATGCCGAAAGACGCGCCCGACTAGACGATTTGGCGATCGACCTACCGCTCACTCGCACCCCGCCCTACTACGTCGACGTCAGTTCGGCCACCATGCTCGAGGTCGCCAGGGACCACGGACTGGAGGGCATCATCTCCAAACGCCTCGACTCCAGTTATCAGCCCGGCCGCCGCTCCCCCGCCTGGATCAAAACCCCGCTACGCAAAACCACCGAGGTCGTCATCGCCGGTTGGCTCCCCGGCAACGGGCGCTACTCCGGCATCTTCGGCTCCATCGTGATGGGCGCCTACGACGACGTGGGCCGCCTGGTGCACATCGGCAACGTCGGCACCGGCTGGACGATGCGAGACCGCAAGGTCCTCCAGTTCCGCCTCAACGAAATCACCCGCCCCGACACCCCTTTCGACATCCCACCCCCACGCTCCGTCTCCTCCTCGGCGCATTGGGTCGAACCCGAACTCGTGGCCGATATCGAATACCGCGAGGCCAGCGCTGAAGGACTCCGCCACCCGAGTTGGCGTGGTCTGCGTACGGATAAGGCGCCGCACGAAGCCAAAACGCCGGATCTCGGTTGATATCCACCCGGGTTCCTCACGCGGCATCGCCGGTACTGGAATCTCGAGGGGGTATCCGATTGGTCAGCGCGAGACCGAGCCCCCTGTCCTCGTCGCACTCGTGCGGCGTGAGCGCGTGGAGTGGTTCGATGCGGTCGTGATCCGCGAGACCCACCCGGACGACGACTCGTCGTGGGGTGCGGCCCGCACCAGCGCTGCCCGGAACTCGGTGGGACTCGTCCCGCGGAGCCGTTTGAAGGCCGCGCTGAAGCCGAAGCTGTCGGAGTAGCCGACCGTGGTCGCCACCTGGGCGACGCTGCGAGCGGGGTCGGCGAGCAGTTCTTCGGCCTCGGCCATGCGCCATTCGGTGAGGTAGGCCAGTGGCGGCTCGCCCATCACTTCGGTGAAGCGCCGAGCGAACAGTGCGCGCGAGACCGCCGCCTCGGCGGCCAGGCTCGCCACGGTCCAGCGGTGGAACGGCCGGTCGTGGATGGCGGTGAGCGCCGGGCCGACGATCGGGTCGGCCATCCCCCGGTACCAGGCGGGCGCGCACTGCTGCTGTTCGGCGAGCCAGGAGCGCAGCGTGCAGACCAGTGCCCAGTCCAGCAGCCGGTCCATCAGCGCCTGTGAGCCCGCGCTGAACCGGACTGCGTCGGCGGCGGATTGTTCCAGCCACAAGCACATTTCAGGGTCTTCGTTGATCACCATCACCTGCGGCAGCGCTCGCAACAGCCGTTCGTGGCGTCGCCCCGATGCCCGGTAGGCGCCGACCAGCAGCGAAGTCTCGCCCGGCACACCGGTTGTGGATGGGGTGACTATCAATTCTGGTGTCGCGCAACTGATATCGGCGGGACCGAATCCGTCCGGCACGAAGCAGGACAGCTCGTAACGCTCGTGCGGACGGTCGAGCGCGTCGGGCGCGTCGGCGAGGTGAAAGGGTTCACCCGCCTGCACGAGCGCGGTGTCACCGGCGACCAGACTCGTGTGTGATCCATCAGCGAGCACCAGCGTGCCGTCGCCACGCAGCACCGTCACCATGATCAGGGGCGCACGGTCGGCGAAGCGAATCGTCCACGGCGGGCGCAGCACGGCATGGGCTACGACCGATCCTTCGGCACGAATGCCGCTCAGCAACGAACTCAACGGGTCCACCCCACCAACGTAGACGAATTCCTATCGACAGGAGATGATCACCCATAGATCGTCCACACGTTCCACGGTTGACTGAAGCGAACGGGCCGGACAGCCCGCACCCCGATCCAATAGGAGAACGCACCGTGACCCAGTCCGCCGCCACCACGACTCGCATCGCCGAACTGACCACCACCGGATCGAGCACCACCGGCACCTCCACACCGGGCGCCACCGCGCTCGTGGTCCTCGGCCACCACCGCTCCGACTCGCTGTCCGCTCATATCGCCGACCGCGCCGTCGGCCGCCTCTCCGCCGCCGGGTACACAGTCGATTTCCTCGATCTGCAGGCCGAGAACTTCGACCCACGGATGACCGTCGCAGACCAACCCGAGTGGGGCAATCGCGACAAGGTCTACTCCCCCACCGCCGAGGCGCACATGCGGCGCCTGCTGGCCGCCGAGGTCGTGGTCGTGGTGTTCCCGGTCTACTGGCAGAGCGTTCCCGCCCTGCTCAAAGGCTGGATCGATGCCGTGTGGAACTACGGTTTCGCCTACGGCCGCAGCAAGCCGCGCCTGGCAGGCAAGCGCATCCTGTGGCTCGGATTGGCCGGCGCGACAGCCGATGACGCGATCATCCCCGGCATGCAGCAGCTACTGGAAGCCCAGCTCAACGACGGCTTGGCCTACTACAGCGGTTTCGCGGACTCGCGGGTCGGCCTGCTTCCCGATGCCGAGGAGCAGCCCCAAAGTCTCGACGCCGAAGGCAATCTCGTGATCGGCGAGGCGATCGCCGGGGACGCGCGGACCGCCCACTACGCCGCCTTCGACGCGAAAGCCGAGGGCTTCGTCGACGCACTGATCGCCGCGAGTCACGTTGCCGCCTAGGCTGCACACGCCCTGATCCCGCGCACCGATCCGAACGGCGGCCGAACCGAATTCCGCCAGGTAGTGCCAGACCTTCTCGAGACGGGCAGACGTCCGATCGACATAGCGTTGGACTCTCCCGCCACGGGAGAGTCCAACATGGTGGCAGCGCTGGTTCGTTGTGTTGGCTGTGGCCCGCAGGTGCCCGGAGGCCAGACCTCTATCGGTGGGCAAGCAACCAGGCCGCGAGAAGAGTTGATGATTGCTGCCCAGGAAGGTGTCGCACAACCATGATGATCGACATAGATGCCCGCGGTATGCGGCATTGCGAGACAACAGCTTTGGGCGTGCTGCTGGGGCAGCATGGGCTCGAGCTGTCCGAGCCGATGATGTTCGGTCTCGGTTCCGGACTGTCGTTCATCTACTGGGACAGTAAGAGCATGGGCTTCCCCTTCCTCGGTGGACGGGCCAAGCCGTTCGAACTCACCAGAAACCTGGCCACCAGGCTCGGGCTGGAGCTCCTGGTCCAGGAGACCGCCTCCCCTCGCAAGGCGTGGGAGAACGTGGTCGACCTCCTCGGCGCGGGCCATCCTGTCGGCCTGCAGCTCGACAGCTACTACCTGGATTACTTCACGTCGAAGGTGCACTTCGGCGGTCACGTCGTCGCCATGTACGGCTACGACGACCATGACGCATTCCTGGTGGACACCGACCAGCAAGGCGGAACGGTGTCCACCAAGTTGACCAGCCTCGCTCAGGCCAGGGCCGCGCGCGGTCCGATGACCGCCAAGCATCGATCCTTCACTCTCACCGCCGCGCCGCACCCGCCCTCCCCGCAGAGCCAGATCGTTCCCGCCATCACCGCCTGCGCCGACGCCTTCCTCAACCCGCCCATCGCCAACCTCGGACACCGCGGTATCGAAAAGGCGGCCAAGCTGGTACCCAACTGGTTCGAGCGGACCGACGACCCGCAGCGCGATCTACCGCAGGCCGCACGCTTGATGGAGCAGGCAGGCACCGGGGGCGCCCTCTTCCGCAACTTCTACCGCGACTTCCTCGCCGAATGCTCCCAGACCCTTGATAGCCCTCACCTGCACACCGGCCACCGGCTGTACACCGAGGCAGCGGCCGGTTGGACGCAAGTCGCCGCACTGATCGCGCAAGCAGGTGAGTCAGGAGATGCTCAATTCCTCGCCCAAGCAGGCAGCATCCTCAGCGATCTTTCCCGGATCGAGCGTGAAGCCATGCAGGCACTGAGCCAACTGGGCAGTGAACTGTAGTAGCGGATGTGACCCCGGATAGTTTGTGGTCCAGCGACACCTGCCGATCCGCAGCGGCGAAGATTTTCGGGTCTTTTCGAGCTTCGCTCTCCGGGATCAGAATCGGTGGATACGAAATAACTTTCATTAACCGGGGCATCGCATGCCGTCTGCTGAGGTTCCCATCCGTACATGAATACCGACCGATACGTAAAATTCTGGCGGGCGTGAGGCATCACCAAGCAACGCCCACCGCACCGAATCGATGGCGTGAACTTCAGTGGCTGGCCGCGGCGCGCAGGCCCTGCAAGCCTGGGATTCGAGGAATCCCGCCACCCGAACAGGTACAAGCGAACGCATGCCGCTCGGGTTACGACGATTTCGGGGTGGCGATCGGGGGGTTCCCTGCGTTGTGTCCGAGCGCATCGAGGAGGTCGAAACAATGATCAACGCGACAAGCAAGACCGCATTAACGGTGACGGCGCTGTGCGCGCTCATGGTGACAGCACCACTGACCCAGGCCCAGCCGGATGACCATGGGTCGCCCCCGGACGGCAAAACCGCTGGGCCCCCTCGGTGGCCGACGCTGGACCCGCAGATCCGGCAGCTCGCCGAGACCTGAAAATGTCGACCGGGTACGGCCTCGGATCCGTGTCGGGCAATGTCTATTTCGCCCCGGCGGACGAGAACCACGGCGGGTTCGTGTTCCACGTCGAAGTGGACGACACGGACGACAACGACCAGGAGATCTACCTCGAGGTGTCGGTGGAGGGGTACTCGGCGGTCGAGTTCCGCAACCCGGTCGACAAGGACAAGCACTGGAGCAAGGTCGTCTGGGACTACCAAGCCATCCGAACCGACACCGCCTGGATGCGGATCTGCAATTCGGATTTCCTGAGGGACACTTGCAGCGACTGGCGCCACTTCAAACGCTGATCATTCAGCGCCTGGCGGGCACGACCGCCAGCGGTGCCGCACATCCGCGCACGCCGCTGATCGCGCACTGGCTGAACAGGAGAACTGGTGCTCCGGGGCGCTCGGCGGCTGCGGAATTGTGGTTTGCCGTGTGGCAGACTGACTTTCATGGTTTCGGGGAGGGTAGACGCGGCGGCTGGTGGATCGTGGAAGCTCGGCGATTCGACGGTCAATCGGATCGGGCTGGGCGCGATGCGGCTTCCGCAGTACGGTCAGGCGTTCGCAGCGGACGCAGTGCCGCGCGATCGGGGTGAGGCTGTTCGGGTGTTGCGTCGAGCGGTCGAGCTCGGGGTGAATCACATTGATACTGCCGCGTTCTACTTTTCCCGGTTGCGTTCTGCGAACGAGCTGATCAATCACGCACTGGCTCCGTACCCGGATGAGCTGCTCATCGCCGCGAAAGTCGGGCCACGCCGCGATCGGTCCGGGCATTGGCTGGAGCCGGCCACGCCGGGGCAACTCCGCGGTGAGGTCGAGGAAAATCTGCGCCAACTCGGCCGTGACCATCTCGACCTGGTGTATCTGCGCCGGTCCGGCCAAGATTCGATTGCCGAGCATTTCGGTGTGCTGGCCGAGTTGCGCGAGGCCGGGCTGATCCGTCACCTCGGGGTCTCGAATGCCACGCCCGCGGATCTGGCCGAAGCGCAGGCGATCGCCCCGGTGGTGTGCGTACAGAACCCTTACGGGCTGCGCCACCGCGGCGACCAGGACGAATTCGTCGACGCTTGCGGTGCGCAGGGAATCGCGTTCGTGCCGTTCTTCACCATCGCCGGTGCGGGTCGGGAAGCGGGCGCTACGGCCGGCGAACACCCGGAAGTCGGTGCGATCGCCCGCGCTCACGACGCCACACCAGCGCAGATTCGCCTGGCATGGGCATTGCACCGCGGTCCGCATGTGCTGCTCATCCCCGGCACAGGTGACCCGGACCACCTGATGGACAACGTAGCTGCGGCCGGACTATCGCTCACGCCAGACGATTTGACCCGGCTCGACGCCGTACATCGAGCCGAACAATAACTCAGCACGATCATTCATCGATCCGCGTTCCGTTCCACAAGGTTTCGCGGTCGTCGCTGCGCGACGGCGAAGTCGACCTCGTCGGAGTTGCATGACCGCCGACCATGCAAGCGGCTCCGGGAGCGTGGCGGAGGTGCGGGGCAGACGAGCCGATTGTGCGTTCGCCGGTCCGCACTGGTGATAGCAATCTACAATAAGCGCTGGTTGAAAAACGTTGCGGGACCGATCTTGTGGAGGCGTCATGGGCAAAGCTCTGATCATCGTCGACGTACAGAACGACTTCTGCGAGGGCGGGACGGTGGCTGTCACGGGCGGCGCCGCGCTGGCCGAACGAATCAGCCGGTATCTGCGGGACAGTCACTATGCCGCGATCACCGCCACCCGCGACTATCACATCGACCCGGGTGCCCATTTCTCCGACACTCCCGATTTCGTCGACACGTGGCCGCCGCACTGCCGGGTCGACACCCCCGGCGCCGACTTCCACCCGAACCTGGACACCGCGCCGATCGATGAGGTCTTCTTCAAAGGCGCCTACGCCGCCGCTTACTCCGGCTTCCAGGGCGCCACCAAGGACGGAACAGCTCTCGCGGACTGGTTGCGCGCCAACGACATCGACACCGTCGACGTCTGCGGCATCGCCACCGACCATTGCGTTCGCGCCACCGCCATGGATGCCCGCACCGCCGGTTTCAACACCCGAGTGCTGGTGAACCTGTCCGCAGGCGTGTCCCCCGGCAGCATCGAACGGGCACTGGACGAACTCCAGGTAGCAGGCGTGAAAATCGACACAAAAACCGCAGGCTGACCGATGGCACTTCGTGTCGCCCTGTTGGTCGGACGATCAGGAGGAATTGAGGCTGGCATCGGCCGAGAAGCGAGTGGCATCAGTTCCCCCTGATCGACTGTCCAACAGCGTATTTGGGTTGGGAGGCCGGTTTCGTGGAAGAACGCGGCGATGGCGCGGTCGGGTCAGCTTCCGTCGACCGGCTCGGGTATCCCGATCCGGTCTGCGGCTTCGTCAGGCAGGTTGGTCCTTCTCCGTGGCGAGCCAGACTTGCATGTTCTCCGGGTTGATCGGAATCGAGATGTGTTCGTGGGTGATCAGCCAGGCGCCGTTGGACCGATGCAGGCACACGGTCTCGCGGACCCAAATCGACGCTTGCAGCCCACCTTTGCGGGTTCCCGAGTCCAGGTGCAGCATGTTGGCGAAGGCGACGTCGCCGCTGGTCCGCACGGTGCGGTCGTGGGTCTGCAGGCTGATGGGGCCCTCGTAGCCGTCGAACCAGCGTAGGAAATTACGGCGCACCTCATCGTGTCCGGCGAACCGGAGTGGGGGTACGACGTCGTAGTAGACGATGTCGGGGTCGTAGTGCCCCATGAGTCGATCGATGTTCTTCGACTGCTGTGCCTCGGCACGGTTGGCGAAGAACGCCGCGAGTTCGGAATCGTTGGTAGTCATCGCGTCCTCTGTTCGGGATTCCGACCGGCACCGGTTCGCCGGCGACGGTTGCTGTGGTTCCGCTACTCCGACGACGCCGCGCTCCGGAATGTGAGGTGCGCTGCGGCTGAGCCGGCGGCGCAACGCCCATCCCAGCGGTCGCCGTCCAGCGAAATAGCCTCCGCGAGCAGGGCATTCGGCCCGAAAATTGCCATAGGCGAAAATTTCCGGAGTCGGCTAGGGTCGGTTTCATCCCAGGGCCCCGGGGTTCGAAATATCGGTCGAACTCGCTGTGGAGGAACAATGTCTGACCATTCCGACGTCGTCGTCATCGGTGGCGGAATACTAGGGTGCACAATGGCTTTGCACCTGATCGAAGCCGGGGCCGGAAGGGTCCGACTGCTGGAACGCGACGGGCTCTTCCAGGGCACGAGCGCAGCCGGCGCCGGATTCCTGGCAAGCTGGACTCCGTTCGCCGCAGAACAAGCCGTGACCGGGTACAGCCTGGACTACTACGCCCGGCTGCAAGCCGACGGCCACGACATCGACCTGCGTCGCAACGGGATCCTGTCACTGGACGCCCGCGCGTCCTCTTTGCAGGAAGTCAGCGACAGCGGTGCGGAGTACGGCGAGCAGGCCACTGTCCTGGACGCGGCGGAAGTCGAGGCGCTGACCCACGGCCTGGTCAAGGGCAGTGGAATATCCGGTGGGTTGTTCGAGCCAGGCGGTGCGCAGGTCTTCGCGCCGAAGGTCGGGGCGGCCCTTGCCGAGCGGCTGCACCGTCACCCGCTAGTGGTCCACGCGCGGCGGCCGGCTACCGCCCTGCGGACCCGCGGCGATCGTATCGTCGGCGTCGAAACCGCTACCGGGACAATTGATTGCGCGGCCGTCGTGGTGGCGGCGGGCGCCTGGAGCAACGAATTGCTCGCTCCCCTCGGCATATTTCTGCCCACCGCACCGCAAGTCACGTCACGGATCATCACCGAGAACCTCGACCTGCCCGGCACCTTGCCCGCGCTGTTCCTTTCGGGGCTGATCCCCGAGGATCCCGAGGGCGGAACACTGTTGTGGGTGCGCCGTCACGACGGCGGCTTGCTGTGGGGCGGCACTTACGACACGTACCCGCGCAACATCCTCCTGGACACCCCGATGCCGGAACGGTTCGACGAGATTCCTTACGACGGTGTGCGGGAACTGCTGCGAGTGGCCGCACGCGCCGACACCGTGATGCCGGCCCTTGCCCGGCAATCCAGCATCATGGTCAAACACGGCGCACCCTGCTACACCCCTGATTGGCGGGCACTGGTCGGGCCGGTCGCCGCCGTCGAGGGCCTCTATGCCCTGACCGGGGACAACGAAGCCGGGTTCACCCACGGCCCCGGCCACGCCAAGGTCCTCACCGACCTGCTCCTGCACGGAACAAGCGACCTGACTCCCGCCGACGACTGGAGCCCCGACCGTTTCGGTGATCAATACACCACCGAAACCGCCGTCATCGACGCTTATCTCGACTACCAGAGGTCGTTTGCCGCCAGGTGAGCTTGGTCGCCGTGCGCCTTGCGCGGGCACACCGCTGGTCGTGGGTGGCGGCGAACGTCCCGCCACCCACGCCATCTCCCGCGCGGTCGCCGCGGCAACATCACATTCCGGGCGGCTGTTTCGTCGTAACGATGTGAGCGGAAGCAACAGCGGAAGATCGGCGACACGATGACCACCGACGCGGGGCCGGATGGCCGGCTCGATCCGAGCCTGGACGCGATCATGAGCGAGCGTCGGCAGCTGATCAATCTCGCGTATCGGCTCCTCGGTTCGCTTGCCGATGCCGAGGACGTCGTGCAGGAGACGTATGCGCGCTGGTATGCCATGTCTCGCGACCAGCAGCGGGCCATTGCCTCGCCGGGTGCGTGGTTGACGAGGGTCGCGGGGCGCATCTGCTTGGATCTGCTGGGCTCGGCGCGCGTCAGGCGGGAACGCTATGTCGGCGAGTGGGTTCCCGAACCGCTGCCCGACCGTGGGGAGTGGAGCGAGGGCTCCGGCACCGACCCTGCCGACCGGGTCACCCTCGACGAGTCGATCACCATGGCTTTCCTGGTCGTGCTCGAATCGATGACCCCGGCCGAGCGCGTGGCGTTCATCCTGCACGACGTCTTCCGCTACCCGTTCGCGGAAGTGGCCGAGATCGTCGGCCGCAGCCCGGCGGCGTGCCGTCAGCTCGCCACCTCGGCGCGCAGGCGCATCGATGCCGCGCAGCCCGCCGCGGCGCCTACCGCCGAGCAGGCGCGGGTCGTCCGGGGGTTCAAGCAGGCGTGGGAAGCCCGGGACATCAACGCCCTCATCGGGTTCCTCGATCCCGCCGCGACGGCGATCGCCGACGGCGGCGGACAGGTCAACGCTGCGCCGCGGCCGATCGAGGGTGGCGAGCAGATCGCCCGCTATCTCGTTGACGTCTCAGGCCGGGTACGCGGTGTGACGATCCTGGAGTGCACGGTCAACGGCCAGCCCGGTCTGGTGACTCAGATGAACGGCACAGTTACGGCGGTGGTGGCGTTCGATATCTCGGACAATCGGATCCGACGCGTCTGGGCTGTCCGCAATCCCGACAAGCTCCGCCAATGGACGACCGCACAGCTCATTCGATAGTGGCCGGCCGGTGTTGCCACGCAAGCGAACTGCCGAATCGCGCCGTCACCCTTCGACCGGCCCGTCACGGAGGACCCCTCGCACCTGGTCCAGCGTCACGGTGTCCGGCACGAACTCGACCAGCCACCAGGTGGCTCCCGCCTTGGCGTAGGGCGCGGGGTCGGCGTTGGCCGGGAGCGGGACGGCGATGTCGAACGGAGTGGTGCTGTGCTGCCGGAGGGCGGTGAGGGTGGTGGCGATGTCGGCGAGTTGGTCGGGGTGTTCGAGGTTGACGGGGAAGAAGCCGTCGTGGCGGGCGGCGCGGCGCGGCGGTCGGAGGTTGCCGGGGAATCCTGCGGCCCATACCGGTACGCCGGGGCGTTGAATCGGGGTGGGCAGGAAGGAGATTCCGTCGACGGTGTAGTGCTCGCTGTGATGGTGTACCGGCTCGCCGGACCAGGCGGCGGTGAGGATCTGCAGTGATTCGTCGAGCATCCGACCGCGGCGCCGGTCGTCGAGTTCCTCGCCGGTGGCCGATAGTTCTTCGGCGAAGCGGTTGCTGCCGAGGCCGACGCCGAGGGTGAGGCGGCCACCGCTGAGGCGGTCGAGTGTCGCGGTTTCCCTGGCGACCTTGGTGGGTCGGCGGCGGGCAAGGGGTGTGACCATGGGGCCGAACCGGAGGTTTTCGGTGGCGGTGGCGATCGCGGCCAGCGTGATCCACGGGTCGGCCACCTGGCGGACCGGCTCCCGCCAACGCACGTGGTCCCACACGAACATGCCGTGCCAGCCGGCCTCCTCCGCCTCGGCGGCGAGCCGTGCTACCGCGACCGGGTCGGCGAGATCATCGAATATCGGCAGCCAGAGTGCCGACTGCAACGTGGTCATCAGAGACCGCCTTTGGTGTGCTGCAACAGGGCCGGGACGAACACATTCCATAGCGGCTTCGGTAGGTCGTGCCCGGCGCCTTCCAGGATCAACAGCGTCGCGCCGGGAATCGTGTCGCGCAGCGAATATCCGTGTGGGAGTGGGAAAACCGGGTCGTGGTCGCCGTGCACCACCAGAGTCGGCGCCTCGATGGCGGCAAAATCGCGGGACGCCCCGTCGAAGCTCATCGCGTAGTGGTTGACGAGGGTGGAGCCGATGTCGCGAGTGCGGGCCACGTCCCGCTCGACCAGTGTTCGGGTGGCGGTTTCGTCGAAGTAGGGTGAGCCGCCCGAGTACAACTTCGCCGAGCCGACAACATAATCCACTACCGCGCGGGAATCAGTGGGGTCCGGGTCGGCGGAAGTGCTGAGCTCCTCCGACGACGGCGGAAGTCCTTCCGCGCCGGTGGAAGTGGAGACGAACGTCAGGGACGCCACCCGGTCGGGGTGGTCTACGCCGAGGATGAGTCCGATGCCGCCGGACATCGATCGGCAGACGATGTGTGCGCGCTCGATGTGCAGGGCGTCGAGGAGACCGAGTGCGTCCGCGGCCAGGTCGGTGTATGCGTAGCCCGGCCGTCCCTTCGGGTAGCTGGTGGATCTGCCGGTGTCCCGGTTGTCGTAGCGGACCACGAACCGGTCGCCGCGCGAGATCTGTTCGCACAGTTCGGTTTCCCACCACAGCATCGAGGCGGCCGCGCCATCGATGAGCAGGATCGCCGAGTCGGCGGGGTTGCCGAAGGTCTCGAAGCACAGCTCGAACTCGTTGAGCTCGACGAGTTGCTCGCCGTGCGAAAGGGAATCGGTCATGGAGGCAACGCTAGACCGCACGGTCCCTCGCCAACAGCGCCAGTTTTCGACCGATCAGCGAGGTAACTAGCCAGCCTGAATTCACGTCCGACGTGGAACTGCGGCATCTCATCGCGCTCGGCCGCCCCGGGCCGAGGTGGACTCGTTCGGCCGGGCGATCGCGAGCCATGGACGTCGCTAGCCGACGAGCGCCGCGGCGTCGTAGGCCGGCTGATAACCGAGCTGCCGGCGAGCTTTGCCGGAGTCGTAGACGCGGTCGATGGTGGTCGGCAGTGGCCAGCCTTGCTGCCGGAACAAGGTGACGATGTCGGGCGCTCGTTGTTCGAGCAGTGGCCTCGGGTCGTGCCACAACTGCTGGGCGTCGTTGGGGCCGAACATCATTGGCCCGGCGATGTTGAATGCGCCGGTTACCTCAGGGTGTTCGGCAGCCAGTCGGTGGGCGCGGGCGACATCGCGGACGTCGACCCCGCGGTAGAGCCGGTGGGCAGCCCGGATAGCGGGCTCCTCCGGGAAGCAGCGGGCGATGCGCAGCACGACCGTGGTGAGCGTCCGATCGCCTTCGGCGAGAAGAGCTTCCGCGCCGAGCTTGGTTTCGTCATAGATGTCGCGCGGCCGCGGTTCCAGCGTTTCGTCGACCCAAACCGCACGATCGGTGGGCACCAGTGCGTGCCCGTAGACCGAGGTGCTGCTGGTGTAAACCATTCGCCGGACACCACATTCGGACGCCTGCTCGAGCAGCGCGGCGGTGGCGTCCACGTTGACGCCACGGAACTCGTCGTCGCCGACCCGTCCGACATGCGGAGCGTGCAGCGCAGCCGTGTGCACGACAACCTCGGCCCCGTGCACGGCGCGTACTCGAAGTTGCGGGTCGCGCAGATCGCCTCGATGGGTGGTCCACTGGCCGGGACGAACATCCCAGCCGCGCACCTGCCAACCCGCCGCGTGCATTTCCTGCGCGACGGCAGCTCCCACCACACCGGACGAACCAGTTATCAAAACTACTGCCGACTCCACGGACTCCGACATTACCCGCGTGGTCGCACTCCCCGTCATACCTGCTGACCGCACCATATCGAGCGCACGGTCCTGACCGAGGACGTGCTCCCCGCCCGGCGAAACGCGCGAACGTATCCACGGTCGCGCTTTCCGCACTGTGTCGGCCATCGCACGACGATCATGCGTACCTCAGCGACCCCGAGCGAGCCCTGTCGAAGCTGATGGCCCACATGAACACGTCAGCGGCTGGGAGTTCAGGCGCACAGGGCTCGGGTGGCAGGGATGACGTCGCTGATCCAGCGGCGGAGTTGGGTGTCGTCCGCGGATTCGGGCCAGTAGACGAAGGTGTCGAAGCCGGTTTCGTTGGCGAGATCGGCGAGAATGCGGGCCCAGCCTGCCGCGTCGGTGCGGATCGGTGCTTCGCCGCGAAGCGTGACCGGACCTGGAGTTTCGGTGATAGTGCCGACGAGTTGGGCCATCCGGGTGATGTCGGCCGGGTTACGTCCGGCCTCGGTCGCGGCGGCGGAGATGATGTCCTGTGTCGCTTGCCATTTCTCGTACGGCAGGTAGTGCGGGATGGGTGCGGCCCAGCCGTCGGCGATCCGTCCGGTGAGGGCATTGGCCTTCGGGCCGACGCTGCCGAACCAGATGCCGACCGGATGCGCGGGCGCCGGCCCGGACTGCACACCGTGCACGGTGTAGTGCGTGCCATGGACTTTCGCCTTCGTCCCCGGCAACCACATGGCGCGGATGATCGCGGTGGCTTCCTCGAGTGCTTGCAGCGCTTCGGGATTCGACCGCACCGGGCCGCCCATGGCGCCGATCGCGGGCCAGAACGCGCCCGCGCCCAAGGCCAGGTCGAATCGGCCGCCGCTGAGCAGATCCAGAGTCGCGGCTTGTTTCCCGAGCATCGCGGGTCCGCGCAACGGCAGGCTCGCCACATCCGGAAACACCCGCAGCCGTTCGGTTTCCGCCAGGATGGTGGCGATCACCGCGAACGTGTCGGCCAGTCCGCCCGAGTACGGATGGTCCTGGATGCCGAGCAGATCCAGGCCTTCCCGGTCCGCCACCTTCGCCATCGCACGCAACTGCGGCAGCTCGGTCACGGTCGGCGCCAACTGAATACCGAATCGTAAATTCACAGTGCGATCATGCCAGCCCGCTCAGCCGTGATTCGCTACGCCTCGGCGGCGCTTCATCCCGGGGTCCGCACAGTGCGGCGACGAGGTAGCCGCCGCCTCCGGCGATAGCCAAGACCCAGTACAGGTTTGCTCCGTCGAGCAGTAGCGCGGCCGACGACGTCACCGCAAGCCAAGCACCGAGCGTGTATTGGACGAGATCACGATATGCGGCTCCGCCTGCGAGGTAGATCATTCCGACGACGAGGCCGGACCCGGTCGGCCATAACAACGTCTGCACCTGCACGTCGTGCAGCGCCGTCTCCAGGGCGGTGATGATCAGATACAGCGCACCGAAGCCGATCAACCAGGACGCGGCCAGCAAGATGCCGACAACAGCCTCGCGACCGTGGGCACCGCGCTGCGCTCGGACCGCGGACACCCCGGTCACGATCAAGCCGGTCAGCAGTCCGCCGAGTAGCAGAACGGGCGCGACGGCGGAAGGTATCGGCGGACTGGAATCGTCGCCGTAGGTCAGCGCGAATGCGGTGTAACCGAGCAGCCAGGCGAACCCGAAAGTCAGATACGAGGGTCTGTTGTTCGGAACGGTGGCCACTGCGCGTGGATTGTGATGGGACATGGCGGTCCTCCTATGTGGACATAGAAAGTAGAACCCGCCCCGCCGAGACACTCCATGAGCGAGAGTCTCGAGCCCATAGCCCAGCGTCTCGTTAGTTGGCCTTGCTTACCGCTGGCCGGACCCGAGATGCTCGCGCGAATCTTCGACGACCAGGTATTCCGCCGCCGTGCGGCACCAGTGCGCGGCTTCAGTGCCCGCGCTCACTGGCGTAGAAAGCGAAGACCCGTTCAGCTTCGGACGCCGAGCGTGCCGGTCCAGGCGGCAGTGTCCAGACCGGCGCGACGGGCCAGTGTGAACATGGCGGCGATGTCGTCGTCGGTGCGTGGCCGGGAATCGTCGCCTGGGTAGTGCTGCTCCGTCAACCGTGTCATCGACTCGGCGAAGGAGCGAAGCACATTCTCGGTGACGGTGCCGCGCTCGGCGGCGTCGAGTAGCTGGTCGCACAGCTCGGGCATGCCGGCGTCGGTGGCATCGAACTCCAGCCGCTCGGCGATCTCGCCGACCGCACCCTCGCGGGTGGTCAACGACGAGATGCCGCAGTCGAGTCCGTCGTCGGCCAGGCCGTCCGGGTACGGCGCCCGGTGCCAGGCACCCTCGTCGAACCAGTAGACACAGCCGACCATGTAGTCATCGATCAGGCCTTGAACGTATTGGCGCGGTAGCCATTCCGGGGCCCCGGCCAGCAGGTCGATCGCGGGCTCGTGCGTTTTGACCTTGCTCGATTCGTCTTCCCCGACGAGTACCGCGCGGCCGTCGCCGTACCACTTGAACACCCACCAGGTGCAGCCGCAGTCGTCCCAGTGCAGGCCGTCGTCGTCGAGCCAGTATCCGTAACGATGGTGCGCGGGCTCGCGCTCCTGGTCCCGGTCGTAGGTCGCGACCGCGACGGCCGCCCACCGCGTCCACAGCACTCGCGCGTCCGGCAGGTCGCCGGGGCGCCCCGGGCGGTGTAGCTTCGCCAAAATTGTTCTCCTGATCCGCGTTTCGGGTGCCAGCATAGGCGGCAGGTGCGCCATCGCGTATCGATGCCACGCGGTGCGGCGGGGCGGACGGGCCCGGTTCCCGCTGACCGGCCCGGAGCATGTCACCGACTCGCCGCACCCACTGGCCGAGATCGCCGCACCGACGTCCCGGCCGGGTTGACCCAGCGGCTAGCGCGCGAGCAGCCGCGCTCGAGCGACCTCGCCGGTGTCCGACGGGTCGCTCGTGCCGACGAACGCGGCACCGACTCCCCCGCCCAGCACCTCGGCGGCGCGGGACCGGGCGCGGACAGATCCGGTCGCGACCTGCCCCCACCGTCGGGCGTTCCGGAAGATCGTCGTCCGGGTGCGTTATTGTCGATTCACAGGGACCTGCCGGCTGCCCGAGAGCTAGTTTGCCTGGCGTCCAGTACTGACCTGAAATGCGTTATCAGGGAGGAATTGTGGACATTACCGAGCTGATTCTCGACGACCACCGTGAGCAGCGGCGGCTGTTCGCGATTCTGGAGCAGATCGACCGCACCGAGACCGAGGTGCTTTCCGCGATCTGGGACCGGCTCGCGGCCTTCCTCGAGCTGCACGCGAAGGCCGAGGAGGAGATCTTCTATCCGGAGCTGCTGCAGGTGGGTATCGCCGCCCGGCGCACGGACCGGGTGGAGGACGAGACGCTCGACGCGATCCACGACCACAACGAGATCAGGGACGCGGTCGCCGAGGTGGCACAGCATCAGGTGGGCACCGACGACTGGTACGCGGCGGTCGCGGCGGCGAATCTGGCCAACAGCGATCACATGGCCGAGGAGGAACGCGAGGGTCTCACCGATTTCCGCAGGCTCGCCGGGTTGTGGCGCCGCCATCGGCTGGCCGTCGCCTTCGCCGCCTACGAGGCGCGCAATTACGCCGGTGTGGAGGCCGTCGACGAGGATCCCGCCGGTTATATCCGCGAGGTCGAGAACAAACTGCCACCCGAGAGCGAGCCGCCGACCGCGGACCAGCCGCCGGCCACCGCGAACAAACCGACGCCCTCGAACGGATCGCTGAGTGTCGGCAGCCTGAAGCGGAACTGACCCCCGGCACCCACCAACCGCCACGTCACCTCATACCGCACGCGGTACAGTCGACCCGCTCCGGGCCCGCTTTCGAGCTGTTGGGAATGCCATACCAATCGGGCCCGAACTGTGACCTGTCCCGCATATGGGGACTGTTATCGCGTTCTTGTGTCCACACCGCTTAACGTCGCCAAGGCACAACAGTTGGTAGGGAAGGTGGCGGCAAGCGTGGTTGATACCCAGGCGAAGCTAGATGAACTGGTCAAGATCCTGGCGATCGCTGCGGAACCCGCAGGTGAAGGCGGTATTGCCAAGCGGGAGAAGAAGGGCATTCCGAGCGTTCGGCAGCGGATACACATGCTGCTCGACCCCGGGACATTCCTCGAGACCAGTGCGTTGGCGCGCCAGCCCGACCAACCGGACGCTCTCTACGGCGATGGACTGGTCACTGGTCGCGGGTTGATCGGCGGCCGTCCGGTGGTCGTGATCGCACACGACCAGACCGTCTACGGCGGGTCGGTCGGTATCACCTCGGCCCGAAAGTTCATGCGCGCGTTGCAGTTCGCGTTCGACAACGCCTGCCCGGTGGTGACGATCAACGACTCCGGCGGCGCGCGGATCCAGGACGCGGTGGGCTCGATCGCGTCGTTCGGTGACATTTCCCGTGTGTTGGAGAAGCTGTCCGGCTATGTGCCGCAGGTGTCGATCATCCTCGGTAAGTGCGCCGCGGGTTCGGTGTACGGGCCGATCAATACCGATGTGCTGATCGGCACCAAGGATTCCTACATGTTCGTGACCGGGCCCGAGGTGATCAAAGCCGTCAACGGTGAGGACATCTCGGCTGAGGACCTCGGTGGCGCGGAGGTGCAGGCCAAGCGCGGCACCCTGCATCACGTGGCGGCCACCGAGCAGGAAGCTTACGACTGGGCCCGCCAGTACCTGAGCTATTTCCCGACCAGCTGCCTCGAGCAGCCGCCGATCGTGAATCCCGGTCTGGAGCCGGAGATCACCGCGACTGATCGGGAACTCGACAAGATCATCCCGGATTCCGATCGCACCGGGTACGACATGCACGAGATCCTGCTGCGGATCTTCGACGACGGTGAATTCCACGAGGTGCGTGCGGAATTCGCGCCGAACCTGATCACCGGATTCGCCAGGGTCGACGGTTTTCCGGTCGGTGTGATCGCCAATCAACCGTTGGTGCTCGGTGGTTCCATCGACGCGGCCTGCTCGGACAAGTCGACCTACTTCATCCGGCTCTGCGACGCGTTCAACATTCCGCTGGTGTTCGTCGTCGATACGCCGGGCGTGCTGCCGGGTCTCGATCAGGAAGCCAACGGGGTGATCATTCGCGGTGGCCGGGTGCCGCGCGCGATCATCGAGGCGACGGTGCCGATCATCAATCTTGTGGTGCGTAAGTCCTATGGCGGCGCGTACGGCATGATGGCGGCCCGGCAGGTGGGCGCCGATATCAGTTTCGCCTGGCCGACGGCCCGGATCGCGGTGATCGGCGCCGAGAGCGCGGTCGACCTCATCGGTAAGCGGCAATTGGCGGCGGTGCCTGCGGAGCAGCGGGCGGCCGCGCGCGATTTCATGGTCAACCATTACAACGAGACCATCGCCACCCCGTGGATCGCCGCCGAACGCGGTTACATCGACGCCGTCATCGAGCCCGCCCGCACGCGTCTGGAGATCCGGCACGCGTTGCGTTTGTTGCGGGACAAGCCGCCGGTCAAGCCGGAGTTCAATCCGCGTAAGCATTCGGTCTATCCGATGTGAGGGTTCCCGAAGCGGCACCATGAAGGTGGTTTGACTCGGCCCCTGCTGCGGGGAAATATGGGCGCGGCGGGGGTCCGAGAACGAACGCGGAATGGATCGGCCGGCGATGGACAGTACTGCAGCGGACTTCGCCGCCTCGCGTGGGGTTTTCGCCGTGGATTCGACCGATCCCGGTGCGGTATCGCGCGGTTTCGAGACCTTCCGGCACGGGTGGCAGACACAGGTCGGCGACGGCTTTCCGCTGCCGACCTTCAGTCCGGTGACCACCGGTGATTTCCGGGTCAGGAGCCGCGTCGCGAAGCTGCGCGACGTGGCCGTCACCGATCTCGACAGCGCGTCCGTGATCCGCACAGCCGGTACTCCGTACGGCTATGACGATCAGGTGCGGATTTACGTAGTGCGCCGCGGCACTTGGACTTTGGGTGCGTCGGCCGATCACGACGACTACACCGTAGCGGGCGGGCAGTTTTTGCTGCGGCACGGTCCGCCGATGCATTTCGGGGCGACGCCGGAGACCACGGTCAGGATTCTCACGCTGCCCTCCGCGGTGCTCGCGCCGCGACTGCGGAACCGGAGCCGCACCGAGGCGGCGGACTCGGCCGAGATGCGCCTGCTGATGGCGCACACGAACATGGTGCACGCCACCGTGGCCGACCTCGGCCCGACCGGTGTGCACGCCGCGCACGGCGCCATGCTCGAACTGGCCAGGGCGGTGACGACGGGTCGGTTCGACGACGCGGAGCCGGGGTTGCGGCCCGCGCTCGCTCAGGCGGCGAGGGACTTGGCGGACAGCCGGCTTGCCGATCCCGGGCTGTCTCCGGCGATGCTGGCCCGGGAACTCCACGTCTCCGTGCGCACTCTGCAACGGGCGTTCACCATGGCCGGCGAGTCGGTGACCGGCTACATCCACGACCGCAGGCTGGCACAGGCGCGCCTCGCCCTCGCTGCCCCGTCCCACCGGCCGACGGTCGCCGAACTCGCCGCGTTTTGGCAATTCGCCGACAGCAGCCATTTCATCCGCGCGTTCAAGAAACGCTACGGTCAGACGCCCGCCGAGTACGCCCGCTCAGCGAGGACCTAACGACTTGGCGCGCAGTTCGCCGCGCGGACCGATGGCATCGGCCACGCCCAGACAGGTGCTGCCGAGAAAGATGCCGAGCTGGTAATGGACGGAGTTGGCATCGAAAGAGTTGACCAAGACGCCGATTTCGTAGTTTCCGGGATAGATGACCTCCCCGACGTAGTCGATGCGAAAGGACGACGGTGACAGGTCGGGCACCAGCCCGTCGATGTCGAGTGCCGCAGCGGTGAATGCCGCGACCGCCTCGTCGTACCAAGTGGCCAGGGCGATGAAATTGACGTGCTGATTGATGTCGACGTCGCTGATCCGGGCACGCAGCGGAGCGAAATACGCGTAATGGTTGCGTTGCTGACGTTCGGCATTCGGACGGGTTACCACCGTGTCGCTGGAATCCGGGCCTGCCAAAGCGGTGAGATCGGCGACCAATTCGTCCGGCAGGGCGAGCGGGCCTGCGGTGCCGTACAGCACGACCGTGGCACTACCACTGCCCACGCGGTTGCCTGCGGCGAACACCGCATGTCCGTAGGTGAACGATGACCGCCCGATGCGACGGATATCGGTGTGCACTTCGATATCGGTGTCCGTGCGACGGGCGGGGGCGAGCCGTTCGACGCTTTGGCTGACGAAAATGATCTGATAGGGACCGAATTCACCGGCCGCTACCAGTCGTTCGAACCGCGGCAGTTCCAGATGTATCCGAGCGTCCTCCAGCCAGCGGGCCATCCCTACCGTGCTCACGGTGCCGTCCCGACCCAGATCGCCTTGCCGCACTCGGATGTCGGATCGGACCGGAAACACGTAGTCACTGATGGTTTTCATGAACGAGGACGCTAGAAGGAAATCATGATCCGGGACATTGGCCAGCCGGTTCATGGCGTCGATGTTCCATAGGGTTGACGCGGTCGTTCAAACGGCAGGTTGCCGCTTAGTATCGTCGTGCTGTGCTCGAGACGCGGCTTGATCTGAACCGGATTCGTGCGGCCCGCCGCGTGATCGATCCGATCTTTCTGAATACCCCGATGTACCGATGCGATGCGCTGGGGCGTCGGCTCGGCTGCTCGGCGAGTATCAAGCTGGAAACGGCGAATCCGGTGCGTAGCTTCAAGGCTCGCGGTACCGAGCTCGTCTCCAGTCTGTTGACCGAGCAGAAGCGGACGGCGGTGGTGTGCGCCAGCGCGGGCAACCTCGGGCAGGCGCTGGCGTGGTCCGGTCGTCGCCGTGGCTTGCGGGTGACCGTGGTGGCGTCGCGGCGGGCGCCTGCGGCCAAGCTCGATCGCATCCGTGCGCTGGGTGCCGAATTAATGGTGGTGGACGGCGATTTCGAGATGGCCCGCGAGCAGGCGGTGGGTATCGCGCGATCGCGCGGTGTTCGGCTGGTCGAGGACAGCCTGGACCTGGAGACCTGTGAGGGTGCCGCGACGATCGGGCTCGAGTTGGCGGATGCGGAGGACGCGTTCGATGCGGTGCTGGTCGCGCTGGGTGGCGGGGCGATGGCCACCGGTATCGGTTACGTCCTGAAGTCGCTGACACCGGGTGTCGAGGTGATCTGTGTGCAGCCGGCGGGTGCACCGGCGATGACCCGCTCCTGGCATGCGCGGCGGGTGATCACCACCGAGTCGTATGACACCATCGCCGACGGGGTCGCCGGTCGTTTTCCTATCCAGGCGGTCTTGGACGACCTCCTCACGGTGGCGGACGACGCTGTGCTGGTGCAGGAGTCATCGATCATCGCGGGCGTTCGAATGCTGTGGGAGCACACGGGTTTGGTGGTCGAGCCCGCTGCCGCGTTGGGTGTCGCCGCCGTCCTCGAGGATCCGGGCCGTTTCGCCGGGCGTCATGTCGTGACGGTCATCTGCGGTGGCAATGTCGACCTGGATGCTTATCGCGGGTGGATATCGGCGTGATTCGAGTTTCGTCGCTCGCCCTGTCGCTCCGGGATGGCGGCGACAGCGTGGATCTCGATGGCCGAGTCGTAGTGCAACGCACTGGCGCCCGCCACGATACGAGCGGGGCGGTGCGGGCCGAGCCACGCGGCATAGATCCTGTCGAAGGCTGGCCATGCCGCGAGGTCGGTGACGTGCACCGAGACCGACACCAGCCGGGTCCTGTCGATACCGGCGGCGGCCAGACACCGGTCGAGATTGTCGAGGACTTGCCGGGCCTGGACGTCGAAAGGCTGTCCGGCCAAGCTGTTTCCGCGTTCGTCGACCGGTAGCTGGCCGGAGATGTAGGCGAGCCCGCCGTGCATGGCGATATGCGAGTAGTGCCCGGCCGGTGGTCGCAGATCGGAACTATTGCGTAGCTGGATGTCGGTCATGTCCGGAGCAGTCCTTTGTTACTTGGAGTAGTTGTAGACGCTGGCGCGGGAGACGCCGAGCAGGTCGGCGATGGTCTGCGCGGAGCCGCTGGATTCGAAGTAGCCATCGCGGCGAAGTTGTTTGGCCAGTGCACGTTTGGCGTCGGCAGGCAGACTCCGCGGGGTGTGCGAGCGGGCCGCGGCGAAGGCCTCGATGGTCTCGCGCAGCTCGCGGGCGGTTCGATCGCGCAGTGTCTCGAGGACCTCGCCGCCGTGTGCGACCTCGGTGGCAACGAGGTTCGCGAGGGTGCGGGTCAGCGGTGACAACGAGGAGACGTCCAGGTTCAGGCACAGCGCCGCGACGTATCGTCCCTGCCTGTTCTTGATGCCGATCGAGGTGCTCTTGACCGGTCGTCCGTCGGGGAATTGGTTGGGGTAGTTCTGGATCACGCTCGGGTAGTCGGGGTCAGCGATGCGCGCCAGTCCGAGCTCGGTAGCCGAATCCCCCACCTGCCTGCCCGACAGGTTGTTCTCGATGGCGCGGATAGCGTGCTGGGGATTGCGTAGATCGTGGAGCACGACCTCGCACAGTCCGGGGAACATCCGTCCGATGGCGCCCGCGATCTTTTCCGCCTCGGCCAGCAGGTGCTCGTCCTCTTCAGCACCGTCGTTGCGGGCCGCATCATCTTCGGCGCTCATGCCCTTTGTCCTTGATGGCTCGTGCGGTCATCGTCGAAGATGCCCGCCATTTTCTCCGACGACTTGGTTCCGGCGCCGGTGAGGACGACCACGGTGGTCTCGCTCGCGCCGATGGCGCCCTCGGCGATGAAGTGGTCCAGCGCCGCGGCGGCGACGCAGCTGGTGGGTTCGGCGTAGAGGCCGCGCGAGGCGAGCTTGCGCACCGCTTTCCGGATCATCTCCTCGGAGACGGCGACGGCCGCGCCACCGGAACGGCGGATCGCGTCGACCGCTTCGGGCAGCCGGACCGGATCGGCGATAGCGGCGCCCTCGGCGATGGTGGGGACGCGCGGTTCACGCTCGGCCGGGTCGAGACCGTTGACCGTGTCGGCGATGGTCGCCCAGTGCTCGGGCTGGCCGACGAACAGGCGGGGCCGGTGCGCGATCTGCCCCGCCTCGAGCAGCTCGCTGAACGCGATGTCACAACCCAGGACGTTGCTGCCGGCGCCGGCGACCAGCACCACGTTGTCGGGGGCCCGGAACCCGAGGTCTTCCCACATCTCGTAGGCCACGGTTTTGGTGCCCTGCAAGAAGAATGGGTGCCAGTTGTGGCTGGCATACCTGATCTGTTCGGACTGGCGGATCGCCTCCTGCGACACCTGCTCGCGGGTGCCCGCGACGAGTTCGATCTGGGCGCCATAGGCGCGGACCTGCAGAATTTTCGCGGCCGAGGTGGACTCGGGCACGATGATCTTGGCTCGGATCCCGGCGGCGGCACTGTAGGCCGCGACCGAGGAGCCGCCGTTGCCGGAGCTGTCCTCGAGCACGTGGTCCGCGCCTTGGGCTACCAGGTGCGAGACCATCACCGCCACCCCGCGGTCTTTGAAACTCGACGTCGGGTTGAACCATTCGAGTTTGAAGTGCACGCGCCGACCCGACCAGTCCATCGGGACCATCGGCGTACAGCCCTCGCCGAGGCTCACGCGGTGGCGCGCATCGACGGGGATCGCCGCCTGATAGCGCCACAGCGACCGATCCGAGGTGACGATCCGGTCTTTCGTGATGCCCGGCAGCGCACTCATCGCCAGTGCGGTGCCGTCGTCACCACGCCAGCGGGGGTCCGCGATGTCGTAGCGGTAACCGGACCGGTCGTACAGGAACGCATCGGTGATGGGCGTGTCGGTCACAGTCTCATCCTTCTTGCCGGTCCAGGAGGTTCTAGACTAGCAGTCTAGATTTGTATTCATAGTCTAACCCAGTCGCTGATGCCGCCCAGCAGGCCGTATCAGCGCCGTGACAGCCGTATGTCAGGTCGTTCCGCGACCGTGGTCCGCACAACAGCCACGAAAGGAAAACCTGATGACTCAACCGGTTTCGGTCCCGAACGGTCTCCCCACGGCGCGCGACGCCGGCCCCTTCGATCCGCCCAGCGAGATCAGCCGGATGCGCGAGGCCGGCCCGGTCTGTCCGCTGATCTTCCCCGACGGGCACGAGGGCTGGTTCGTCACCGGATACGACGCGGTCCGCCAGCTCATGGCCGACACCCGGTTCAGCTCGCGCCAGGATCTCGGCATCATGCACGTCCCCTACGAGACACCCGGCATGCCCGCTGCCACCGAACCGTCCCCGCAGATTCCGGGCCTGTTCATCGCCATGGACCCGCCGGATCACACCCGGCTGCGGCGCATGCTCACCGGCACCTTCACGGTCCGGCGGATGAAGCAGCTCGAAGAGCACATCATCGAGATCGCCGAGCAGCAGTTGGCCGAGATGGCGAAATTGACCCCGCCGGTCGACCTGGTCAAGGAATTCGCGCTGCCGGTGCCGTCGCTGGTGATCTGCGAAATGCTCGGCGTCCCTTACGCGGACCGGGAAACCTTCCAGGTCAACTCCGCCAAGTTCCTGGTCAAGGACCAGACGCTGGAGGAGAAGATGGGAGCGTACGGCGCGATGATGGGCTACCTCGCCCAGCTGGTCACGGCCAAACGCGCCGAACCCGGCGACGACATCCTGTCCGACCTGGCCCGCAACGACGAACTGTCCATCGAGGAACTGACCGGCATCGCGTTCCTGCTGCTGCTCGCGGGCCACGAAACCACCGCGAACATGTTGGCGCTGGGCACTTTCGCGCTGCTCGAGCATCCGGACCAGTTGGCCGAACTGCGTGCCGATCCGGAACTGGTGCCCGATGCCGTCGAGGAACTCCTGCGCTACCTGACCATCGCCGACATCTTCTATCGCTACGCCACCGAGGACATCGAACTGGGCGGTGAAACGATCCGCAAGGGATCGACCGTCGTCGTCTCGCTGCTGGCCGCCAATCACGATCCGCAGCGCTTCGACAACCCCGACACCCTCGACATCCACCGCAAGGCGCGCGGTCACCTGTCCTTCGGGCACGGGGTGCACACCTGCCTCGGCCAGCAGCTCGCTCGCATCGAAATGCGTGCCGGATTCGCCGGGCTGCTGCGGCGGTTCCCGACCCTCGAGCTCGCCATCCCGGCGGACGAGGTGAAACTGCGGACCGACATGAACATCTACGGCGTGCACGAATTGCCGGTCACGTGGACACTGTCTGCCTCGTAAACCGTTGAGCACGAAGGAGATAACGATGACACGGCTTGTGGCGGATCGGGAGCGCTGTATCGGATCGGGCATGTGCGCCCTTATCGCACCGGAGGTGTTCGATCAAGACGAGGACGACGGGCGGGTGCGGTTGCTGGATCCGAGCCCGCGCGGTGGTCACGCGGCGGTGCGCGACGCGGTGGACGCTTGCCCGGCCAGGGCGCTCGACATCGACTTGGACTAGCGGACATCGTCTCGCACCGCCGGGCACGGCCTCAGCGCCTTGACGCGCCTTGCGGCAGAGAGCCACGATCAGCGGTCTGCCGGACTTCCCGGCGGACATCCGGAATTGCCGATGTGCTCTTGTTCAGCCATCCCAGCACCGCACACTGTGGGGTGTCGGTGTAAGTCGCTCAGTGGCTGGTCACATTCGGGGTGGAGTGCCACAGCGCCTTGGGCCACCGTGTCCGGTTCGTGTCGGGCGCCGGGGCCGAGGGGCCCGGCGACCGTGACGCGCGTGGCGTGCACGCGCTGGTCGGCGGGCCCGTGGTGGAGCATGCGCCGGCTCCGCAGTACTAGTGCCCTACTTGGTCGGTCAGGGAAAGTCCTTCCTTCGCCTTGATTCGACGATGCTCGAGGAGGAGCCAGCCCGAACCGCCCAGCAGGCTGACTACGCACACGATCGCGCCGATCGTCGCCCACCCACGGAAGCCGGACCCCGCTGCGGTGAGCGTCGCACCGAGGGCAGCGATACCCACTACCCACAACAGGATGCCGGGAATGTTGTAACCGTCTTGTATTCCTTCCCCGGCGTGACTTCTCGAGGTCCGCGCCGCATCGGAAGAAAAGCCGCCGGACTCGAGGTCACGCGATGCCGTGTCGTCCTCGTATACTGCGCCAGAGTTAGCCATAGGATTGCTCCTTCGGTATCTATCCCCCTGGCACGCTTTCCCCAGCTCCGATCGAGCAAACCCGACCACACATCGGCAGTGGGGAGACGCTGCTCACAGTGAGCCCGCCCTGCTACGCCAGATCAGACCGGTGGAGAGCACTGCCATGAGATTCATAGACGCCGAAGGTTTGCCTGCGTCCCGCGTCGGCCAAATTTGTCACGATGGAGCTCATACGCCGTGGAGGCATCAGTAGCGGCCGGTTACGAACGTCCTATATAGACCGCTGAGCGAAACGGTCACGCGGAAGCCATTGGTGTGCCAGAGCCGTTGCGGCTCAGTGCATCCGAAAGTACCGAGTTGAGTGCGAAAGCTGGTGGCGCTGGACTGTTCCCGCGCCACCGCTACCCCTCGATATCGAGATTGCTGTTACTCAGCCGGTGTGGTCGGTGCCGGACGTCACTGTCCGCGGGAAGCGTTCGCGGCCTGGATGAATTCGATTTGGGCTGGTGACGGCCCGCGGAACTCGTTCTGGATTCGTTCTGCGTTGTCGGCTTGCATCCGGTACAGACTGTCGCGCAGCCCGGGATCGCCACCGTGGAACTCTTCCAGCAACCGCATCCACCGCGCGGCCAACTGATGAGCTTGCGGAGACGCCGGGTCCAGCCCGGCCTCGATTGCCGCGTCGACCTGCGAGATCAATTCGCCCCATCCGGCTTCTACCTGCTCGATGTGGGGCTCGCCGGATTGCTCGCGACGGTGAGCGAGCTGTGCCAATTGTTCTTGGGTGAAATATTGCTTGACCGTGTCGTCGACCATGACAGTCCTCCTGATCAATTCCAGGAAGCGATGCGCGCAGATGTCGGGCCGGTTCTGCGCCGTTGCCGCGAGCGCGGCCACCAGGGCGTGCAGGGCTTGCGTCGCACAGACCTGAGCAGCCAGAAAATCGCGGTGCACGGCAAGCACTTGCGTGATTGCCGTGGTCCCGGCGAGCACGTTCGCGATCTGATCCAGCCCCAGGCCCAGTTGACGCAAGGCCACCACCTGATACAGGCGCTCGACGTCGGCTTCGGTATAGAGCCGGTGCCCGGTATTGGTGCGCCCAGCGGGGCTCACCAAGCCGATACGGTCGTAATGATGCAACGTCCGGACCGTCAATCCGATCTCGGTCGCGAGCTCACCGACCTTCCACACCTGCCCATTTCCCGGCTTGTCCATCCGCTTCGATCTCGCTTCCACCGCCGCACCTCGCGCCGGTGACGCCGACGCTATGGCCTGACGCTACGTCAGGAGCAACCGCGAATTTTCTGCTGAGCCGACGACGTAGCCGATGACCACCGCGGCCGCGCCACCAAGCACCAACACAAGCCAGGACTTGCCGCGCTACCGAAGTGTCACCACGTCCATGCGCGAGTTGATGCCTCCGGGGGCACTCTCAACATAGATCTGGCCGTAGGAGACACCGACCTCACCCTCGAGCTTGAACACTTCTCACACCATCCCCACCGACGAGAGCCCACCATCGCTCGCCAGCGAGGCCCCGGAGGACGAGTGGGTCCTCCCGTCAGGGTCGGTGCCGGCCAGGGCGAGGGGGTCGACAGAAGCGTGGTGCGGTCTGGTTCTTCGGGAACGGGTCGTGGGCGGCAGCGTAGAGAAGACCACTGACACGGACGGCTCCCGAACCGCAGAATTCGACGCACTGTCCTGCCGCTGTGCGCGATGAGGAAGCGGTCACTCCGCGGGCGGCGGCCGGTGGCCCAGAGCTGTTGCGGCTCATGACGTCCGCATCTATTCGGAACGGGTCGACTACCTGCAGGCGGACAATGCGACCGCATCAGGCAGGGCGGCGGAGGCGGCGCAGATCGGCCATCGCCGTCTCGACCACGGCCTTGGTCACGAAATGCCCGACGGCGGTGACGAGAAATGTAGCCACGATGAGGATGGGGGCCCAGGACCAGGTGAGGGCGAGGACCATGCGTTCGAAGGTGCCGCGCGGTTGGACGACGGGTTCCCAGCTGTTGAGGCGGGTCCAGCGGCCGAGGAAAACGCCTATCGCGCAGAGTAGGTGCAGACCGAGGGTCATCGGGGCGCGCCAGCGGGTTCGGCCGATGTGGCCGAGGTAGCGGCCGAGTTCGGCCAGCGCGAGGTAGTAGGCGAGGAAGCCGGAGGCGATGAATGTCGCGTAGACGGGCAGGACCGTGGTGACCACCGGGCCGTCGCCGAGGAAGCGGATGTCGTCGCGCAGGTGCACGAGGTCGGTGACCACATAGGGCGCGTTGGGCAGGAACAGCACGAACAGCACGGCGCCCGCCCACCACAGCGGCGAGCGGGACACCTTCCGATCGCTACGCCGCCACCGAAACACCAACAGCGCCAGCACCACTGGCACCCAGGCCAATATGGTGTTCCAGGCCAGCCAGACGAAATCTCGCCGGACCACATCCAATAGGCCCGGCCCCACCCGATCGAGTACATCCATGGCGCCATCATGCCGATCGGAGGAGCCGCGGCGCGCTCTCCGAGCCGGAGGCCACCACATCGCTACAGGTTCACCACACTATCTCCACAGCCGCAGCGGGATCAGCGAGTCAAAAAGGACTGCAATGCGGTGATCAGCGCGGCCGGATTGTCTTCCTGCACATTGTGTCCCGCGTCCGGCACGACGACGAGTTGCCCGTCGGGGATGCGCTCGACCAGACGTTCGGCGGCGGACTGCGGCAGTATTCTGCTGCGGCCGCCGCGCGCCAGCAGCACCGGGACCCGGGACAGTTGAGCGGCGAATCGATCGAGTGCGGCGAGGATGGCCGGGAAGTCGGGTGGGCTCAGGTCACCTTTGGGCACCCAGCCGCCGTCGGCGGTGCGGCGGAACAGTGTGCTCATGCGGTAGGTGACGCCGGCGCGATCGGAGTGCGGACTGACCCGCATCGCGGAGTCCACCACCGTGTCGAGTTCTCGTACCGGGCCGAGCCCGAGGATGAATTCCCTTACCCGCCGGGTACTTTCGAAGTCCGCGCCGGGCGCGACATCGACGAGCGCGACCCGTTCCACCAATTCCGGCCGGGTATCGGCGATGTGGGCCGCGACCACGCCGCCGAGCGACATCCCGACGAGCCGGACCCGATCGAAACCGAGATGGTCGGCCGCGGCGACGACGTCGGCCGCCATGGTCTCGATCCGGTAGTCGTCGGACCACTCGCTGTCGCCGTGACCGCGCAGATCCAGCGCGACCAGCCGGGCGGCGCCGCGCAGGCCGAGGCAGACGAAGTCCCAGGTGTGCGCGGTCAACGCCCCGCCGTGCAGCAGGATGGTCGGCAATCCCGTTCCACCCCAGTCGAAACCGTGCAATCGGCAGCCCGCGCGGGAGAAGCGGAAGTCGCGCGGTGGTGCCGGATCGTGGATCGGGACGCCCAAGGCCGCCGCTCGCTCGGTCATCGACGGAATCGTGGTTTGTCCTCGCACGGCGCCACCTTCCTTACCTTGAGTATCCAAGGTAACGGATATTACCTTGGATACTCAAGGTAATATTTGCGGATGGCCACCCGAGTGCGACGCAAACCCGATGACGCCAAGCGACTCATCCTCGAGGCCGCGGGCAAGCTACTCGCCGCGGGCGGCCCGGCCGCCGTGCAGGTGCGCGCCGTCGCCGCCGAGATCGGGGTCTCCGATGCCGCGGTCAACCACCACTTCGGTACGCGCAACGGATTATTGGAGGCACTGTTGCGTTTCGGCGGCTCCAAGCTGAAGGCCGAACTGCACACGGTGCTCGCGACGTGGACCGACGGACCCATCGACCCCGCCGAGCTGGTGCGCGCGCTGGCCGCGCTGTACGCCGATGGGTACGCCGAACTCGCGCTCGCGCTGCACCGCTCCGGCTGGCGCGACGCCGGAAGTGGTCTGCTCGACGAGGTGGTCGACCGGCTGCACAGTCAGGCTGAGCAGCACTGCACCGCGACCGGGCGAATTCCGCCGCCGCGTGAGGCGATTCAGCTGACGATCGCCGCTCTGCATCAAGCCGTCGCGACGGATCCGCTGTTCGGAAACGAGTTTCGCAGGAGCGTCGGGCTGGACGCGTCGGCGCGTGAGCGCATGCTCGACTGGTGGACAGAGATCTTGCGCGCGACGGTCGCTGGGACCGAGGGGGCGACGGCGCGCACGACGAGCTGAGAACAGCCGGTGCCTCAGGCAATCGTTTCGCCGAGATGGACGAGTTCGGTGATGCGGTCAGCGAAAGTCGGCCACAGCTCCCGGGGCAGGTGGTGGCCCATGCCATCGAAGATCACCAATTTCGCGCCGGGGGTCGCTGCGGCGGTGGCACGGCCGCCGCTGACATCGCACATCAGGTCGTCGGCGCCGTGCAGCACCAAGGTGGGCACCCGCAATGAGTTCAGTTGTGCGGTGCGGTCACCGGAGGCGAGCACGGCGACGAACTGGCGCATCATCGCTTCATGATCACGTCCGCGGTCGTAAGCGCGTCCAGCAGTCGCGGCCACGGCGGCCTCGTCGAACGCGAATCCCGGCGAAGCTGTTGCCCGGGAGAACCGGACCTGCCATTCGAGGTAGCTTTGCCGGTCGTGCGGTTCGGGCCCGAGCGGACCGATCGCACCGAAATCGGCGTCGCCCACTCCGGGAGCTCCGGTGCGCGAACTGATGGAGGTCAACGAGCGGACCCGGTCCGGGTATTCGATGGCGATCGTCTGCGCGATCATGCCGCCCATGGACAGCCCGACCAGATGCGCGCTGTCGAATCCGAGTGCGTCGAGCAGTCCGACGGTGTCGGCCGCCAGGTCGGACAGGTCGTATGACGCCGTGGTCAAGTCCCCCGCCAGCGCTGCGGGCATGTCGACCACCGGCGCGCCGGACATGTGCGACGAACGCCCGGCATCGCGGCTGTCGAAACGGATCACCTGCACGCCACGGTCGACCAATGCGGCGCAGAACTCGTCCGGCCAATGGATCAGCTGCGCGCCGCCGCCCATGATCAGCAGCACCGGCGGAAAGTTGGTGTCGCCGAAGCGTTCGTAGGTGATGTCGATTTCCGACGGACCGACATTCAGGACCTTGTCCTCGGTAATTTCGTCCTCCATCTCGATCCATCCGCGCGCGTACCGGTTGCCGGCAGCAGCGGCTGGATTTCGCTCGGGCCTGCGAGTATGCGGCACCACCGGGGCCTTGCCGCAAGCCCACCCGCGCGATGTATGTTGAAAGGGGAAGAGTTCCGCGCCGACAAATCACCATTGTTCGGCATTCCATGCCACTTTGCACGAGCCGCAAACTGGTTGCGACCTAGCCTTTCAGCTGGCGATTCTTTCCGGATTCCCCGCCCGCACGGCATCCCCCGCGGCGCAACCGTCACATCGGCTGCACGCAATGCCGAATTGCACTCGCCGCCAGAAGCTTCGATGTCAGCTCCGACCTAGACATCGGGCGGGATGTTCTGAGCCCCACGAAGACGCGGACTCGGCGGCACGGGGCGGCGAGGTTCTCGGACGCCGGCCGCTTCTCCGCCACCCGGCTCGTCGGGGCGCACTTCGCTCAACGGGAAGGCTCTCGATATCGGGGCGAGTAGCTGCTGCCTCGAAGACGAAGACCAGTTCGGCGACGCACGCAGAGTGGTTGGCCCGCAGCAGGCGGCGACGCTCAGGGTGACCGTTCGTAGCAAGTGGCGATTGCGGTGGCGCGGTTATGGAGGGCGGTGCGCAACCATTGTGGGGACAGGGCTTCGGCGTTGGTGGCGAGTTGCCAGAGTGCCCATTCGGCGTGGCGGGGATCTTGGAAGGTTGCTTCGAGTCGTAGCCAGCCGTCGGCTTCGGTTTCTTCGGCGCGGATGGTCAGCGCGGTGTCTACCAGTTCTTCCCGGCGGGCCGGGTTCATGCGTAGTGACACGGTGACTTGGTCGCCGCCGGTTCGGAATTGCGTGCTGCGTTCCTGCCAGGCCTGGGATAGGTCGACGCGGTCCGGTCGCTGGGCGGGTTCGGGGAGTTCTTCGGCGGCGAGGATTCGGGACAGGCGGTAGGTGCGGTCCGCGCCGGACTTGGTGGCGAGTAGGTAGCCCTGGCCGCGCACGGTGACCAGGCCGATCGGGTCCACCGTGCGCCAGGTCGGGTCCTGGTCCACGGCTGCGTAGTGGATGCGCAGCTTATGTCCGGCGAAGACGGCTCGGCGGACTTCGGTCACGACGGTGTCGGGCACCTCCTCGGCGACTAAGCGGCGCGAGAGCAGATCGGTTTCCGGTTCGATGAGCAATCGCTGGGCCGCGTCGTTGGCGGTGGCCCGATAGCTTTCGGGGAGTGCGTCGACCACCTTGCGCATGGCCGAAGCCAGCGCCGAGCCGAGGCCGAAGGCCTGTGCACCGCGCCGTGATCCGGCGACCAGCAGGGCGAGTGCCTCGTCGTGATTGAGTCCGGTGAGCTCGGTCTGGAAACCGGGTAGCAGGGCGAATCCGCCGTGCCTGCCGCGTTCGGCGTAGACGGGGACACCGGCTGCGGACAGCGCCTCGATGTCGCGCAGCACGGTGCGCGTGGACACCTCGAGCTCGCGGGCCAGCGCGGTGGCCGAGAGCCGGCCGTGCTGGCGCAGCAGCAGCACCATCGAGACCAACCGGTCGGCGCGCATGCGCAGAATTATGCCAGGAATACACGACACAGGATGTCGTGATTCGTTGGGAGGCTTATGAGTATGACAAACAAGAATGTGGCCACCGACCCCAACGACCTGGGCAAGTACTTCATCGAGCGCGCCAACGCGGGCGACGTCGACGGACTGGTGGCGTTGTACGAGCCGAACGCCGTGCTGGCGTTCCCGCCCGGCAACCTCGCGACCGGACACGCGGAGATCCGCAAGGTGTACGAGCAGTTCGTCGCGGCCGCGCCCGTGCTGACGCCGGGTCGGCAGCATCCGGTGCTGATGAGCGACGATCTGGCATTGACGGCGTCCACGCTGACCACCGGCGAGGTGGCGGTCGAGATCGCCCGTCGTCAGCCGGACGGGTCGTGGTTGTGGGCGCTCGACCAGCCGGTGCTCATGCCGTAGCGGAGGCGGGCGGTGGGCTCGGGTGAGCCCACCGCTGTACGGGGCAGGTCACCGCTGTGCGGGCAGGTAACGGAGCAGCGCCGAGCTGACCGAACTCATGCTCGGTGCCGCGATCCGAGAGTGCGGCGCCGCTTCGAGTGTCAGATATGGGCTGAGCTGCCGAATTGCCCACGCTCCGTTCACAATCCACGCGACGAGCGTCTCGCTCTCCCCGCGCGGCTTCGCGCCACCGATTGGGCAGGTACTGGATGAAACGAATTGCGACGATCGGGGTCTACGGCTTCACGGCCGCGACCTTCATCGAGCAGCTCACCGACGCGGGCGTGGGATTGCTGCTCGACCTGCGCCAGCGCCGCGGCGTTCGGGGCCCTGAGTACTCCTGGGCGAACTCGGCGCGGCTCCAGCAAGCGCTCGCCGCAGCGGGCATCGGCTACCGGCATGTACGAGAGCTGGCACCGACCACCGTGATGCGCCAACTCCAGTACCGCGAGGACGACCGCCAGGGTGTCGGCAAGCGCAACCGCGTCGCGCTGGCATCGGAGTACGCCGAGCGCTACACCCGGGAGATCCTCGACCCGTTCGACCTCGGCACGCTCGTGGCGGAGCTACCGAGCGACTCGATGGCTGCGCTCTTCTGTGTCGAGCGGGATCCGGAGGCCTGCCATCGTTCGCTCGTGGCCGCGCGCCTGCATACCGAA
Source organism: Nocardia ninae NBRC 108245 (assembly GCF_007990755.1). Classification (GTDB taxonomy): domain Bacteria; phylum Actinomycetota; class Actinomycetes; order Mycobacteriales; family Mycobacteriaceae; genus Nocardia; species Nocardia ninae. The sequence goes on along the minus strand of NZ_BJXA01000001.1, from coordinate 61,853 downwards.
CACGGACTGCTGGTCACGCACCTCCACCCGCACTGAGCCCGTCCTGCCGCGGTCACTGACGAGTCCCGGTCGCCGCCGACCCGCTACCCGCCGGGTGCGCACACTGGCCACATGCGGCGTGACCGACGCGGCAACCCGGGTCCGGGGTCGGCGGGACGAGTCACGCGTGCAAACCCACACCGGGGTACCCGCAAAGTTGGCACCGAGTACACGGGATGCTGCCTACACACCGTACCCACCTGCCGTACTCACCCCGCCGAGGACAGAACGCGTACGTCGCCGAGCGCGTCCGCGAGCGCGACCAGCGCACTCGAGCATCCGGCGTCGAGTAAGCACGTGGCCAGCTCGTCCCCACGGGTGGTCCCCCGGTTGACGATCACCACGGGCCGACCGGTTTTCGCCGCGTGCCGCACGAACCGCAATCCCGACATCACGGTCAGCGACGACCCCGCGACCAGCAGCGCATCCGCCTCGTCGACGAGTTCGAACGCCGCCGCGACGCGCTCTTTGGGCACGTTCTCCCCGAAGTACACGATGTCGGGCTTGAGCATTCCCCCGCAGCTCGCGCAGTCGACCATCCGGAAACTGTCGGTGTCCGCGACGACCGCGTCGGCATCGGGGGCGACTTCTACCCCGTTCGTCGTCGCTCCTTCGGCGAACCCCGGATTCTCGGTTTCGAGCCGCTCCGCCAACGCCATCCGCGAAATCAACGCCTCGCACCGCAGGCACCGCACCCGCGCGTAGGTGCCGTGCAGGTCGATGACCCGCCGGTGTCCGGCTTTGGTGTGCAGCAGATCGACGTTCTGGGTGATCAGCCCGGTGACCGCACCCATCCGCTCCAACCGCGCCAGCGCGCGATGCCCCAAATTGGGCCGGGACGCGTCCATCCGCCGCCAGCCGATGTGATTGCGCGCCCAATACCGCTGCCGGAACACCGGATCGCCGACGAACTGCTGATAGGTCATCGGGTTGCGCGGCGGGGAGGCCGGCCCGCGATAGTCGGGGATGCCGCTGTCGGTGGACAGGCCGGCCCCGGTGAGCACTACCACCCGGCGCCCGGCGAGTACCTCGACCAGCCGCTCGACGCCTGGTTCCGACATGTCCGACATCAGTTCAGCGTACGACGCCCTGTTCAGACGCGGCGCATGACCGAGACCACCTTGCCCAGCACCGCAGCCTTGTCCCCGTCGATGACCTCGTAGGCGGGGTTGCGCGGTTCCAGATACACATGCCCGTTGCGCCGCCGGTACACCTTGACCGTGGCCTCGCCGTCGATCATGGCGGCCACGATCTCCCCCGAGTGCGCCTCGTTCTGCTGGCGCACCACCACGATGTCGCCGTCGCAGATCGCGGCGTCGATCATCGAGTCGCCGCGCACCCGCAGCCCGAACACGGTGCCGCGGCCGACGAGCTGGCGCGACATGGTCACCATGTCGTCGGTGTGTTCCTCGGCGAGGATGGGTGTGCCCGCAGCGATGTCGCCGACCACCGGCACGGCCACCGAGTCCTCGTTGGTCTCCCGCGGCGCCGACCCTTGCAGGAACATCCGCACGTCGATCGGGCGCGACATCGTCTCGCTGCGCCGCAGGAAACCCTTCTCCTCCAGGCTGTTCAGATGCTTTGACACCGACGACGACGAACGCAACCCCACCGCATCCCCGAGCTGCCGGGAGTTCGGCGCGTAACCGTGCCGCACCACCCAGTCGCGGATGGTGGCGAGGATCCGCTGCTGGCGCTCCGGCAGCCGGGAAGTGTCGAGATGCTCGAGGTCGTCGTAGGTCACCGGGGCATCGTAGAGGTCGGCGCCGATCGCACGGCCGCACAGCCCATTCCGGTGGAGTGTCGCGCCCTCAGCCGAGGCCGCGTTCGGATGTGCTTCGCTCGACACAGAATTCGTTGCCCTCGGGATCGCGCAGAGTGACCCAGCCCAGACCGTCGGCGGTGCGGTGGTCCTCGAACAGTGTCGCGCCCAGCCCGATGACCCGCTCGACTTCCTCGTCGCGGGTGCGTTCGGTCGGCACCCAATCGAAGTGGATCCGGTTCTTCACCGTTTTGCCCTCTGGGACCCGGATGAACAACAACCCCGGCACCGGTTCGGGTGCGACCAGCAAAGTCTCGTCGTCGTCTGCTTCGTCCTCGTCGGAGACCGGCCAGCCGGTGATGTCGCTCCAGAACGAGGCGAGCTTGTACGGATCGGCGCAGTCGATGGTCACGTGGCGCAGCAGCATGGCAGCGAGCCTAGCGGTGGCCCGAGTGCCGATGCAGCACAATAAAATCGCCGCTGTACTGGCCGATGCGCGTCGGAGTGCGCGGGGCGTAGCAGGATTGCCGCGTGCACACCTTCGTCCTGGACCGGGTCGGCGTGGTCGCCAACTCGACGCCGCTGCTCGTCGACCTCGACGTCACCATGCCCGGTGGCCGGTGCACCGCGGTGGTCGGGCCGAGCGGTGCCGGCAAGACCACCCTGTTGCGGTTGCTCAACCGTCTCGCCGAACCGAGCAGTGGACAAATCTTGCTCGACGACATTCCGATCACCGAACTCGATGTACTGGCGCTGCGCCGTCGGGTCGGGTTGGTGCCGCAGCGCCCGGTGCTGCTGGCCGATGTGGTGGCCGACGAGCTGCGGGTGGGGCGTCCGGACTTGTCGACCGCGCAGGTCACCGCCCTGTTGGCACGCGTCGGGTTGCCGGAGTCGTTCGCCGAACGCCGGTGCGCGGAGTTGTCCGGCGGTGAGGCGCAACGGGTGTGCCTGGCCCGCGCGTTGGCCGTCGAACCGGATGTGTTGCTGTTGGATGAGCCCACCTCGGCGTTGGACGCGGTCGCCGCGACCGCCGTGGCCGAGCTGATCCGCGCGCACGTCGACGCGGGCGGCACCGTGGTCCTCGTCAGCCACGATCACAGTTTCGTCCGGACCGCCGCCGACGACATTCTGATACTCGACGACAAGCATCTGGTCCAGGACGATCAGAGCGATCGGAAACCGTGATGGCGGAGGGTCTTTCGGTCCCCGACTGGACCGGTGTCGCGGCCTCGCTGCTGCTGGTCGCGCTCGCCGCGTTCATCGCCTATCGCCAGCACCTGAACCTGACCCGCGAGCTGGTGATCGCCGCGATCCGGGCCGGAGTTCAGCTGGTCGCGGTGGGTGCGATCCTGCTGATCGTGTTCCGGCACACCGCATTACCCGGTGCGTTCGCGTGGGTGATCCTGATGGTGATCATCGCCGGGCAGGTCGCGGGACGTCGTGGTGCGGGCTTGCCGCAGGCGCGGCGCTCCGCGACGATCGGCGTTGCGGTCGGTGCCACGATCACCCTGGGCGCGCTCGTAGTGCTCGGCGTGATCTCCACCGAACCCCGCGTGGTGGTGCCCGTCGGCGGAATGGTCGTCTCCGGCGCGATGCAGGCCACGGGTATCGCGTTGCGCCGTATCCGGGAGGACGCCAGGCAGGCCCGACCCGCCATCGAAGCCCGGCTGTGCCTGGGATTGCCTGCGCGGCAAGCGTTTCTGCCGCATCGGCAGTCCGCGCTGCGCACCGCACTCGTGCCTGCGATCGACTCCACCAAGGTGGTCGGCTTGATCAGCCTGCCCGGCGCGATGACCGGACTCATCCTGGCCGGGGTCGACCCGCTCACCGCGATCCGCTATCAGATCGTGGTCATGTACATGCTGCTCGCGGCCACCGCGCTGGCTGCGCTAGCCGCCGCGAGGGTTGCCGAACGCGCGTTGTTCGATGACGCCCAGCGCCTCGTGCCTCTCCCCGACTGACCGCCCGGCACCGACCGAGCGCAGCTAATTCACGGCACTCATAAGGCCCATCGCTGACCGAGGGGATTCGGTCCGGCATCGCATCGAGGACCTGGCGGGCATCCCGAGGAGTTCGATGCCGAGGCGCTAGGCGGATTCGGGCCCGCTGTCGCATGCCTGCCCGGCGGTGCGGAGCGCGCTGAGGGCCGTGGTGACTGCGCGAATCGTCTCGTTGTCGAGTACCGCGCCGATGCGCCGTTCGAGTTCGCGGTCGAAGACGGTCGTGGCCTGGTCGAGGACCTGCTGCCCGGTAGCGGTCAGCACGACGAGGGAGGATCGGCGGTCGCCGGGGTTCGCACGGCGCGCGCAGTAGCCGACGGCCTCGATGCGGTCGACCACCTTGCTGGTGCCGCCGACAGTGATGACGAACTCCGCGGCGATGTCCTGCACGCGGCTACCGCTGTGTCCGGCCAGGAATCGCAGGATTTCGAACCAGGTCAGCTGGATATCGCACTCGGCGCGCAGGGCCGCGTCGATGGCGTTCCACAGTTCGATCTCGTAGCGAATCAGGTTGTCGTACAGCGACTTCAGGTTCGTTGTCATCACTATTCCGTTGATTCGTGGTCGTGGTGGACGGCCACCAGCGGGTTGCGAGCACAACGTTAGCAAACTATATTCCATGGAAGCAACTTCCATGTTCGTGTATTTGCTCGACCACGTGGACGCCCTTGCACGGCGAACACCCGCAGCGGCCGATGCCGGACCCGATTCCCTGTTCCACCAAGGAGGCGTGATGACCAGCGACGACGGCCACCCGGTGCAGACGGGCGCACCGGACCGGGCACGAATCGACGCCCAGCCGCTGGCAATCGAGGTGCACGGCGCGAAAGTCCACAACCTGAAAGACATCGACGTGTCGGTGCCGTTGCGCACGCTGGTTGCGGTGGCGGGAGTGTCGGGGTCGGGCAAGTCGTCGCTGGCGATGGGGGTGTTGTACGCGGAGGGATCGCGCCGCTACCTCGAGGCGTTGTCGACTTATACCCGCCGACGCATGGCGCAGGCGCCGCGCGCGGCCGTCGACAGTGTCGAGCACGTGCCAGCGGCGCTGGCGTTGCGCCAGCGGCCGGGTGTGCCCGGGGTGCGCAGCACCTTCGGCACCTCGACCGAGCTGCTCAACGTGCTGCGGCTGATGTTTTCGCGGCTCGGTTCCCACTGCTGCCCGAATGGTCACCGCCTCGGGCCCACCATCGACGTGGCGCTCAACCTCGATCTGACCTGCCCGGTGTGCGGAGCAACGTTCTATCCGCCGGGCGCGGAGTCGCTGGCCTTCAACTCCGACGGTGCGTGTCCACGATGCTCGGGGACCGGGGTGGTGCGCGAGGTGGACGAGAACACGCTGGTGCCCGATCCGTCGCGCAGTATCGACCACGGCGCGGTGGCCCCGTGGTCGATGTTCGGATCGACGGTGATGCCGCAGGTGGTCGCCGAGATGGGCGTGCGCACCGACGTCCCGTACGCGGATCTGACCGCCGCCGAACGCGACATCGTCATGCACGGACCGGCCGAGAAACGCAACATCAAGGTCGGCACGAAGAACGGCAAGCTGTTCGAGATGAACTTCACCTACCGCAACGCGGTGCGATCGGTGGAGGAAGCGCTGAACAAGGCCACCAACGAGCGCGGGCTCACCCGGGTCGACAAGTTCATCAGCGCCCAGGTCTGCCCCACCTGCCACGGCACCCGGCTCAGCGACAAGGCCCGCGAATCACAGGTGGACGGCATCGATCTCGCCCAGGCCACCGCCAAGACCCTCGATGAACTCACCGCGTGGGCACCCACCCTCGGGTCGGCCCTGCCCGCGGAAATGCGCCAGATGGCACGCAATCTCATCGACAAGCTCCTCGAGATGGCACGCCGACTGCTAGACCTGGGATTGGGATATCTCAGCCTGGATCGGGCGAGCTCGACCCTGTCGACCGGCGAGCGCCAACGCGTGCAACTGGCCCGCGCGGTACGCAACCAGACCACCGGGGTGCTTTATGTCCTCGACGAGCCTTCCATCGGCCTGCACCCCTCGAACGTGGATGGCCTGCTCGGGGTGATGCGCGACCTACTGCGCGACGGCAACTCGGTGATCTGCGTCGACCACGACGTCCAAGTCCTGCGCGAAGCCGACTGGCTCATCGAGATGGGCCCGGGCGCCGGCAGCGAAGGCGGCTGCGTGCTCGCCATCGGCAGCCCCGCCGACCTCGGCACCGACCCTGCCTCGTTGCTCGGCGGATTCCTGAACGGCCGGGAACCGGTGGTCGTGCGGTCGCGCACAAGCGGCGACGAAATGTTCGATCGCGGTCGCATCCACCTGGCGACCCATCCCCTGCACACCGTCCACGCTCTGGATGCGGACATCCCGCAAGGGCGGATAACCGCGGTCACCGGCGTCTCCGGTTCCGGCAAAACCACCCTGATCCTGGAAAGCCTGGTCCCCGCACTCGCGGCGCGCATCGCGGGCGACCCGCTGCCCACCCACGTCAGCACCGTCGACGCACCGGGCATCACCCGCGTCGACATGGTCGACGCCACTCCCATCGGCATCAATGTCCGCTCCACCGTCGCCACCTACAGCGGCGTCCTCGATGATCTGCGCCGCGCCTATGCCGCCACGCCCACCGCCGTCGAACGTGGGCTCACCGCCGCGGACTTCTCCTACAACACCGGCTCACTGCGCTGCCCCCGCTGCGAAGGCACCGGCCAAGTGTCACTCGATGTGCAGTTCCTGCCCGATGTCGACATCGACTGTCCCGCCTGCGCGGGCACCCGGTACGCGCCGACCGCACGCGAGATCTTGCGCCCCATCCCTGGCGATGCCGGAATTTCCCTGCCCGAGTTGCTCACCCGCACCGTCACCGAGGCCGTCGACCTCACCGCCGACATCCGCCGGGTCCACGCGCGGCTGCACACCCTCATCGACCTCGGACTGGGCTACCTCACCCTCGGCGAAGCCACCCCGGCACTGTCCGGCGGCGAAGCCCAACGGCTCAAACTCGCCACCGAACTCGGCCGCAACCAGAGCGACACCCTGTTCATCTTCGACGAACCCAGCGTCGGCCTGCACCCGCTCGACATCCGCACCCTGCTCGCGGTCATCGGACGCCTCAACGACAACGGCGCCACCGTCCTCGTCATCGAACACGACCTCGACATGATCGCCAACGCCGACTACATCATCGACATGGGACCCGGCGGCGGCGCCGCAGGCGGGCGCATCGTCGCCACCGGAACCCCGGGCGAGATCGCCGAGAACTCCCACAGCAGCACCGGCCGCTATCTTGCTGAGCACCTGAAAAGCACGGCCGGGTAGGCCGATCGAGGTCCAGCCGAATCTCACCGAATGTGTTGCGCCACTTACCGAATCATGCGCGGCGGGCGATCGACCGCCAGCTCCGGCACCGCGCCGGTGTACCGCTCGATCTCGACCAGCGACAGCTGACCGGTGCAACCTTGGCTGAGCTTCGAGGAAGGACGGTCCGCGATCAAAACATTCGGATTGCCGTGACGGCAGAACGCCGGATCGGCCGGGTCCGGGTCGTACCAGGCGCCGGTGGACAACTGCGCCACCCCCGGCCGGACCGCGTCATCGACGATCAACCCGGCCAGGCAACTGCCCCGCTTGCTGACGATGCGGACCACATCACCGTCGTGCAGGTCACGGGCGGCGGCATCCTCGGGATGCAACCGCACCGGTTCACGACCGGTGACCTTGCTCGATTGGCTGTACGCACCGACATCGAGCTGACTGTGCAGCTTGGCGCGCGGCTGGTTGGCCACCAACTGCAACGGGAACTCGGTCGCCGCCGCACCGCCCAGCCATTCCTCGGGTTCCAGCCACACCGGATGGCCGGGGCAGTCCGCGTACCCGAAGCCCTCGATCGTCTCCGAGCAGATCTCGATCTTGCCGCTCGGCGTGCTCAGCGGGAACTGCTCCGGGTCGGCCCGGAAGTCCGCGCCCAACACCTGATTCGGGTCGGGCACCGGCAATTCGAGGTGCTCGCTGGCCCAGAACGTGTCGAAGTCCGGTAGATCATGCCCAGCGTGGCGCAGCCGCCATTCCTCGTACAGATGCCGCAGCCATTCGCCGACGGTACGGCCCTCGGTGAATTCCTTGCCGACGCCGAGGCGGTCGGCTAGCTCGCCGAAGATGGCGTAGTCGTCGCGCGCGGTGCCGTGCGGCTCGGTGAGCGCCTTCATCGCGAAGAACACCCGATCCCCCGCGCCGTAATCGTCGCGTTCGATGGTCATGGTGGCCGGCAGCACGATGTCCGCGTGCCGCGCGGTCGCCGACCAGAACGGATCGTGCACCACCACGGTCTCGGGCCGGGCGAACGCCGCGCGCAGCCTGGCCAGATTCTGATGGTGATGGAAGGGGTTCCCGCCCGCCCAGTAGACCAGCCGGATATCGGGATACACCAGATGCTGCCCGTCGTACTCATAGGACTGCCCGGGGTTGAGCAGCATGTCGGCGATTCGCGCGACCGGAATGAACGTGTCGACCCCGTTCGGCCCCTGCGACAGCCGCGGCGGCGCGAACTCCTGGGCAGGCTCGCCCATGCTGGCCGCCGAGCCATACCCGTGCCCGAACCCGCCACCGAGCAGCCCGATCTGGCCGAGCATCGCCGCGAGCACCACCCCCATCCACAACGGCTGCTCGCCGTACTGCGCACGCTGCAACGACCAGCTGACCGTCACGAAGGTCCGCGCACCCGCCATCTCGCGCGCGAGCGCCCGGATACGTTCAGCGCTCAACCCGGTGAGCGACTCGGCCCACTCCGGCGTCTTGACGATCCCGTCCGCCTCGCCCCGCACATAACCGATGAACCGCTCGTAGCCGACGGTGTACTTGTCCAGGAACTCCTTGTCCGCCAAGCCTTCCGCGTCCAATACCTGCGCCAGCGCGAGCATCAACGCCGTATCGGTGCCCGGCCGCGGCGCCAGCCACTCCGCTTCGGCCTCCGCCGGGATATCGTCGCGCAACGGCGAGATCGACACGAACCGGCAACCCCGCGCCCGCGCTGCCCCGATCCACCCACGGGTGTTGTGCCGCGACACACCGCCCGGCGACACCGCCGAGTTCTTCGGCGACAACCCGCCGAACGCCACCACCAGCTCCGCGTGCTCGGCGAGCACCACCTTCGACGTCGCCCGCTCCAGCACGAAACCGAGGTCGCCGATCACATGCGGCAGCAAGACCTGCGACACCCCGAGGCTGTAACTGTTGACGTGCCGCACATACCCGCCGAGGCAGTTCAGGAACCGATGCACCTGGCTCTGCGCGTGATGGAACCGTCCCGCACTCGCCCACCCGTACGACCCGCCGAACACCGACTCCGCACCGTGCTCGCGATACACCCGCCCCAGCTCACCGGCGAGCAGATCCAGCGCCCGCTCCCACGACACCGGCACGAACGACTCGTCACCACGTCCTGGAGCGCCGGGCCCGTGCTCCAGCCAGCCCTGACGCACATACGGTTGATCGATCCTGGTCGGATGGTGCTGCGCGGAGGCCACATTCTCGATCAGCCGCATCGGCTCCGGATCCTCGCGCCACGGTCGAACACCCGTCAGCCGTTCACCGTCGCTGTCCGCCTCGAAAGCGCCCCAGTGCGTCAGATGCGTGGTCACCAAGACACCGTAACCCGACCGTCCGACAAAGTGGCGGCCACGTCTACCGCACCGAAAACACGCGACTTACCGGCGCTGCGAACACTTTTCGAACAACCACGGTCGAGTCGAGTCAGACGCGGCGCAGCTCGAACATCCGGAACTGACGACCGCCGGAGAGCTCGTACTCCATCTCGTAACCCGGCCAGAACTCGACGGCCAGATCCCAGGCGGGTTTGCGATCGACACCGGTGAGCTCGGTGACGCCGACGGTGAACTGCGCGCCCTTGTGCCGCACCGTGGCGGTATCGGCGGCCCGGAGATTCGCCGACCACACCGGATGCTTGGGGCTGCCCCAATTGGAGCCGAGCACGAGAAAGTTCTCGCCGCGCGGCACATACAGCAGCGACGTGGTCCGCGGTATCCCGGTCTTGCGACCCGGCACCGTCACCTCGATCGAGGGCAGGCCGACCACATCCAGCACACCCATCCGCCCGTCGGTCCAGCGCCGAACGGCGCGCTCCACCGGTATGACGACCGGCGCGGTGCGCATGACCCAGCGCTGTTGCGCCAGCCGTCGAGCGATCGGAGGCAGCGGATTCGACACCATCCTCGAATGGTGACACGTCGCCGTCCCAGCGCCGCATCGGCAGGCCGGACCGAGGGGCAGATCACATCGGGCACGGCGCAAAGCCGTTCTCGGGCAACGTGGCACGAAAGACAAACCGATATCGACGCCGCGCGTCGGCCGCGCGATTTCCATGCAGAACTCTCAGGAAGATCGCTCCGCACCGCCGGTACTTTGGAGAACGCGCACCTCGGGCGCGACCACCGGAAGGATGCAATCTCTTGATGATCGGTGCCCTCAGGCCGCTCCGCACACCGTCGACCTGTCCGCACTTACGAAGAGCCGCCTGATGTTCGCGCACTGGGGAAACTTCGTCCACCGGTTCCGATTCGTCGTCATCGGCCTCATCGGCGCCGCACTGCTCGCGCTCGGCGCGTACGGGTCGGACCTGTCCGGACATCTCAGCTCCAGCGGCTTGGACGACCCCACCTCCGAATCGGCCGAGGCCGCACGAGTATCCGACGACGCGTACCTGCGCGACCACCGCGCCGACGTCCTCGTGCTCTACACCGCACCGCCGGGCGTATCGCTCGACGATCCCGCGTTCAGCGGCAAGATCATCGACAACCTCAACAGCCTGGGCCGCGAGCACCCCGACGAAATCCTCGCGATCAACGGCTCGTACTGGCGCACCGAGACCGGCCAGCAGCAACGCAGCGCCTTCGGCAAACCCGAACTCGGCCGCGCCTTCGCCTCCATCGCCATCAAAGGCGACACCGACACCGAGATGGTGAACAACTTCCGGAAAGTGAAGGACGTCTTCTACATTCCGGGCGTCGACGTACAGGTCGCCGGCCTGCAACCGGTCGCGGGCACCCTCACCGACTCACTCGACGAAGACATCCATCTGATGGAAGTCGTCGCCTTCCCCGTGGTGGCGGTGCTGCTGTTCTTCATCTTCGGCGGATTGGTCGCCGCCGCACTGCCGCTGATCGCCGGCGGGCTCACCGTGCTCGGCGCGAACGGCATCGTCCGGTTCATCACCGAATTCACCGACGTCAATTCCTTCGTCTCCGGCGTCGTCTCGATGATCGGCGTCGGCCTGGCCATCGACTACGGCCTGTTCATCGTGAGCCGATTCCGCGAAGAACTAGCCGAGGGCTACGACACCCGGACCGCGGTACGCCGTGCCGTGATGACCGCGGGCCGCACCGTGGTGTTCTCGGCGACCATGATCATCGTCAGCCTCGGCGGCCTGTTGTTGTTTCCGCAGGGATTCCTGAAATCGATGGCGTACGGCTCCATCGCCACGGTGTCGCTCGCCGCATTGACCGCGCTCACCGTCCTGCCCGCGATGCTGAGCATCCTCGGACCACGCGTGGACATGTTCGGTCTCAAACGTTTCGGCAGAACCAAGACCGCCGACGAGGTCGAGAACAGCTTCTGGGGCCGATCCACCCGATGGGTGATGAAGCACCCCAAACGAATCGCCGTCCCGATCGTCCTCGGCCTGCTGCTGCTGATCATCCCCGTGAAGAACATCGCCTTCGGCGGCTTCAGCGAAACCTATCTACCACCGGACAATCCGACGCGGCTCGCGCAAGAAGCATTCGACGACACCTTCCCGCTCCGCAAAGCCGATCCCGTGCAACTCGTATTCATCTCCGAGGAAAAGAACACCCGCGGCATCAGCGACGTCGTGAAGCAGGCGAATCTGGCACCGGGCCTCGTCACACCCCCCGCCGCGGACGGCCCCTTCGGCACGCCCTCCCCCTCGACCATCCGCCCCGGCGTCTATAAAACAGAGGCGACGCTGTCGGTCGAGAACGCCAACAAGACCATCGATTATCTGCGCTCGCTCGACGTACCCGACAACGTCACCATGCTCGTCGGCGGCCAGCCCGCCATCCAAAAGGACTCCATCGACGGCCTTTTGGGCCGCATCCCGTTCATGATCGCCGTCGTACTGTTCCTCACGACAATGCTGATGTTCCTCACCTTCGGCTCGCTGATCCTGCCGATCAAGGCCGCGCTGATGAGCGCGCTCGGCCTCGGCACCACGCTCGGCATTCTCACCTGGATATTCGTCGACGGGCACGGCGCAGAGCTGCTCAACTTCACCGCGCAGCCCATCAGCTCGCCGGTCCTGGTGCTGATCATCGCCATCATCTACGGACTGTCCACCGACTACGAGGTATTCCTGCTGTCCCGCATGGTCGAAGCCCGCTCCAAAGGCGCGACCACCACCGAGGCCATTCGCATCGGCACCGCGCACACCGGCCGCATCATCACCGCGGCCGCGCTCATCCTGCTCGTCGTCACCGGCGCGTTCGCGTTCTCCAAATTGGTGATGATGCAGTACATCGCCTACGGCATGATCGCCGCGCTCATCATCGACGCCACCATTCTGCGCATGCTCCTGGTGCCCGCCGTGATGAAACTCCTCGGCGACGACTGCTGGTGGGCACCCGCCTGGATGAAACGCCTCCAACAGCGCGTCGGGCTCGGCGAACCGGTCCTCGACGACGAACACCCCGCCAACCGCGACATGACCGACCTCGTCGAAACCACACCCATCACCGACCCGGTCACCGTGCGGCTCCCCGTCGTCACCACGGATCAGTCGCGCCGCTGAACCCGAATTCGCCCTCAGCGGAATCACTTACGGCACCCGATCGGCCGAATTAGCGTGGGCAGCTCGAAAGGAGGTCGAGCATGAACGCTCCGATCAAGTTCTCCATGACCGCCAACATGATCGACGTAGGGTCCTGGCCGGACTTCGCCAGCGGCTGCGAGCAGGAGGGCTTCGACGCGCTGATGGTGCCCGACCACCCCGGCTCGTTCGCGTCCCCATTCGTGGCCCTCGCCGCCGCCGCGACGGCCACCGAGACGATCCGGCTCGGGACCAACGTGGTCAATGCCGGGATGTGGGAACCGTTTCTGCTCGCCGGCGAGGTCGCCACGCTCGATCTCGTGTCGAATGGGCGGGCGCTGTTCGGGATCGGCGCGGGACACACCCCCGCCGAATGGACCATGCAGGGCCGCGAGCATCCGTCGGCGGCGGCCCGCGTGGCCAGGATGGTCGAGGTCACCGACACCACGCGGCGGCTGCTCGCCGGAGAGACGGTGACCTTCACGGGCGAGCACGTTCAGCTCCGGGATGCCGTGCTGACTCGGCCACGTCCGGTGCAGGAGCAGGTGCCGGTCCTCGTCGGCGGCAACGGGACCCGCGTGCTCCGGTATGCCGCCGAAACCGCCGATATCGTGGGCTTCTCCGGGCTTGGGCGGACCCTCGCCGACGGCCGTAACCACGAGACCCGCTGGGGGCTCGATCAGATCGACGCGCAGGTCGACCTCGTCCGGAACACCGCCGCCGCGGCGGGCCGGACACCCGCGTTCGAGGCGCTGGTGCAGCACGTGGAGATCACCGACGACGCCGAGGCGGCCTGTGCGCGGTTCGCCGAGGATGTGCCGACCACCAGCGTCGCGGAGTTGCTCAGCGCGCCGTTCGTGCTGATCGGCACCGTGGACGAGTTGGTGGCCGAGTTGCGTGCGCATCAGCAGCGCTGGGGGTTCGAACGATTCGTCATGCGGGCCGCCGCCCGTGCGGCCGGTGCTCAGCTCCTTGCCGCACTCTCCGCGTCGGAGTCGTAGCAATCCGCCTGGAACAGCCCGCTCCCCTTCTTAGCTGGCGAGCGGGCTGTGTCGGGTGGTTTGGCGTTGGTGATTCGTGGTTGGTTCCTATATGGGTAGGTTACATAGATAGATGCGCATATCTAAGTAACCATATGGTTTTTATGGACCTTCAGCCTTCCTTCTTGGGCTCGTCCGGGCACGACGCTGCCGAAATACGCACTGCCCGAACCGAAGTCGTTGCGTTGACTACACCCTCCCCTACCCCCGAACGAAGGGCTGAGCCGCCTAACTCCTCCCCTACCCCGCGGTACGTCAGCTCGACCACCCCCACAGATCTCCCCGAAACGGACATACGACCAGTTACGCTGTCCCCCAGGTCCATGGCCCCGGTCATTTCGTTGAACAGGAGCTCGATGCGATCACAGCGTCCTCGCCGCGTCTTCGCCACCCTCGCGGTCGCCACCGCCGCGCTCCTCGTCGCCAGCACGGCGGTCGCCGCCGCGCGCCCGGATCCACCGGCCCAGGTCGCACCGCTCGGCGCCGACTTCCTGTGGGGTGTCGCGGCATCGGGATACCAGGCGGAAGGGAATGCGCCCGACAGCAACTGGTCCCGGTACGTCGCTGCCGGGAAAACCACTGACCCGTACCGTGATTCGATCGACTTCGCCAACCGGTACCGCTCGGACATCGCGCTGGCCGCCCAGCTCGGCGTACAGGTCTATCGAATCGGCCTGGAGTGGGCGCGAGTACAACCGCGGCCCGGCGAATGGGACGAGGCTGGACTCCGCTTCTACGACAACGTGATCGGCGCGATCATCGAGGCGGGCATGCGGCCGATGCTCACCATCGACCACTGGGTATACCCGGGCTGGGAGGTCGACCGCGGCGGCTGGCGCAACCCGGGGATCGTGGCGGACTGGCTCGCCAACGCGCGGTTGCTCGTCGACCGCTACGCCGCGAACGACCCGCTGTGGGTCACCTTCAACGAGCCGATGGTCTACATCGTCAACGAGTTACGCAAAGGCGGCCTGTCCCCCACCGACGTGCCGGCCATGCACGACCGAATCGCGCAGGCCCACAACGGCATCTACGACTACATCCACGGCGTGCAGCCGGGCGCGATGGTCACCAGCAATGTCGCCTACATCCCGACCGGCGAGGCCGTGATCAACAAGCCGCTCATCGACAAGATCGGCGCGCGCCTCGACTACGTCGGCATCGATTACTACTACGGCCTCTCCCCCGAGAGCCTGCTGGCCGGCCCGCCCGACTTCGAAAAGCTCTGGACCCAGCCACTACAGCCCGAAGGCATCTACTACGCATTGCAGCATTACGCCCGCCAGTTCCCCGGCAAACCGCTCTACATCGTGGAGAACGGCATGCCGACCGAGAACGGCGCACCGCGTGCCGACGGCTACACCCGCGCCGACAATCTGCGGGACACCGTCTACTGGTTGCAACGCGCCAAGGCCGACGGAATGAACCTGATCGGTTACAACTACTGGAGCCTCACCGACAACTACGAATGGGGTTCCTACACTCCACGTTTCGGTCTCTACACGGTCGACGTGCTGACCGATCCGACGTTGACCCGTAAGCCCACCGATGCGGTCCCCGCCTACGCTGCCATCACCCGAGCGGGCGGCGTCGCTCCCGACTACCGACCCACCCGGGCACCGCAGAACTGTTCCCTCGTCGACGCCGCGGCCAGCTGTCTCGACCCGGTCACCGTCCCGAGATGACCGATGCGCACGAAACATCCGACGCCACAGCGGTATTGCGCCGCTGGGCTGAGGCAGGTGCCGTGTGGCGGGTTCTCCGGCGCGGCGTCGGTCAGGTGACCATCGGTCTGTATGAATGCACGGGCGGTCAAGAAGTCGACCGCTTCACCTCGACGGATCCGGCGCTGCTGCGGTTCCTCGGCGACCGATCGAGCAGCGAGGACCTCGACTGATCCGTGTGCGGTGAACGGGAAATGAACAGCCCGATCGTCGAATGTCCGAGCCGGACATCACATCGCATACTCTCCTTCAGCTGAGGACCGGTGGACTCCCCATCCGGCAGCGCTCGACAGGAAGAGGACGGACCGCGACTCGCATGACCACCACCAGCCCCCGTGTTCTGTCCGGCCTGTCTCCGCTCGCCGACCGGACCGCTACTACGGTCACGGGACACCGCGTCGTCCTGGTCACCTTCGCCGGCCGTCGCGATCGGATGGAATTGCTGACCCGCTACGTGACGGAGGCGATGCGGCGCAAGCTGATCGACGAGTGGCATGTCTGGAACTTCTCCCGCAACGAAGCCGACGATCGCTGGCTGCGCGAACAGTTCCCGGCGATCGGGCGGTCACCGGACAATCAGGTGTATTTCCCCGCGGGCCGGGTGACTGTTGCGGGCAATGCCCGCTGGCGTTGCCGGGTGCGGGCGGGACACGATGTCCACATCGCCTTCGGACCGCATCGCGGGGACGGCGACGCCCCGGCCTACGAATTCGTGATCGGCGGCTGGTCCAACCAGCGGACTGTGTTGCGCCACATCGACAATCGAGATCTCCTTATCCAGGACCACGACGACCGCGCGATCCAGCGGCCACCCATTGCAGTGGCCGCGACGCCAGGGATCATGTCCGGCAACGCGTTTCGGGACATCGAGCTGTCGATCGACCCGACCGGGGTCGGCCTCTCGGTCGACGGCGCGGAGATCATCCGCAGCCGCACGCCGGTCCCGGCCGGAATGTACGACGTCCAGGTGAAGACCGGGTACGGTTCCGATGGCGAATGGCGGTTTCCGGGCGTCACGGAGTATCTGTACAACACCGATGGTCCGGGGTGGGGGCAGGTCTACGATCTGTATTCCGCCCACGCCCAGTATTACGCCGACTCCGTCTTCCTGAAATGCGATGACGACATCGTCTATCTTCAGCTCGACAAACTCGCCGACTTCCTCCGGTTCCGGATCGATCAGCAGCGCTATTTCCTGGTGACCGCGAACGTCGTCAACAACAACGTGTGCGCCTACTACCAGCAGCAATCAGGCGCGATCCCGGCGAGTCTGATGACGCTGGAGCTCCCGCCCGGCGGGTTCCGCGGCAGCCTGTGGGAAAGCCCTGAGCTCGCCACGCGGCTGCACAACCACTTCCTCGACAACCCGGATGCGTTCGAGCAGAACAGCACCGCCCCCATTTTCTGGAGCGAACGGCTGAGCATCAATTTCGTCGCATGGCTGGGCCGGGATCTGTCGTACATGTCCGCGATATCCGGAGATGGGGACGACGAGCGCATACTCTCGGTCGATATCCCGTCCTACCTGAAGCGACCGAACTGCATCTACCCGGGATTCGTGGCCAGCCATCTGTCCTATTTCTCCCAGGAAGCCGCGATGGATACGGCCGCCCTCATGTCGAGATACCGGCGGCTCGCGGCGGAGCGCGGCCTGCCGCTGCCGGAACGGTCGATGGAGATGTACGGTCGCTGAAAATGGTCTGACTGCTCGGCCGGATGTGTCACAGGCTGCAGCGCGCGCCGCTGGGCGGTGCTCGGAGGTCGAGAAGGTACGCGTCGATCACGCGGTCGACGCACTCGCTGCCGCCCAGGAGGTAGGCGCCGTGCTGCTTGCCGTCGACGGTCAGCAGGCTTGCGCCCAGAGCGTCAGCCATCGCGACGCCGCCCTCGTGTGGCGTCGCAGGATCGCCGGTGACCGACACCACGAGAGTCTCGGGAAGGTCTTCGACATGCGCGAGCCACGGCTCGTCGCCTGTGGGCGGCGCGGGCCACGCCTCGCACTCGCTGTGGTAGTCGCCTGCGGTGAATACGTCGAGGTCGAACATCGGTGCTACTTCGCCTGTTTTGCGGGCCAGCGCGGTGGTTTGCTCGGACGTCGGGCGGGGCCAGTCCATGCAGCGCACGGCGATGTTCGTGTCGAGGTCGAGTGCGTAGTCGCCGTCCGCGGTGCGGCCGTAGAACGCGTCCCGCAGGGCGAGCATCTCGTCGACCCGGCCCGTCGCAAGGGCAGTGAGCGCTGCGATGACGTCGGGCCAGCTCGCCTGCGAGTACAGCCCGCCGGAGATACCGAGGTAGACGTCCCAGACGCTCACCTCTCTGCCGTCGACGGTCGGTGGCGTCTCTACGAGCGGTTGGACGATCTCGTGGAGGCGATCGTTCGCTGCTGCGGGATCGGTGCCGAGTATGCAGTCGGGGGTTTCGGCGCAGAACGCGGCGAGGTCGTCGAACCGCGCCTGCAGGCCGGCGAACTGAGAGAGGCGGAACTCCGGTGCCGTCAGGTCGGGCGCGATGGCCCCGTCGAGCACGATCGCGCGGACCTTCTCGGGGTAGTTCGCGGCATACATGGCGCCTATCTGGGAGCCGTAGCTGTAACCGAGGTAGGTCAGCTGGTCGTCGCCGAGCACCGCTCGCATGATGTCCATGTCCCGCACGACGTTCGACGACCCGGCATTCACCAGGTTTGCGACCCCGCCGGAGCCCTCGGCGCAACGATCTGCGAGCTCGGACGCCTGTTCGGCGCTGGTGATGTCGTACACGACGCCGAAGCGTGGCGCCGCGCCCACGTCGTACTCATCGTCGGTGTAGCAGTCGAGGGCCGGGGTGGACGACCCGATCCCCCGAGGATCGAAGCCGACGATGTCGAAGCGCTCGGCGACGGGGCCGGCCTGCCACTGAGCCACGGTCAACGCGACGAAGCTGGTGCCGGAGCCTCCGGGACCGCCCGGGTCGACCAGCAGCGAGCCCTCGGCCGCACCCGTGGCGGGCAAGCGCAGGAGCGCGACGTGCGCCCTCTCGCCCTCCAGTTCGTCGTAGTCGAGCGGCACCTGCACCGACGCGCACTCGAGCGCCGGGTTCGCGAACAGCTCGGCGTCCGCTGTGTTCGTCGCGGTGTCCTCGCACGCGCCCCAGTCGAGTTCTTGGGCGAGGTAGGAGCCGAGGCCTGCATCCGCCCTGGAGTCCGGTGGGGAGGATGCGGATGTGCAGCCGGTGAGTAAGAGCAGTGCCGACGTGGCGGCGAGCACGGTCTTGGACCGTCGAGATCGATTCAAGGGATGTGATCGCATGCGCACTTCCTTGGTTGAGCCGCAGTTGTGTACGCGACGCGGCGGGGTGTGACGGGGCGTTGGTGGCTGAGTGCGCTGAGACGCTCGATGACCGAGGAAGGTTGTCCGGCTGGAAGCGGTGGCGTCAGCTCTCGATCCCATCCGTCTCGGCATCCAGGAGGCGGTGCTCGGGCGTCCCTGGCGCGGGATCGAGACGTCGTTGGCTGCCGTTCGCGCTGATCAGGTGAATCCGCTGCATGCCGTACCGGCTCGCGGCGACCTCGATGCTGTCTGATCCGAGCGGGAACCGGACCGGCATGTCGGCGGTCTGCACGTGGCGGTCGCCCCGATAGAGCGACGCCCGGCCCGCCAGGTGATCGACATCGACCGTCGCCGTCGACGCATCCGGAAGGTCGACTGCAAATCGTGTGCGCTCGAGCGACAGGGGTGGGCGGAACGGTGGCAACGGTGAACCAGGTTCTGGAGCGGGCGACCACGCACCCGTCTCGCCGTCGAGGTCTTCGAGGCCGTGAAGGTCCTCGCCCGAGCCGAGCCAGGGGTGATACCAGCCCTTCATGTCTCGCCCTGTGCAGAGCAGTAACGGGAGGGAGGACCGTCGCCAAGCGTTTCTAGCATGTTCATGCTAGAGAATTTAGCATGCTGATGCTAGAGACCGCTATCATGAGTTCATGCCCAAACGAGTCGACCCGGATATCCGCCGGGAGCAGATCGCCGACGCCGTGATCGATGAAATCGTCGAGCATGGGCTGCGTTCGGTGACCCTCGCCCGGATCGCCGCTCGCACCGGCTTGACCATCGGGAGCATCCGCCACTACTTCGGCGACACGATCGGCGAGGTCATGCGCTTCACGCTGAGCGTGCTCATGCAGCGCGCCGCGCGGCGCGCGACGACGATGTCCGACGACCCGGTGGCGCGGATCGTCGACGTCATCGTCTTTGCCGCGCCGACCAGCCATCCGGAGCGCCGCGAGAACATCGCCCTCATCGAGTACCGCGTCATGGCGCGCACAGACCCGGAGCTTGCGGCCGACATCGCCGCGATAGCTCTCGAGGGCGCAGGAGTGATCCACTCGCTGCTGCGCGACGCGCTGGCCGACCGCATGATCGATGAGGAGGCGCTGCGCCGCGAAGCGCTACTGCTGCTCACTCTGGTTGAAGGCTTCTCGTGCAGTGCGGCGTTGTTCTCAGCCCCACTGCACGAGACGGACGTCCGTGCCGTCGCGGCGGCGACCATGCACCGACTGCGCAACGCCTATCCACCCGTCGAAGAAACCGCCGAGGATGCGGTCACGTCGCCCGCTCGGGCGAGGCAGCGCTGACCGTCGGCGCCCGCGCGACCAGAGGGTGCCTCGGCCGGTAATCCGCTCATAAAATTCACTGGCGTGCGCCGATAGCCTGGTCGACATGGCACGGGATGAGCGCGGCGTGACCGCCCAGAGCGCGGATTTCTCCACCTGGTACAACGAGCTGGTCATCAAGGCCGGCCTCGTCGATCGTGGGCCCGCCAAGGGCACCATGGTGATTCGACCGTACGGGTACCGGATCTGGGAGTTGCTCCAGGCCGAGCTGGACCGCCGGATCAAGGAGACCGGGCACGAGAACGCCTACTTCCCGCTGCTGATCCCGCAGAGCTACCTCGAACGCGAAGCCGACCACGTCGAGGGCTTCGCCCCGGAGCTGGCCGTTGTCACCCACGCCGGCGGCAAGGAGCTCGAGGAACCGCTGGTGGTGCGGCCGACATCCGAGACGATCATCGGCGAGATGATGGCGAAGTGGATCTCCTCGCACCGAGACCTGCCGATGCTGCTCAACCAGTGGGCCAATGTCGTCCGCTGGGAGATGCGCCCCCGAATGTTCCTGCGCACCACCGAGTTCCTGTGGCAGGAGGGTCACACCGCACACGCCGACGAGCCGGAAGCTCGGGCGGAAATGGAACTGGCGCTGGACATTTACACCACGGCCGCGCGGGAGTTCGCGGCCATGCCGGTCGTGCCGGGTCAGAAGACGCCGGGTGAGCGGTTCGCCGGGGCGGTCGAGACGCTCACCATCGAGTCGATGATGCGCGACGGTAAAGCCTTGCAGGCAGGCACCTCCCACTATCTGGGCACCAACTTCGCGCAGGCCTTCGACATCCGCTACGCCGCCGCCGACGGACGAGAAACGCTGTGCCACACCACCTCCTGGGGCATGACCACCCGGATGATCGGCGCCATCGTGCTGACCCATGGTGACGACCGCGGTCTCGTCCTGCCGCCGAGACTGGCGCCGCACCAGGTCGTGATCGTGCCGATCATGCGTGGCGACAGCGCCGCCGCGGTACTGGCCGCCGCCGAGCAACTCGCACAGAACTTGCGCGCCAAGGGGATTCGCGTGCACGTCGACGGTCGCGATCAAACACCCGGCTGGAAGTTCAACGAGTGGGAGATGCGCGGCGTCCCCCTCCGCGTCGAACTCGGTCCCCGCGACCTCGCCGCGGGGACCGCCGTACTCGTACGCCGCTTGGGTGACGACGGGAAGCAAATCGCGGACCTGGCAACCCTGCCCACCACCATCCCGGCCATCCTCGATGACTTCCAGACCTACCTGCTCGCCCGTGCCACCAGCTTCCGCGACGAGCACACGCACGAGGTCGACGACTGGACGTCGTTCGAAGCAGCCGTCGCCACCGGCTGGGCCCTCGCGCTGCACTGCGGAAGCCCCACCTGCGTGGACGAGATCAAAGCCTGCACCGCGGCAACGCCCCGCTGCATCCCGCTGACCGACACTCCGGACTCAGGCCCCTGCGTCCACTGCTCCTCCCCCTCCGCCTACGGCAAGCGCGTAATCTTCTCGCGCGCTTACTGATTCGACCGGGCCGCCTCGAGGTCGTTATGCGGTCGCCCGGTACCCGAGCATGTCGAGTAGCCCGTCGAGTTGATGTTCGAAGAGTTCGTCGCGATCATCGAAGGTGTCGGTGCCGTACATGTCGAACACGTCGGCGCTGATGGTCCCGAAGAGGCTCGCCCAGAAGGTGATGCCGCGGGCAAGCAGCCAATCGGGGAGGTCGAGGCGGAATTCGTCGCGGATCTGGGCGAAATTCGCTGCGAGAGGTGCAGATACGCGCGGCTCGGCGGCGGGCGAGTGGAGTAGGTCCGCCTGATAGGCGCGGGCGAATAGAGTTTGCAGGGTGGTGATCACCCGGGTCCCGGGGGCCATGGTTTGGTCGGCCGGGGCCTGATAGCCGGGCACCGGGGTGCCGAAAAGCAGGCCGTAGCGGGCGGATTCGGCGTGCGCCCAACCACGGACGGTGCGGGCGAGCACGCGTAGCTGCTCGATCGGGTCGTCGGGCGCGGCGGCGAGGGCGGCGTCGACGGTGTCCCCGAGGGCGTTGTAGCCGTCCACCACGAGCAGGGTGAGTAGCTCGTCGCGGCTGCTGACGTAGCGGTAGACGGCGGAGGAGACGACCCCGAGATCGCGAGCTACCGCGCGCAGCGAGAGGGCGGCGGCCCCGTCCGTGGCCAGGTGTTCGCGGCCGATGCGGACTATGTCGTTCATGGTTTGCGCCCTGGCGCGGGCCCGCGGGGTCGTTGGCATGTCTCCACGGTGCAATATCCAGAGAGCATTGTCAACAACAGTGAGCAGTGCTCTTGACAGTTGGCGAGCACTGCCGCATGCTCGTTCTCATCAGAGAGCACTGCTCTCGATGAGCAACCGGGCCACTCGTGCCCCGCGGAAGGGATTCACCAATGTCTGACCTGCACATCGTCACCGGCGCCGGACCGGTCGGCACCACCATCGCCGAGCAGCTCGCCGCCGCAGGCCACCAGGTGCGGGTACTCACCCGCTCCGGCCGCGGTCCCCGGCATCCGTCGATCGAACTGCGGCGCGTGGATGTCGCTGCGCCGGAATACCTTTCGGGCCAGTTCGACGGCGCCGTCGCGGTCTATCACTGCATCCACGGCTCGAAGTACTCCGCGAAGGTCTGGCGCGCCGAACTGCCCGGCGCCGAGCAGGTGGTCATGGACGAGGCCGGAAAGTCCGGCGCGGTGGTGGTTTTCCCGGAGAGCTTGTACTCGTACCAGCCGACCGAGGGGCCGATCACCGAAACATCGCCCCGCACAGTACGTTCCGGTAAGGGTGCGGTGCGTGAGGAACTGCTGCGCGCCCGCGCCGCACACCCCACCGCGACGGTCAGTGTCGTCTCCGCGGACTTCCTCGGCCCTTATGTCCACGCCTCGATGGCCGGTGATCAAATGGTCGCGCCGATTCTGGCGGGCAAGCGGGTCAGCGCCTTCGGCAAGATCGACCTCCCCCACTCGTTCACCTACATCCCCGACCTGGCCGCCGCCATGATCCGCGCGGCAGCCGACAAGTCGGTGCACGACACCGTCGTGCACGCACCCACCGCACCGGCGATCACCCAGCGTCAGCTCATCGACGCCATCGCCGACGCCGCTGGCGTACCGCGGCCGAAGATCTCCGTCATCCCGGTGTGGATGATGAAAGTGCTGGGCGTGGCCAGCCCGCTGATGCGCGAACTCGCCGAACTCGGCCACCAACTGGAGCGCCCGTTCGTCCTCGACTCCAGCGACAGCGAGCACAAGCTCGGCCTGCGCCCCACGCCCCTCGACGAGGCCGTGGCCACTACCGTCGCCTGGTGGAAATCGCAGGCGTGACGCCCGGCAGGCGGGTGGCAGCGGACCGAAGTCACGTCACCCGCCCTGGTGCTGCGCACAACCTACCCGGTAGTAGTGTTACCCGAGTCACTGGCGACCCGATCGAGGAGCTTCCTATGGACCAGCGAGCAACAGATTTCGACGTTCTCATTGTCGGTTCTGGGTTCGGTGGCAGCGTCACGGCGCTGCGGTTGGTCGAGAAGGGCTACAAGGTCGGCGTCATCGAGGCCGGCCAGCGGTTCGCCGACGACGAACTACCGAAGACCAGCTGGGAGCTGAAGAAGTTTCTCTGGGCGCCGAAGCTCGGCTGCTACGGCATCCAGCGCATACATCTGCTGCGC
Source organism: Nocardia ninae NBRC 108245 (assembly GCF_007990755.1). GTDB lineage: Bacteria > Actinomycetota > Actinomycetes > Mycobacteriales > Mycobacteriaceae > Nocardia > Nocardia ninae. The sequence goes on along the minus strand of NZ_BJXA01000001.1, from coordinate 38,192 downwards.
GATGTCCTCATCCTCGGCGGCGCCGGGGTCGGCGGCGGATCGCTGAACTACGCCAACACCCTGTACGTGCCGCCGGAGCCGTTCTTCCGGGACGCGCAGTGGCGTGACATCACCGACTGGCGCGACGAGCTCGCCCCGTATTACGAGCGCGCGCAGAAGATGCTCGGCGTGGTGCGCAACCCGCACATGACGCCGGCCGACGAAGTGTTCAAGCAGGTCGCCGACGATCTCGGGGTCGGTGACACCTTCGTGCAGACCCCCGTCGGTGTGTTCTTCGGCGAACCCGGAAAGACCGTGGCCGACCCGTACTTCGGTGGCGTCGGCCCCGAACGCACCGGCTGCATCGAATGCGGTGACTGCATGGTCGGCTGCAAGTACGGCGCCAAGAACACGCTCGTGAAGAACTACCTCTACCTCGCGGAAAAGGCCGGGGCGCAGGTCATTCCGATGACCACGGTGACCGATCTGCGGCCGCATCCGGACGGCACCTGGGACGTGTCCACCGCGCGCACCGGCGCATGGGTGCGCAAACACCCTAAGACCTACACCGCCGCGAACGTCGTGCTCGCGGCCGGTACCCGCGGCACCCAGAAACTGCTGTTCGCCATGCGGGACAAGGGTGCACTGCCGGAGTTGTCGGATCGACTCGGCCAGCTCACCCGCACCAACTCCGAATCGATCGTGGGCGCGGCGACCAAGAAGGTCACGCCCGGAGTCGATTTCACCAAGGGTGTCGCGATCACCTCGTCCATCCACCCCACCCCCGACACGCATATCGAGCCGGTCCGCTACGGCAAGGGCTCCAATGCCATGGGCCTGCTGCAAACTTTGATGGTGGACGGCGGCGGCCGCATCCCCCGCTGGTTGCGCTTCCTCGGCGTCGTGCTGCGCCACCCGATGGACCTGCTCGGCTTCCTCAGCACCAAGGACTGGAGCGAGCGCACCATCATCTCGCTGGTCATGCAGCACCTGGACAATTCGATCACCACCTACACCAAGCGCGGACTCTTCGGCCGCAAGCTCACCAGCAAACAAGGCCACGGCGAACCGAACCCGACCTGGATCCCGATGGGCAACGACGTCACCCGCCGGGTGGCCGCCAAGATCGGCGGCATCGCAGGCGGCAGCTGGGGCGAGATCTTCAACATCCCCCTCACCGCCCACTTCCTCGGCGGCGCGGTCATCGGCGCCGACCCCGAACACGGCGTAATCGACGGCTACCACCGGGTTTTCGGCTACCCGACCCTCAGCGTCGTCGACGGCGCCGCCGTCTCCGCCAACCTCGGCGTCAACCCCTCCCTCACCATCACCGCCCAAGCCGAACGCGCCGCCGCCTACTGGCCGAACAAGGGCGAGGTGGACACCCGTCCCCCACTCGGGGCGACCTACCAGCGCATCGCCCCGATCGCCCCCGCCAAGCCAATGGTCCCCGCCAACGCCCCAGCCGCCCTTGTTCTTCCGATCGTGCAGATCCGGGAGACGCCAGCGGCAGGCTGATCTCGGCTCCTACTGATCCGGGATCGACCGCGTCTCATCCCACGACCACTTCCGATTCACCGCCGCCGGGGTGATCGGTGTTGAGCATCTCGACGTCGAGTGGTGTGCATGCGTCGAGTTCGTCGATGAGCTGTCTGGGGCCACTGACGTAGGTTTCGTAGTCGTCGATCTCGGTGCATACGAACCATGCCCGGTCAGCTGGCCACAGCAAATTCGGTGAGCGCATGATCAGGGTCCGAGGGGTGACATGTCCGCCGATGCGGCCAGCATCGTGGACGGGCCCGCGCAGTAGTAGATACCAGCGGTCGAGCAGCTCGAAGCTGGCTTGTTTTCGGACTTCTCGGGACAAGGTTCCGGGATTCAGCGCTTCGATTGCTCCCGACACCCGATTGCTCTGGTTGTGCCACTGCCAGCCTTCCCACACGCCGACGTAGCACTGATCCGGTGTGGTGGTGTGTCGGGCGAGGACGTCGATCAAGGCATCGAGTTGGGGTTGTTCGAGGCTGCCTTGCTCGGGGGCGTCCCAGTTGTCAGAACCGACAAGGTCACCGATCCAGTCCAGCCGGTCGCGGTGGCTCGAGCCGAGCGGCTGCGCCACCGGCGGCCGGGACACCTGAGTGCCGGTAGCGATGTCGGTGGCGGGATGCAGGATCCGCGCGTATGCCGCAAACCCGTTGGCCACTCGCCCTCCGAACCTGAGCGCGGTGCAGAGCCACGCTGCTGCCGCTGAGGCGTCGGTTACCGGCGTGAGGCGAATGTCAGCCATCGATTCGGTGGTCCGTTCTCGGTTGGGGGTTTCGATGCTCCGGCGTCCGTCGTCACCGACTGGAGGTCCAGACGGCGTTCGACCGACTCATCATGGACCTTCCCTGAAACGTCCCGGACCTGCGGCACGAGCGCCTGCATGCGGTGATCGATGCGCGCGACGCGGCGCATCCGTTTCGCGCCGTGGGGCGGAAAGTCGGTGGTCGGGTTCAGCCTGTTGCGGCGGCGGAGTGATACTTCCGGCGGTGTTCTTCCCAGGGTGCGTGCTGCTGTTCGGGCGTCATCGCGAGCAGCTTTCGCAGCTGGGACCATTGGGTTTCGTCGGTGGGGGTGTAGATCTGGACCCAGGCGCCGGAGACGGCGGGGAGGGACATGCTGGTGATGAACATTTCCAGTTCGCCGATGGCGAGGTTGCGGATTTGTTTGATGCGGTTGGCTGGGACGGCGACATCGTTGCGGGCCCAGAGGGCGGCGAAGTCGGTGCTGGCGGTGCACATTTCCTCGATGAACTCTTGCCAGGTGGGGTCGTCGAGGTTCTTCGCGTAGGCGCCGCGCAGGTAGGCGACCATGCGGCGCAGGTCGTCCCAGCTGTGCTTGTAGGTGTTGCAGCACTGCGGGGTGAGGAAGACGCGGCGGGCGACATTGCGCTCGCCGAGCAGGAAGCCGGGGCACAGTGCCGCGTAGGACTCGTTGAACGCCAGCAGGTCGTATTTCGCGCTGAGTACCGCGGCGGGCAGGGGCGTCAGATGGTCGAGGATGGTTTGCATCTCGGCGGGCAGTGCGGTGTTGGCGTGCGGACTCGGTACGGTCGGCACGTCGGCGAGCCGGTAGAGATGGCCGCGCTCGGCGTCGTCGAGGGCTAGCGTCCTGGCTACCGCGTCCAGCACCTGCACGCTGACATTGATCTGACGTCCCTGTTCGAGCCAGGTGTACCAGGTGACGCCGATGCCGGACAGTTGTGCGACCTCCTCGCGGCGCAGGCCGGGTGTGCGGCGGCGCGGACCGGGCGGCAACCCGACGTCGTCCGGGGAGATCTTGGCCCGCCGCGACTTCAGGAAGGTTCCCAGTTCCGCGCGGCGCGCTTTGCGCACCGCCCGTACGTCCAGCACTTCGGTCATCAGATGATCGTGCCGGATTCTGCTAACGGTATCCAGGTGCTGCTGGTACCCGTTTCAGCGTCGAAGCCCGCCGACGCGGCATAGGTGGGCAGCAACTCCTTGGCCTTCCGGCGGAAGGTGTCCATCCCGACGGTCGTCAGTTCGACTGCGCTGCGCGCGATCTCGCTGTCGGTGCGGGCCACGTTGAACAGCTCGAAGACCGGGGGCGTGATGGGCAGGCGATGCAGGTGCCGGAGTCCGTCCAACATGGCCGCGGCGATCTCACGTTCGCTGCCTGCCTGCCTGGCGCACGCTCCGGATGAGCTACGTCGATATCGCCTGGCCGTGGGGTTTGACCGTGCTCGGCGTGCAGGTACTGGCGCTCGGCGAGCTCTCGCTGTTCACCGGTGTGATCGCGTGCTTCTCTCTGGTGGTCGGGGGTCGCATGGGGCTGGCCGCCCTGGCCCTCTGGCGCGCAGGCGAATTCGACAAGGAGCTGCCTCGGTACCGCTTCCAGCGGCTGCGCTGGCGGCGCACGTCACTCGGCAGCGAACGCGTCGACCTGGTCGCGGAGGTACTCGTGCAGGGCTCGGCGAACTGCACGGTGCTCGCGGCGCCCGCCGCGCTGGCTGTTTCCGCCGACAATCCAGCTTTCTCCGCAATCACCGTGGCCGGATTCGCGCTCTGGGCCTGCTCATGGGCGCTGGAATCCACTCCGGACATGCAGAAGCTGCGGTTCGCGGCGGTGGCCACAGCGGGCGTCAAGCGCAGCTGCGATGTCGGCTTGTGGAAGTACAGCCGCCACCCCAACTACTTCTTCCAGTGGATGCAGTGGACCGCTGTTGTGGTCATGTGCCTGCCCGAACTCGTCGACCACTTCGGCCGGACGAACCTGTTCAGCGCGGCATTGTTCACATTCGGGCTGGTCGGCTGCTCCGTATCGATGTACTGGTGCCTGGTCTCCTACACCGGCGCCATCCCCGCCGAGTGCTACAGCGTCCAGAAGCGACCGGACTACCGCGACTACCAAGCGCGCACCAACATGTTCTTCCCCGGACCGGCGCGGACACAGGCGGATACCGCCCGGTAGCGGTAACGATTCAACGACGCGCCGACACCCGAGACCCGGGGGCGTGCCCGAGCTCGAGTTATTCGGTAAGTTGATCACTTGTGCCCAAGTCCCGCATGCTGGAATTTCCACGCACGGGCCCAACACTTTTCATACTGGCCGCAAGCGCTGCTCTCGCGGTGATCCTGCTGTTCACCACGGTCGACCCGTGGCTGGAGAAGGCAGGCATCCTGGACGGCGGGCTGGACGTGCACGTGTATCGGGACGGCGCCTGGCGCATCCTGCACGGACTGCCGCTCTATACCGAGCCGACCATCGCTGGGCTCCTGTACACCTACACGCCCTTCTCGACCATCGCCTTCATCCCTATTGTCGCGATCCCGTGGTTGTACGTCGCCGACACCTGGCTGGTGTTGAATCTGCTGGCGCTCTTCGGTTGTGTCTTGATCAGCTGGCGCATCCTCGGCTACCGGATCAGCGCCCGGCTCGTGGCTGTCAGTGCGCTACTGGCGATCACGTGCGTGTTCATCGAGCCCGTCCGAACTACCTTGTTCTACGGGCAGATCAACCTGATGCTGATGCTGCTGGTGCTGTGGGACTTCTCCCGCGCCGACGGCAGCAAGCTGCGCGGCATCGGCGTCGGACTGGCCGCCGGTATCAAACTCGTCCCCAGCTACTTCGTCGTCCAGTTCCTCGCGCTGCGCCAGTGGCGTTCGGCGGCGACCGCGGTGGCGGTGTTCGTCGCCTCGATCGTTCTCGCCTGGATCGTGCTGCCCACCGATTCCCGGCAGTACTGGACGTCGACCTTCTTCCAGTCCAATCGGATTGCGGACGACATGCACCCGTCCAATCAATCCCTGCGTGGCGCCATCGCACACCTGACGCACCATCCGGCGCCGATCTGGCTCTGGGTGCTGCTCGCCGGGGCCGTCGCACTGGTGAGTTTGGCGATCACGGCGGGTCTGCACCAGCGCGGCGAACGGCTGCTCGCGGTCACGCTCGCCGGTCTCACGGCCTGCGCGGTGTCCCCGTTCTCCTGGGACCACCATTGGGTGTGGTTCGTTCCCCTGTTCGTCTACCTGGTGCACAAGGCGCAGTCGCAGTGGCGCTGGTGGATCGTGATCGCGGCTCTCTTCGTATCGATCGGCGCGTGGACGTGGGAGTACGACCCCAATTACGTGGTGGTGGGGCTGTTCCTGTTTCCGCCGTGGTGGCCGGGCGCCCAGATTCTGATCAACAGCTTTGTCATCGTGTATGCCGTGGTGCTGGTCTGCGCCGGAGTGCTGTTGTTCAGGCTCCGCCGCGAAGGCGTCGAGGTCGCCGATGAGGCGCGAACAGTGAGATGAGACAGGTATGAGTGTGCCGCCGGAGGCCGAAGCCGTACTCGACGAATTCGCCACGGAGATCAGGTCCGTCGCCGACGTCGTCGCTCTTCAGGTGGGCGGCTCGCTCGCCAGCGGTGATTATCGGCACGGGGTCAGCGATTACGACCTGGTGGCGTTGCTGGAACGGCCGTTGCGCGACGATCAGCGGCGCCGGCTCGCGCAGTTCCATCGCGGGTTCATCGCTCGCCGTCCCGCCGCCGCGAAGCTGCACTGTGTCTACGTACCGGTAGACGAGCTCGATGCGGTCGAGACTCCACATGTGACGTGGGCTGCGCAGATGCTCTTCGAGCGACCGCTCACCGGGATTGCCCGAGCGGAGTTGTTGCGCTTCGGATTTGCAGTGTTCGGGGCATCTCCGGAAGCCTTGATCCCGCAGGTCACCGCGGCCGAACTCGCAGAAGCGGTCCGCCGCGACCTCAGTGGTTACTGGGTGCCCGCACTGCGCCGTCCGTGGATCTGGTTGCGCGACAGCTACATCGACCTGAGCCTGTTCACCCTCGCTCGGGCCGAGGTCACCTTGGCGACCAACGAGTTGATCACCAAGCGAGAGGCCTTGTCCCGGCTGGACCGGTTTCATGTCCCCGCCGAGCTGATCGAACAGATACGACAGCGGCGAGAAGGGCACCCGGTGCCGATCTCGCCGCTGTCCCGGTTACGCCGGGCAACCTCGGTACACGGCCTGGTCTCCGACGGACTGCGAGTCTTACTGTCCTACTGAGGATTCAGAGCAGCTGCAGCAACCGCAGATCGCGCACGTACTTGTCGATCAGCGCCGAGGACAGATGCGGAATGTCGTGCTCGGGCGTGATATTGGAGGTCTGCACGGCCGCCTGGAACTTCTTGGCAGGCAGCAGGGAACCCCGGACCGGCGGGCGCTGATGACTGTAGGCGCGCAGCAACGGCAGCACGGAAGCGTTGCGCTGCTTCTCCGGCAGACCACGAATGGCGGTCTCGAACCGACTGAACCACTCGTCGTAGTCGGTGATCCGCTGGATCGGCAGGCCCGACTCGATGAGCCAGTCGACGAAGGAGTCCAGGGAGATACCGTCGTCGTACGGGTTCAGCACGTCGTAGGTCTGGTAGCCGTCGACGGCTTGGACACCCAGCGCGGTGATCGACGCCGCGGTGAAATCGGCTGGCAGACCCTCGTAGTGGGCCCGCTGCCGGTTTCCCGCGGCATCGGTGACATAGAACGAGTGCGGCGCGACACCGGTGGCGACCAGACTGAGGACCAACCGGGTGAACATGTCCTGGACGTTGAGCTGACCCGCATACCGGCTGTGCGCCAGGATCATGTCCGAACGGAACACCGCGACCGGCAGCCCGCACAGATCGTGCGCCTCGCGCAGCAGGACCTCGCCCGCCCACTTGCTGTTGCCGTAGCCATTGGCATATCCGTCGTTGACGGCGCGCACAGCGCTCATCTCACGGACATCGCTGTCCTCCTGGAACGCGGCCGGGTCGACCTGATCGGCCACTCCCACGGTGGACAAGTAGGTGACCGGCTTGCGCCGCCCCGTGATCGCCAGCCGGATGATCTCCGCGGTGCCGACGACATTGGGCCCGAACAACTGGCTGTACGGCAGCACGTGATTGACCAGTGCGGCGGCGTGCACGATCAGGTCGACGGTGTCGGCCAGCCGTTGCCAAGTCTGTTCGTCCAGACCGAGATTCGGGTCACCGATATCGCCGGGCAGTACCTCGAGATGTCCGGCCGCTAGTCGACGATAGTGCTCGAGCAATGCCGGATCGCCACTGTCGAACGCCGCGTTGAGCCGGTCTCTGGCCGCGGCTGCGTCGCTGCCGCGCACGATGCAGATCAGCGTGCCGCCAGTCTTTTCCAGCCGCTCCAGCCATTCCAGCGCGAGGAAGCGGCCGAGGTAACCGTTGGCGCCGGTCAGCAGAACCGTCTGCGCCGGAACGGGCGCCGCCGGAATGCTGTTGGCAGCAGTCAGAGTTCGGGCATCGATGAACTTGTCGAGGGTCAGGTCGGCCGCGTTGATCTGCGTCCCGCTGCCGTGTACCGAGACGACCGACGGCCGCTTCGCTCCTGAACCACGTTGCGCCTCGATGTATTTCGCGATCTCCGCGAGGTCGTTCGCCGGGCTGATGATGACCCCGACCGGCACCTCGATACCGAAGGTGTCGTTGAGCACGTTCGAGAACGACAGCGCCGACAGGGAATCGCCACCCAGGTCGGTGAAGTGTGCGTCGGGCCGCAAGTCGGCGGCGGAGATGTTGAGCATCGCCCGTGCCGCATGAGTCACCGTGTCGAGCACCGGACGTTCGGCGGCTTCGCGGCGCAGCGCGAGCATCTCTTCGGTCTGCCGCTCCGCCTGCTCGGAGTAGATCCGTTCGAGGCGTGCGCCGTAGCGCTCCTTCAGCTTGGGGCGCAACAACTTCCCGATCCCGGAGAGCAGGCCGTTGTCCGTGGTGAAGGGCTCGGTCTCGATCAGGAAATCGCGGGGAATCTCATAGGACTGCAGGTCCAATTCCTTCGCCAGCTGCTGAATGGAGGCGGCCAGCGCGGTTTTCAAGGCTTCCGGGTCGCGGTCGCGCAGCGCGTCGTCGGTGGGCACGATCACCGCGAGCAGGTAGGCCCGTTCGCTGTTGCCGTAGATGAAGATCTGGCGGATCAGCGGGCTGCTCGCGTACACCGCCTCGAGATGAGCGACCGTGACGAACTCGCCCTGGGACAGCTTCAGCACATTGTTGCGCCGGTCCACGTACATCAGCTCATCCGGCCCGAGTTCGGCCACGATGTCACCGGTCTTGTAGAAGCCGTCCGCGTCGAAGACCTCCGCGGTTACCTCGGGCCGCTTGTAGTACCCGGGAATCTGGTTCGACGTCTTGACCAGCAATTCACCCCGCGGATGCGGCTGATCGGTGCGGAAATAGCCCAGCTCGGGCACGTCGACGAGTTTGTAGTCGAGCACCGGCGGCCGCTGCACCCGATTGTCCATCAGGACGTTCACGCCCGCCTCGGTCGAGCCGTACCCGTCGTGCAACCGCAGGTCGAGCACGGACTCCATGAAGGTGCGCATCTCCGCGCTGATCGGGGCGCTGCCGACGACCACGCCCAGCATGCGGCCGCCCAGGAAGTTCTGCCGCAGATCGGCTTTCACCGCTCGATCGAGCTCCACCGGGTCGACGTCGGCGCCGGCGAGCCGATCCATCTCGCTGCGGTAGCGCTGAAAGATCATCTCGCACACGCGCGGCACGAAGAACACCTCGATGGGGCGGACCAGGGCCAGATCCTCGAACAGCGTCGACATGTCGCTCTTGGCCGCGAAGTACGCGGTGCCACCGCGCGCGAGCACGCCGGTCAGCGACAGACGGCCGGCGATGTGACTCATCGGCATGTAGTTGAGGTTGATCGCCACCCCGTTGGCCGCCGGATGCCAGGTCGAGCTCAGCAACCGCTCGGTGTACATCGCGCCCTTCGGCGTGCCGGTGCTACCGGAGGTGTAGATCAGCAGCGACAGCGGGTCCTCGTCGGCGGCGGGAACGAACAACGTCGCGGGCGGCAGCGCGGCACCCCGTTCGCGCACCGCGTCGAGTGTTTCGACGATCACCGAACTCTCCGCGCCGGCCAGGCGTTGGCGGGCGGTGTCGAAGGCGGCGCGCTGGTCATCGTCTTCGGGGTGGTAGTCGAACACCACCAGGCGCTCCGGCGAGGTGCCAGCGAGGAGGCAATCCACGGCCGCGCCGAGGTGTTCCGGAGTCGACGCGAGCACCCGAGGCGCCGTCTCGGTGAGGATCGCGGTCAGCTGCGGCACGGCCGCGCCGGCTTGCAAGGGGACGCTGGCCGCGCCCAGGTAGGTGGTCGCGAGGTCGAGCGTCGCGTAATCGATGCTGGTGAAGCCGATGGTGGCGATGAAATCGCCTGCGTGCAAGGGCTTCTCGGGGTCATGCTGCCATGCTGCGGCGACCGCACCGACGCGCTGCCACAGCTCGCGATAGGTGATCGTGTCGAACCTCGGCAGCAACCGCAAGGAGGTGCGCCCGGTCGCGGGATCGGTGGCCGGTTCGAACGCGCGCTGTCCGACGGCGGGGCGGTCGGCATAACTGTCCATCACGGTGGCGATGATCGGCCCCAGGCGTAAGCCGGGTTCTCGGATCGCCTCGGACACCGCCTCGTCCGGCCGCGCGGCCTTGACCTGTTCGTCTTCGGCAAACAACTCCGCGATCCGGCGTTGTAGCCGTTCGTCCCGTGTATCAACCGCCATGGCAAATCTCCCTCGTTGACAAAGTAGAAACGCCCTGCATCTCTAAAACAGGTTAGCTTGTCTAAGTATTTCCGGGAAGACGCTGCTCCGGGCACTGAACAAGTGGCGTGCGCCACAGTTGACCGTAGCCCCGTTTTGCACGAGTGAAAACTCCCGAATGCCCGAATCGGTTTATCCGGGTGTTGCCGATACCAGTTTTAATGGGCTCCTGTTACTGGTGCTGCCGAGCCCGCAAGCTCATTGCATGACGCAGATCTTGTCGCCGGATTCGGCAGCCGCACAGCCGGCTGCCGCTCCCCCGGCCGCTCCACCCGCCGCGCACGGTGCGCGGCGCACCCTGGCCATCCTCATCGTGATCCTCACCGGTCAATTCATGGCCGTGCTCGACGCCGCCATCGTCAATGTCGCGATCCCATCGATTCGCAGTTCCCTGCACACCTCCGGCGCGGCATTGCAGCTGATCGTCGCCGGTTACGTGATCGCCTACGCCGTACTGCTGGTGACCGGCGCCCGCCTCGGCGATCGGTTCGGCCAGCGGCGGATGTTCATCGCCGGGCTGGCCCTGTTCACGCTCGCCTCGCTGGTCTGCGGGCTGGCCTGGAACGAGTCGTCGCTCATCGTGTTCCGCTTCGCGCAGGGTGTCGGGGCGGCGGCGATGGTGCCGCAGATCATGACGATCATTCAGCGCACCTTCACCGGCAATGCGCGAGCCAAGGCGCTCAGCGTGTACGCCGCGATCATCTCCGGCGGCATGGTCGCCGGGCAGGTGCTGGGCGGTTTGATCGTCAGCGCCGATCTGTGGGGTAGCAGCTGGCGCGGGGTGTTCCTGGTCAATGTGCCCATCGGGGTGGTGCTACTGGTGTTGGCGCCGCGGATTCTGCCCTCCGTGACCGAGCGGTTCGACCGCAAGCTCGACCTCGCCGGGCTCACCGTACTCACTGCCGCCGTGCTCGCGCTCGTGCTGCCGCTGGTGCTTGGCCGCGAACTCGGCTGGCCGATGTGGGCCTGGATCTCGTTGGGCGCCTGCGTGGTTGCCTTCGCGGCGTTCGTCGGGATCGAGCGGGCCGTAGCGGCGCGCGGTGGTGAGCCGTTGTTCTCGCACCGCGTGCTCGCCGCGCCAGGACTGCTGCTCGCCGCGGCCACGCTGTTCGTGATCATGGCGACGTTCGGCGGCTGGATGTTCGTGATGGCCATCCATTTGCAGAGCACGCTCGGGTACAGCGCGCTGCACGCCGGGCTGCTGTTCATTCCGATGGGCGTCACGTTCGCCGTCACCGGGTTGAACTGGGAACGCATCCCAGATCGCTACCACGCCAAGATGATTCCGTTCGGCCTGGTACTGGCCGCGGCGAGCATGGTGGCCGTGGGTGCGCTGCTGCGCAACGGTGCCGACGTAGGACCGCTCGTGCTGACGCTGCTCGGCGTGTGCGGGGTCGGCAACGGTCTCGCCTTCAGCCCGCTGATGACGCGGACGCTGGCCAAGGTGCCGATGAGTCTCGCTGCGGACGCCAGCGGAATCCTGGTGACCAATGTGCAGCTCGGAATCGTGGTCGGCATCGCCTCGTTCGGCTCCCTGTTCCTCGGGCTGGCGGGCACTACGACACTGTCGGCGTCGCACGCGCTCGGTGGCACGGCGATCGCGGAAGGGGTGACGGTGCTACTCGCAGCTGCCCTCTCGGTCCGCGCGGCACGGTAACGACGACACACGGATCCCAGGTCGCTCGACCGGGGATTTGTGCTGTCGCCTGGCCCCCCGCACTCGCGGAATCCCACACCGACTCTCGGGATCCGCACCCACTACGGCCCCCTAGAGGCAGTGCAGAATCCGAGAACCGTTGCGGCTGTTGCCCCTCAGCGGGGCAGGGCGACATGCACTCGATGCTCGGCGCCGTAGTGGACGCCGGTGCCTACGGCCAGGAAGCCCAAGCGGGCGGCGAGTTGGAGGCTGGGCTTGTTGTCGACATGGACGAGGGCCCAGACCGAGTTCAGGGCAAGGTCGGTGAGGCCGTGGCGGAGGAGGGCGGCGGCGGCCTCGGTGGCGAGTCCGCGCCCACCGTAGGTCGGGCTGAGGTACCAGCCGATTTCAGGCAGGTCGCCGGGTAGTTCCCATGACGGGCGGAGGTGGCCGATGCCGACGACAATGCCGCCTTGCAGGAAGGCCCAGTGGCCCATCCCCGGCGGCCCGTCGAAGGCGAGCCGCTGCCGCATCATCTCCCGCGCCGTGTCCGGAGCACTGATGTCGAGGTCGAGGTAGGTGCTCATGCTTTTGTCCGCGAAGACCTCGACGACGGCGTCGGTGTGCTCGGCGCGTAGCGGCACCAGCGTCAGTCGCTCGGTCTCCAATGTGGTTTGCCCCATGCACTGATCCTGCACGCTCACAACGGGTCACGGCGATGAGACTCCCGGTAGACCGGCGAACAGGATTTGGAAGACCTTGGGGGCATTCACCTTCAGGGTGGTGGAGGGGGCGTAGGGGGTGTTTTCGGCGGTGTCGGTGACGAGGTAGGGGGCGTGGGAGCCGGGGATGCGGTCGAGGATGCCGGCGCAGTGGGGGCCGCCGGTGGCGTTGACCTTGGGGAGGTCGTCGGGGTAGGTGTAGGGCTCGCCGCCGTACATGAAGCCGGCGTTGAAGACGGCACCCGGTTGGATGCCGCCGACGAAAGATTCGGCGTCAGGGAGCGTTTCGGCCAGGCCCAGGACGAGGCAGTTCAGTACCGGCTTGTAGGTGTTCAGCAGGCCGGTGGTCGGCCGGAGCAGGTCCAGGGTGGTGGCGAGATGGTGTTCGTTTTCGGTGAGGACGGCATCGGTGGTGTCGGCCAGCCCGATGACGTTCAGTAGCACCGCGTCCAGGTCGGCTTCCTGTTCGGTGAGGGTGACGCTCGTGGTGGTCGCGCTGGCCGTGGTGCGCAACAGGTCGTCGATGGTGTCGGCGTAGAGGGCGGTGACCTCGGCCGCGGCGATCGTATCGCGGTGCAGGGCAGGCAGACTGGGATTGATGTCGCGGAGATAGGCGGCGGCCCGCGCCAGCAGGTCCCCGAGTATCTCGCCGCGGCCCTGCAGTGCGGTGGACAGGGCGGTGAGGGTGGCGTTGAGCCGCTCCGGCGCGATCTGCGCCAGGATCCGGGTGAGCTGTTCGAACAGCGTGTTGAATTCGACGGTCACCGCGTCCGCGGGCACGGTGGCACCGTCGCGCAGCCGGTGGGCCGAAGGATGCGGCGGGACAACGAAGTTCACGTACTTCCCACCGAAGATCGTGGTAGAGCGGATGTCCACCCGCACATTCGCCGGAACCAGTGGCAGCGACTCGGGATCGAGCGCGAGCACCAACCGCACTCGGCCGCCCGCCCGCCCCACCGACTCCACCCGCCCGATCTCCACTCCGCGCAGTTTCACCTTCGCCGCGGGATCGAGCACCAGCCCGCTACGCGGCGCGTCCACGGTCACGGTGGCCGTCGCGACATACCGGCCGGTGAACATCGAAAGTGCCACACCGACTATGGCGACCAGCACAACGACCATGGCGGCACCGGCCAGCTTCAACCGGATGGCCGACCACAGCGACCATCTTGCCCGGTCACCTGTGTCGTAGTAATGTCCAGACACGTGTCCATGATAGGTTCGGACCGCGATCCCCGGGAGGGTTTCCGATGACTCTGGTTACGCCGCAACGAGTTTCGGGTGCACAGCAGGAACTCGGTCACCTGCCGGAATTCCGGACCGACCCGATCGGCTTGATGCGCAGGGTACGCACGGAATGCGGCGACGTCGGGTCCTTCGATCTGGCGGGGCGACAGGTGATCCTCCTGTCGGGCGCGGAGGCCAACGAGTTCTTCTTCCGCTCCGGCGACGAGGATCTCGATCAGGCCGCCGCGTATCCGTTCATGAAGCCGATCTTCGGCGAGGGCGTCGTCTTCGACGCACCGCCCGAACGCCGCAAGGAGATGCTGCACAACCAGGCCCTGCGCGCCGAGCAGATGCGCGGCCACGCCGCGACGATCGCCCGCGAGGTGGACCGGATGCTGGCGCGCTGGGGCGACGCGGGCGAGATCGACCTGCTCGACTTCTTCGCCGAGCTGACCATCTACACCTCCTCCGCCTGCCTGATCGGCGTCAAGTTCCGCGACGAGCTGGACGAACGGTTCGCCCGGCTCTACCACGATCTGGAGCGCGGCACCGACGCCCTGGCGTACGTGGACCCCTACGCCCCCATCGAGAGCTTCCGCCGCCGCGACGCCGCCCGCGTCGAACTCGTCGAACTGGTCCAGGGCATCATGGACACCCGCGCCGCCAGTCCCCCGGCAGGCAAGGACGATCGGGACATGCTCGACGTCCTGGTCTCCATCAAAGACGAGCACGGCACCCCGCGATTCAGCGCCAGCGAGATCACCGGCATGTTCATCTCGATGATGTTCGCCGGGCACCACACCACCTCGGGCACCGCGGCCTGGACGGTGATCGAACTCCTCCGCCACCCCGGCCAACTGCGCCGGGTGGTCGCCGAACTCGACGACCTGTACGCCGACGGCTCCGACATCAGCTTCGGCGCGCTACGCCAGATCCCGAACCTGGAGGCGGTGCTCAAGGAGACCCTGCGCCTGCACCCGCCGCTGATCGTGCTGATGCGCGTGGCCCGCGGCGATTTCGACGTGTGCGGGCACCACATCGCCCCGGGCGACCTGGTCGCCGCCACCCCCGCGATCTCCAACCGGATCGCCGAGGACTTCCCGGATCCGGAGCTGTTCGACCCCGGCCGCTACGCCGACCCGAGGCAAGAGGACATCGTCAACCGATGGACCTGGATCCCGTTCGGCGCCGGCCGACACCGCTGCGTCGGCGCGCCGTTCGCCCTGATGCAGCTGAAGGCCATCTTCTCGATCCTGCTGCGGGACTGGGAGTTCGAGATGGCGCAGCCGTCGGAGAGCTACCGCAACGACCACAGCAAGATGGTGGTGCAGTTGATGCAACCGTGCACGGTCCGCTACCGCAGACGACAACGCTGAGCGGCCGAACATGATTCGAGGCCCGTCCTATGGACGGGCCTCGAATGGTGCACTCAGAGCAAAGATTCGATCGATGCGACGAGCGCCGACGCGTCGGGGCCGACGGTGGGCCGGAACCGCCCCGCCACCTTGCCGTCGCGGTCGATCAGGAACTTCTCGAAGTTCCACTGCACGTCACCGGCCGCGCCGTCGGCGTCGGGGGTTTCGACCAGCGTCCGGTACAGCGGGTGCTGGTTCTCGCCGTTGACGTCGGCCTTGTCCAGCAGCGGGAAATCGACGCCGTAGGTGGTTGAGCAGAATTGCTGGATCTCCTCGGCCGAGCCGGGCTCCTGGCCCATGAATTGGTTGCAGGGCACCCCGACCACACTGAAACCGCGCGGGCCGTAGGACTTCTGCAATTCGACCAAACCGGAGTACTGCGGCGTCAGCCCACACTTGGAGGCCACGTTCACCAGCAACACCACCTTGTCGCCGACCAGCTCGGACAGCGTCGTGGATTCCCCGCTCAGCGTCTGCAGCGGTACGTCTCGAAGACTCATTCGTATCGGACCTGCCAATTCTTGATTCCGTTGATCCACCCCGACCGCAACCGTACCGGATCTGCCACCTCGGTGATCTTGGGCATGGCCTCGGCGATGGCGTTGAACATCAGGTCGATTTCCAGCCTGGCCAGGTTCGCGCCGACGCAGTAATGCGCGCCGGTGCCGCCGAAACCGACATGCGGATTGGGGTCGCGCAGCACGTCGAAGGTGAACGGATCGGCGAAGGCGTCCTCGTCGAAGTTGGCGGAGCCGTAGAACAGTCCGACTCGGTCGCCTTCCCGGATCCGGGTGCCGCCGATCTCGGTGTCCGCGGTGGCGGTGCGCTGGAACGCGGTGACCGGCGTGGCCCACCGGACGATCTCGTCGGGCGCGGTGCGCGGGCGCTGATCTTTGTAGAGCTCCCACTGCTCCGGATGGTCCACGAACGCTTTCATGCCGTGCGTGATGGCATTGCGTGTTGTTTCGTTGCCCGCCACCGAAAGCAGAATGACGAAGAACCCGAATTCGTCGGAGCCGAGCGACTCACCGTCGACATCGGCGTGCACGAGTTCGGACACGATATCCCCGGCCGGGCTACTGCGCCGCTCCTCGGCCAGATTCCAGGCGTAACCGAGGATTTCGGCCGAGGCGAGCGCGGGATCACCGTAATCCGGGTCGTCGTAGCTGAGCATCTGATTCGACCAGTCGAACAGCTTGCGCCGGTCCGCCTGCGGCACGCCGATCAGCTCGGCGATCGCTTGCAACGGCAGCTCGCAGGCGACCTGTTCGACGAAGTTCCCGCCGCCCGTTTTTTTCGCCTCGTGCACAATGGCATGCGCTCGTTCGGTCAATGCCGCACGTAATCCCTCCACCGCGCGCGGGGTGAAACCCTTGGTGATGATCTTGCGGAATTTGGAGTGCTTCGGCGGATCCATGTTCACCAGCAGCACGTTCGACGCGGCCCGCTGCTCCGGTGTGATGTCGTCGGACAACCGGATGATCGAGCCCTTCCGCTCGGAGGAGAACAGCTCCGAATTCCGCGAGACCTCCTTGACGTCGTCGAGTTTGCTCACCACCCAGTAGCCGCCGTCCCGGAAACCGCCGGAGTGGTCGTCGGGTTGCGGATTCCACCAGACCGGCGCGGTCCCGCGCAGCAGCGCGAACTCCTCGACGGGCCTTCGCGTCTCCCACAGGGCCGGATCGGTGAAGTCGAATCCGGCCGGCAACGACGGTGTCGCCACGGCTACCTCCTCAGGTGGTACTGCGAACCGCGCCGAATCGGGTTCAGCGCAGCCTGGTTCGGCGCATCAGCCGCAAGGACATCAGCGTCATCTTCAATTGCTTCTCGTAGGGCTGGCCCGAGCGGGCGGACAGCACCTGACGTTTGAGCACGCCGACGTTGACCGTGTCGGTGTACTTGAGCAGGCCCTGATCGCCGTGCCGGGTGCCGACGCCGGACTGCTTCACCCCACCCGACGGCGTGCCCTTGGCGGCGTAGGTCGCCACGAAGCCGTCGTTGATATTGATGTTCCCGGCTTGCAGCTGTGCGGCAATGCGGTTGGCGCGGTTCAGGTCCCGGCTCCACACGCTCGCGTTCAAGCCGTACTCGGTGTCGTTGGCGAGCCGGATGGCCTCCTGCTCGTCGTCGTATGGATACACGCTCACCACCGGGCCGAAGGTCTCCAGCGTCGCGTGCGTCATCTCCGGTGTGACGCCGGTGAGCACGGTCGCCTCATAGAACGCGGGACCGACGTCCGGCCGCGCCTTACCACCGGTCAGCACGGTGGCGCCTTTGGCACGGGCGTCCTCGACGTGCGCGGCGACCCGATCCCGGTGCTGCACCGAGACCAGCGAACCGAACTCCGGCGTGTAGTCGTACGCGGCACCGATCTTGCTGTTGAGTTCGTCGGCGGCAGCGACCAATCGGCGCACGAACTCGTCGTAGAGACTGCGGTGCACGTAGATCCGCTCGATGTGCATGCATGCCTGGCCGGAGTTGGCGAACACCGAGAACGCCGCACCCGGGACCACCTCGTCGAGGTTCGCGTCGTCGAGCACCAGCATCGGGTTCTTGCCACCGAGCTCCAGGCTGCACCCGATCAGATTGCGCCCGGCCTGTTCGCCGACCACCCGGCCGGTGGCCGTCGAGCCGGTGAACATGACGAAGTCGACGCTGTCGATCAGCGTGGGTCCGATGTCCGGGCCTTCACCGCAGACGACCTGCACGAGTCCGCGCGGCAGACCGGCCCGGTGCAGCAGCTCGACGCCGTAGAGGACACACAGCGCGGTCTTGTTGTCCGGCTTGAGGATTACGCCGTTACCCGCCATCAGCGCGGGCATCGCGTCGGACAACGCGATCGCGAACGGGAAGTTCCACGGCGCGATGACCGCGACCAGCCCCTTGGGCCGGTGCTCCTCGGTCGAGGTGGTCACGATCGGCATCGGGCCACCGCGGCGCTTCGAACGCAGCACGCGGCGCGCGGTTTTCAGGTAGTGGCTGATGACCATCGGCACGTCGCACGACTCCTCGACGGCCATCCGCCGGGTCTTGCCGCAGCCGATCTGGATGAGATCGGCGATCGTCTCGACCTCACCGAGGATCAGTTCGTGCATCTGCTCGAAGACCCGCAGCCTGCTGCGCACCGGCAGTGCAGCCCATTCCTGTTGTGCCGCACGGGCCGTCGTGGCGGCGGCGCGCACGTCCGCCGGGGTGGATTGCGGGAGGTCACCGACCGAAGCGCCGGTATAGACCTCCGTCATCGAGTACGGTGCGGCGGTACCGTCGGCGACGACCAGCTCGGTCAACCGGTCGATCAGCGCACCGGTGATCCGTGCGGGCAGCGCCGCGGTGGGACTCTTCTTCGTCTCAGTACTCATCGGGACTTCTCCATGACATGCGGCATCGCCGCAGGTATCGGGCCGGACCTTGCCACCGAATTAGAACACGTTCCTGTTGTGTGGGGTGGGTGTTCGCGCAGGGTCATGATTCAGTCCGCGCTGTAGTCCGGGGCGCGCTGCGCCGTGGCGTCCTTGGCCCACCGATAGTCCGGTTTGCCGCTGGGGGCTCGGACCACGCTCTCGACCACCCAGATCTTCTTGGGCACCTTGTATCCGGCGAGATGTTGGCGCACATGCTCGCTCAGCGCCGCGAAGTCGACCAGTTCGGCGACAGAGACCACGGCGGCGACCTGCCACCCCCATCGCTCGTGCGGGACACCGACCACCACCGCGTCGTAGACCCCGTCGTGCGCCTTCACCACCGCCTCGACCTCTTCGACGAAGACCTTCTCGCCGCCGGTATTGATCACCATGTTGCCGCGGCCGAGCAGCGTGACCGACCCGTCCGTCTCGATCCGCGCCCGATCGTCGGTGACCACGATGCGCGCACCGTCGACGGTCTTGAACAGCTTGTCGGTCTTCACCGGATCCTTGTAGTAGCCGAGCGGCACCGACCCCGTCTTCGCCAGCCACCCTTCCTCGCCGGGCTGCACCGGACGTCCGTCGTCGTCCACGACCATCGAACCGCGTCCCGTCTGCACGCGTGGCCCGCGTCCGGGGTTGTCGTCCTTCTGTGCGAAACCTATTCCGCCGAAGCCGGTTTCCGACGAGCCGATCGAGTCGGTGACGACCAGCGACGGAAACAGTTCCAGCAGTGCGTTCTTCACCGGCTGCGACAGCAACGCGGCACCCGAGCCGATGGCGATCAACCCCGTCGCGTCGACGGGCGCGGCCCGGTAGGCGTCGATCAGTGGCCGTGCCATGGCGTCACCGGTGATGACCATGACCTGCGGGCGGTGCCGAGCGACCGCCTGCCACACCCGATTCGCGTCGAATCGTGGCTCGAACAGCACCGCGTTGCCGGACCACAGCGCGGTGAAGGTCGGCATCATGGCGGCCGCGTGGATCAGCGGCGGCAGCACGAACCAGGTGCTCTGCTGGCCCTGCGCGCCGACCCGGGACTGCTCGTACTCGTCGGCCACCGGAACACCGGTGTAGAAATCGATGCCGCCGCCGAGCACCCGCCACATGTCTTCCTGCCGCCACATCACGCCCTTCGGCAGCCCCGTGGTGCCGCCGGTGTACATCATGAACAGGTCGTCGCCGCTGCGCTCCGGGAAAGCCCGCTCGGCCGACCCCGCGGCGAGGGCGTCTTCGTAGTGCACGGCGTCGACCGGGGCGACGGTGCCGTCCTGCACCACGATTCGGTGCCGCAGCGATGGCACCCCGGCCGCGGCGGCGTGCACCGCCTCGGCATAGCAGGCGTGATAGACCAGCGCCTCGAGGTCCGCGTTGTCGTAGACATACCGCAGTTCCTCGACGCCGTAGCGATAGTTGATATTGATGGGGGCGGCTCGGATCTTGAAGCAGGCGAGCAGCGTTTCCATCGTCTCGATGCCGTTGTGCATCTGGAACCCGATGTGGGTGCCCGCGCGGAGGCCGGCCGAAGACAGATGCGCGGCAAGCCGATTGGCGCGCGCGTCGAGCTCCGCGAAGGTCAGGCTGCGGTCGCCTTCGCGCAGTGCGACCCGGTCGGGCATCGCGTCGACGGAATGTTCGAACAGGTCGGCGAAGTTACGGGCCACGGCGAATCACTTTCTCGATACTCGTCACACCACCGTCAGCGGCAAAGGGATACCGCGATCGGTGAAGGTAAAGGCGGCGCCGCCACTGAATCGGGTCAGCGCGACCTCCGACGACTCGCGGAACGACTTCTCCGTGCGGGTGATCTCGATGGTCAGCGCACGCTCGCTCGAATCGGTGGTGCGCGCGGCGAACCGGGGGTTCACGCCGCGGGCCATCGCGTCGACGGGCGCGAGGTGCTCGGCATCGATCAGCGCGGGCCAGACACCGTCCGCGGCAGCGCCACTGTCCCGCGGAATCGTCAGCTGGACGTTGTCCTCGGTCTCCACCACGCGAACACCCGTATAGGACAGCGGGTTCCACGCCGGATGCAAGCGCAGCACGGTGGCGAGCGAAGTCATGTCGTCGCCGAGATGCAAGGCCTTGCGCAACCTTTCGGCGGTGAGCCCGGCGATGCCCGCGAACTGCTTGCGGACGATCTCGATCGCCGCGTCCGGCTCGAGCCGGGATCGCACCGCGATCAGAAAACCCAGGGCGAGCAGATGATGTTGCAGGCACACCTCGTCCGCCATGCGGACCAGCGCCGACTTCGAGAAGTCCCCGAAGCGCAGATCGCTCAACAACGGGCCCGCGTAGTCGGCCTGGCCCTCGTCGCCGGGATCGATGTCGGCCAGCTCCAGTCGCGCGGCGACGGAGTCCGCCACCAGGTCCGCGTTGACAGGCACCGGCGGTGGGACGTGCGCGGCGTCGATGGTGACCGTCCACGCGCACATGGGTTTCCGGTCGGCCGGGCGGCGCGGCGGTCGATGGATCGGCCGGACCTGGGCGTGTGGGTTGGTGGCCAGCGCGGTGGCGTCGAAGGTCGGGTCCTCGATGTCGTGGCACATGCCGACCACGAAGTCGTCCCCCATCGGCTCCACATCCAGCAGCGCACCGCAGTGGTCGAGCCAGAACTCGCCGTGGTCCCGGTCATCGACGCGGAACCGGAAATCCATGAACTGCGGCGGTGCGCCGATGTCGAGCTGCAAGCCCTTGAAGATGGTCACCACGTCGTCGCCGGTGAAGCCGAACGCCCGCTGCATGCGCCGCGTGTAGACCGGGCTGGCGAGCTGCCACTCCTCGATCGCGACGGCGGTCATCTCGGCCCGGCCGAAGGCCGCGATGGTGTGCGCCATGCCGGACCGGTCGATCAGGTGCCCGGACAACAGCAGTTCGGGCAGCAGCGTCGCGAGCCGGGCCCGCGACAGCTGCTCGAAGTTACTCGACATCGGTGTCACCACAGCGAGGCCGGGGCCTGACCGATGGGATACCAGCCGGGCAGCGGGCCGGCCACCGACCGTTCGATGCGCTGCTGCATACCCGCGGGCAGCACCTTCCCGGTGATCATCTCCATGAACATGTGCGAGACATTGCCGAAGTCGAAAAAGTCGCGCTGCCAAGACCATTGGAAGTCGCCGCCGTAGCGGAACCAGCTGCCGCCGATGCCCTCGGGGGAATAGTGGCGCCCGTCGGGGCGTTTCACCTCGGAGATCTGTTTCCAGAAGCCGATGACGGTGCCGCTGCGGTCGTCGATGACGAACTCCTGGTACGGGTAGGTCCAGCCGTCGAGCCCCTGCATCTCCTGCCCGAGGGCGAGGTCGCGGATCTCCTCGCGGCCGACCGCCATGAATTCTTGGGTGGGACCGTAGTTCCAGCCGTAGGTGGCGTCCTCGGTGTACATCTCGGCCAGCGGTTTCCAGTCGCCCTTCTCCTCGCAGCGCTGGTTCTCCAGCTGCCACCGCCGGACCATCTCGTCCAGCTCGTCGCGTGCGAAACTCGCCATTACCGTGCACCTTCCGTGGAAACGATCGACAGAGCCTGCGTCGGGCAATACTTGACCGCCCGCTCTACGTCGGCGCGGGCCGCCGGATCCGGTGCGTCCACCAGGATCTCGACCTTGCCGCGCTTGGGCACCCGGAACGCATCCGGCGCCTCGTCCTGACACACGGCATGGCCCTGACACAGGTCCAGATCGGCGATGACTCTCACTGTTGGCTCCCGCCTTGTTCGTTCGACAGCTCCCGCAGCGGCGCCTCCGGCTGGACCTCGACCAGCACGAGGTGCGCACCGCGCGGCGTGGACACCACGGCCACCACCGCGGCGGCCAAGTCGCGCGGGCGCAGCATGATCGGATGCCGCGCGAAACCCCAGTCCTTCCACGCATTCAGCAGCGGCCCGACGACTTCCGGGGTGGAGTCCATGCCCATGCCGGTGAGCGTCGGACCCGGACGCACCACCGAAGCCCGAATGCCGGTGCCCTCCAGCTCCATTCGCATCTGCACGGCCATCGCCTCCAGCCCCGCCTTGGCCGCGCTGTAGGCGCCGGTGCGCGGCCGGGGCTCCGGTGCGCAGTCCGAGCCGATCAACACGACGTCGCCGCGGCGGCGCTCGAGCATGCCGGGCAGCACCCGGTGCACCAGCCGATGCGCGCCGACCAGGTGCACCTGCACCTGACCCAGGAACCGCTCGGGGTCCATCTCGTGCACCGGGGAGAACTCGATGTCCCCGGCGCTGGACACCAGAATCTCGGTGGGGCCCAACGCGTTTTCGGCAGCCGCCACGAACTCGTCGATCGACGCCGCATCGGTGACGTCCAGCCGGTGCGCGAAGGCCTCGCCGCCGTCGGCGCGAATCTTGTCCGCCAGTTCCACGCACTGCTCGACGCGGCGCGCGCCGAGCGCGACCGGATGACCGAGTTCGGCCAGCGCGGCCGCGGTGGCGGCGCCGATGCCGGAGGACGCACCGGCCACCAGCACCGGCCTGCGCGCGGGATGGGGTTCGAAACGCGCCACTACCTCGCCTCCACCACGATGGGAAGGTGCGCGAAGCCGCGCACATTCGAGGAATGCACCCGCACGATGCCCGCCTCGGCGACGTCGTAGGACCGCACCCGCGCCGCGAACTCCCGCAGCGCGACCGCCGCCTCCAGCCGGGCCAGGTGCGCGCCGAGGCAGTAGTGCACGCCCGCACCGAAGCTCGCCAGGCCCGCCTTGTCGGCCCGGTCGATGCGGTAGGTGTCGCCGTCGTCGAAGACGGCGGGATCGCGGTTGGCCGAGCCGATCAGCAGCAGCACCTTGGCGCCCGCCGGGATGGTGTCGCCGTAGTAGTCCAGATCGACGGTGGCCGAGCGCGCGATCACCTGGCTGGAGGTGTCGTAGCGCAGCGTCTCCTCCACCCAGTCGGTGACGTGCGCGGGTTCCGCCGCGACCTTGGCGTACTCCCCCGGGTTGCGCGCGCCCCAGTACAGCGCGTTGCCGAGCAGCTTCGTCGTGGTCTCGTTGCCCGCCACCACCATCAGGAACAGGAACCCGATGATCTCCTCGTCGGACAGTGTGTCGCCGCCGACTTCGGCACCGAGCAGCGCCGAGGTGAGATCGTCGGTCGGCGTGCGCCTGCGCTCGGCCACCATCTCGGTGTAGTAAGTGAGAAGCTTGATCGACGCCTCCACGGCCGCCGGCGGGATGTCGAGCACCCCGTCGTCGCGGTGCACGACAAGGTCGGCGAGCCTGCGGATTTCGACGCGGTCACTCGCGGGCACACCCATCAACTCGGAGATGACGTCCATCGGCAGCTTGCCGGCGACCTCGTCGATCCAGTCGAAAGCGCCTGTGGCGACTGCGGGTTCGAGGTAAGACAGCGTCAATTCCTTGATTCTGTCCTGCATTTCGGCCACCCGCTTGGGCGTGAAGCCCTTGTAGACCAGCCGCCGCATGCGCAGGTGCCGCGGGTCGTCCATGGCCAGGAACGACATCACCCGGTGCGCGTGCGGACCCCAGGCAGCCGGATCGAGGGAAACCCCGTTGGCACTGGACAACCGGACGCTGTCGCGGAAGCCCGCCGTCACGTCGGCGTGCCGGGACAACGCCCAGAAATCCAGCTCGGCGTTGTGGTAGAGCGGCGCCTCGGTCCGCAGCCGCTGATACGTCGGGTACGGGTCCTCGTGGAACCGGTAGTCGTAGGGATCGAACGTCAAGGGTTCCAACGCGGCCGTCACTTCAACCACTCCGGCTTCGAGAACAAGTTCTCCCGAGCGATATCGGGCCGTCCGGATAGCGGAGGCAGATAACTGGACATGTGTCTGGACAGTACCACCGGCACACACCTCCGACAACGGTTCCGCTGGTTTACCAACACCATTGCGCAGAATTCGGTCGACTCGCCCGGGATCCGCGGAGATTCCACGACGACCGCGCGACGAATGCACCAGAATGGCTGAGTTAGAACGTGTTCTTGCCAGCAATCGCCGCTTGAGACTACATTCCGTACATGTGTCCAGACAGCATCGGAGCAACGCATGAGTAGCCTGCTGCCCGCCGACGGCGCGCGTCTGTTGATCGACGGCAAGCTGGTCGAGGGTGGCGGCGGAGTCTTCGCCACCGTCGACCCGGCGACCGAGGAGGTGCTCGGGCACGCCGCGAACGCCGACGCGGCCGACCTCGACGCGGCGGTGGCCGCCGCCCGCACCGCGTTCGACGAGACCGACTGGTCCCGCGACCCGGCCTTCCGTTCGCACTGCCTCGAACAGCTACGCACAGCCTTGCAATCGCACGTCGAAGAACTACGCGAGCTCACCATCGCCGAGGCGGGCGCGCCGGCCATGTTCACCCGCGGCCCGCAGCTGGAGGGCCCGATCGCCGACCTCGCCTACTCGGCCTCGCTGGCCGAAACCTACAGCTGGGAAACCGATCTCGGCGCAGCAGAGCCGATGGGCATCAAGACCCGCCGGGTGCTGCGCCGCGAGCCGGTCGGGGTGGTCGGCGCGATCACCCCGTGGAACTTCCCGCACCAGATCACCTTCGCCAAGCTCGGACCGGCCCTCGCTGCCGGAAACACCGTGGTGCTCAAGCCCGCCCCGGACACACCGTGGTGCGCGGCGGCGGTCGGCGCGATCCTGGCCGAGGAGACCGACATTCCAGCCGGAGTGGTGAACATCGTGACCGGCGCCGACCACGGGCTCGGCGCCCGCCTCACCGAGGACCCGCGGGTCGACCTGATCAGCTTCACCGGTTCGACGCAGACCGGGCGCGCCGTGATGCGCGGCGCCGCAACGACACTCAAGAAGGCGTTCCTGGAACTGGGCGGCAAGTCGGCGTTCATCGTGCTCGACGACGCGAATATCGCCGGAGCCTGTGCGGTGGCGGCGTTTTCGGTGTGCGTGCATGCGGGTCAAGGCTGCGCGATCACTACTCGGCTACTCGTCCCGCGTGCGTCCTACGACGAGGCGGTGCAGGCCGCCGCCGCGACGCTGTCGGGTATCAAACCTGGTGATCCGGCCGATTCGCGGACGGTGTGCGGACCGCTCATCTCGGCGCGCCAGCGCGACCGGGTGGAGCGCTACCTCGACATCGCACGGTCCGAGGGCGGCCGCATCGTGGTCGGCGGCGGCCGGCCCGCCGATCGCGAACGCGGCTTTTTCATCGAGCCGACCCTGATCGCGGACGTGCCGAACAGCGCGACCGTCGCGCAGGAGGAGATCTTCGGCCCGGTGCTGGTCGTCATCCCCTACGACGGCGACGACGACGCCATCCGGCTGGCCAACGACTCCCCCTACGGGCTGTCCGGCTCGGTATGGGGCACCGACCCGGAACGGATCCGCCACGTCACCAACGGCGTACGCACCGGGACGTTGAGCGTGAACGGCGGCGTCTGGTACTCCGCCGACGCACCCTTCGGCGGCTACAAGCAGTCCGGCATCGGCCGGGAGATGGGCATCGCCGGGTTCGAGGAATACCTGGAAACCAAGCTGATCGCGACCGCTGGATAAGAGGAGCACACCGTCATGGCCCGTTTCACGGGAAGATCCGTCATCGTCACCGGCGCCGCGCAGGGCATCGGCGCCGCCTATGCCGCCGCGCTGGCCGCCGAGGGCGCGAAAGTTGTTGTCGCCGACAAGAATGACGAGGGCGGGCAGGCGACGGTGGAGAAGATCACCGCCGACGGCGGCACCGCGCTGTTCGGCATGGTCGACGTGTCCGATCCCGAATCCGCTACTGCCCTGGCCGAACTGACGGTCGCCGAGTTCGGCGGCATCGACCACCTCGTCAACAACGCCGCCATCTACGGCGAGATGAAGCTCAACCTGCTGCTCACCGTGCCGTGGGACTACTACAAGAAGTTCATGAGCGTGAACATGGACGGCGCGCTGAACATGACCCGCGCCGTCTGGCCGCACATGCGCAAGACCGGTGGATCGATCGTCAACCAATCCTCCACCGCCGCTTGGACATACTCCAGCTTCTACGGCTTGGCCAAGGTCGGCGTCAACGGCCTGACCCAGCAGCTCGCCTTCGAGCTCGGCGGCTCGAACATCCGGATCAACGCCATCGCACCGGGTCCCATCGACACCGACGCGACCAAGACGGTGACACCCGCGGCCATCGTGGCGGACATGGTGAACCGGTTGCCGCTCAAGCGAATGGGCACGCCGGCCGACCTGGTCGGCGCGTGCCTGTATCTGCTGTCCGACGAAGCAGGCTGGGTCACCGGGCAGATCTTCAATGTCGACGGCGGACAGGTTTTCCGTTCATGACCGACACTCGGCTGGGCTTCATCGGACTCGGTGCCATGGGTGCGCCGATGGCCAAGCGACTGCTGAATTGGCCGGGCGGGCTGACGGTCTGCGATGTGCGCGCCGACGCGGTGCTGCCGTACACCGAGGCCGGAGCCGGAGCCGCTACCTCACCGGCCGAGCTCGCCGAGCGGGCCTCGGTCATCTCCATCGCCGTGGTCGACGACGTACAAGTGCGCGACGTTATCACCGGCCCCGAAGGACTACTGCGCAGCGCCGCTCCCGGCACCGTGGTGGCGGTGCACTCGACGATCAGCGACCGCACCGCCGAACAGCTCGCGACCGAATGCGCCATGCACGGTGCCGAATTCGTCGACGCACCGGTCAGCGGCGGCGCACCGGGCGCGAAGAAGGGCAGGCTCGCGGTCATGGTCGGCGGCAGCGACGCGGCCTACGAACGAATCCGCGCACCCTTCGAGTGTTTCGCCGATCTGATCGTGCACGCAGGCCCGGTCGGCGCGGGCACGCGAATGAAGCTGGCCCGCAACCTGGTCCACTTCGTCGCGTTCACCGCCACCACCGAGGCACAGCGGCTGGCCGAGGCCGCCGGACTCGACCTCACGGTCCTCGGCAAGGTGGTGCGGCACTCCGACGCCGTCACCGGCGGCCCCGGCGCCATCATGCTGCGCGACCGCACCGCGCCCATCGAGGAGGGCGACTTCTGGCTGCCGATCCTGCGGCACGTGCGCGATCTCGGCGAGAAGGACCTCGGTCTCGCGCTCGAACTCGCTGCCCGGCTCGACATCCCACTCCCCCTGGCCGAACTCGCGCTCGACCGGCTCGGGCTCGGGCTCGGCGTCGGCACATCCGAAAGGCAATCCTCATGAGCGACAACGGTTCCGCCGACTCCGTGCGCCAGCGCGGCCTGGCCAAGATGGCCGAGGTGTACGGCACCGAGTTCCAGGACTACCCCGGCAGCCACTTCGCGGTCACCGCCGACCACCTTTTCGCCGACATCTGGTCGCGTCCCGCGCTGTCCATCCGGGACCGGCGGCTGTTGCTGCTCGGCGCGCTCACCGCGCAAGGCGCCATAGACACCGCCGGCATCCAGATCGGCGCCGCGCTGCGCAACGAGGAGCTCACCGAGGAGCAACTGCACGAGATCGCGGTCTTCCTCTGCCACTACGTCGGTTGGCCGAACGGCACCAAACTGGACCTGTTGGTGGGCACCATAGTGGCGCAACAAAAGAAGGCCGCCCGCAAGCAGGAAGCCGACCGCACCGAGTGAAGGACCCGAAACATGTCTGATGCCAACACCCTTCGGCCGCTACGCGCGAGCAGCGTCACCGAGTGGGACCTGCACGCCGATGTAGTCGTGGCCGGTTACGGCATCGCCGGGGTATGCGCCGCAATCGAAGCCGCCCGCGCGGGCGCCGAGGTGCTGATCCTGGAACGCACCGGCGGCTGGGGCGGCGCGGCCGCGATGGCGGGCGGCTTCATCTACCTCGGCGGCGGCACCCCGCTGCAACAGGCCCTCGGCTTCGAGGACACCCCGGAGAACATGGAGACCTTCCTACTCGCGGCGCTCGGCCCCGGGGTGGACAAGGCCAAGATCGCCGACTACTCGCGCGGCAGCGTCGAGCACTACAACTGGCTCGTCTCGTGCGGTGTGCCGTTCCGCGAGGCCTTCTGGGGTGAGCCGGGCTGGGAGCCGCCGCACGACGAGGGCCTGATGTACTCCGGCGGCGAGAACGCGGCCCCGTTCAACGCGATCGCGAAACCGGCTCCGCGCGGCCATGTTCCGCAGTTCGCCGACAAGAAGATCGGACGTAAGAGCGGCGGCTACATGCTGATGAAGCCGCTGGCCGAGACCGCCGAAGCACTCGGTGTCGCCGTCGAATACGACCTGCGGATCGGCCGGCTGGTGGTGGACGACGACGATCGCGTGGTCGGCGTGCTCGCCAAACGCTACGGCAAAGACGTCGCCATCCGCGCCGACCGCGGAATCGTCTTGGCCACCGGCAGTTTCGCTTACCACCAGCAGATGATCGAGGGCTACGCGCCACGCCTGATCGGCAGGCCCGCCGCCGCGATCGAGGAGCACGACGGCATCGGCATCCGGCTCGCGCAGGCCCTCGGGGCGGAGCTGGCGCACATGGACGCGACCGAGGTCGCCTTCTTCGGCGACCCGCAGCTGATGGCGCGCGGCATCCTGGTGAACGGGCGCGGCCAGCGGTTCATCGCCGAGGACACCTACCCGGGCCGGATCGGCCAGGCGGCGCTGATCCAGCAGGAGAACCAGGCCTTCCTGGTCATCGATGAGGCGTCCTACGAGGCCGGGCTGGCCACCGAGACCGCCACCCCGTTCTTCCGGCAGCCACCCACCTGGGCCGCCGAGACGGTCGCGGAACTGGAGTCCGACATGGGCCTGCCGACGCTGGCCTTGCAGGCCACCGTCGACTGCTACAACCTGCACGCCGCCGACGGCAAGGACCCGCTGCTGGGCAAGAAGCCGGAATGGGTGCGGCCGCTGCAAGGTTCGCTGGCCGCGTTCGACATGCGCGGGTACACGGCGGGTTTCACCCTGGGCGGCCTGCGCACCGACCTGGACTCCCGGGTGCTGCACGTCTCCGGCGAGCCGATCCCGGGCCTGTTCGCCGCGGGGCGCTGCACCTCCGGGCTGTGCGCGGGCGGGTACGTGAGCGGGGCTTCGCTGGGTGACGGCAGTTTCTACGGCCGCAGGGCGGGCATCGCCGCGGCGAAGAACTGACCTGCCCGTAGTAGTATCCAGACACATGTCCGAATCCGATCCCGTCATCGTCGAGGCGACCCGCCGCAGGCTCTCCGGCAAGCAGGCCGACACCGTCGACAAGCTCACCAGGTCGGCGGTGGAAGTGCTTGCCCGCGAAGGGTTCGCGGGGATGACGATCCGGTTGGTCGCCGCGGCGGCGGGCGTCGGCACCGCCACCGCCTACACCTACTTCTCCTCGAAGGAACACCTGGTCGCCGAGATCTTCTGGCGGCGTTTGGTTTCCGCGCCGTCACCGGCCAGCCAGGACCCCGACCCGACGGTCCGGGTCGTCGCCGAGCTGCGCGATATCGCGATGCTGGTCGCCGACGAGCAGGAGCTCTCCGGCGCGGTCACCAGCGCGCTGCTGGGCCGCGACCCCGACGTGGTGCATCTGCGCGGTCGCATCGGGACCGAGATCCGCAAACGGATCATGCGGGCGCTCGGCCCCGACGCGGACCCGGATGTCGTCGAATCACTGGAGTTGCTCTACGCGGGCGCGCTGGTGCGCGCGGGCATGGGTTACGCGTCCTATTCGGAGATCGCCGATCGAATCGAGAAGTCCGCGTTGCTCATCCTGAAGTAACCGAGGCGACCGGCAGTTCCGTCAGTCCGAACGCGACCATCTGACGCAAGGGATCGTGGTAGCTGACCCACTCGGCGATCTTGCCGTCGCGGAACCGGAAGACGTTCACGTAGTCGTTGCGGTAGGGCCTGCCGGTCGCGCGAACGACCATGTCGCCCTTCGACTCGACCAGGAACTGGTCCGGGTCCAGCATCGGCTCGATCTTGCTCGCCCACATCGCGTAGGGCTCGTACCGGTCGACCGCCGTCCGGGTGGCCCGGATCTCGTCCTTACCGTCGGCGTGGTCCGGGAAGCCCGGCAGCTGGTACGGAATCGACATGTGGATGTCGTCGGTGCACAACGCCAGGAAACCTTCGAAATCCTTGGCCGAGCTGAGCCGGAAGAACTCCTCGATCATCGCGACTTTACGCGCGCGGTCCTCGTCCACCATATCCATCACGCCTTCCAAGAGAGTGGAACCGAATGGTATGTACCGAGGCTAACAATATGCACGACCGATCGTTCGTTTTGTGACCGGTCTCACCGCCCGCCGGCCACATCGATGAACGAGCCGGTGACATACGACGCCCGCTCGGACAACAGCCAGACAATAGCTTCAGCGACCTCCTCCGGTCGGCCGCCTCGACGCATCGGCAGGCTCGGCGCGACGCGGTCGACGCGGCCCGGTTCGCCACCTTGGGCGTGCATGTCCGTGTGGATGAAGCCGGGGCGCACCGCGTTCACTCGAATACCCTCCGCCGCGACCTCGACGGAGAGTCCGCGGGTGAACGTATCCAGGGCGCCCTTGCTCGCGGCGTAGTCGACGTACTCCCCCGCCGAACCCAGCCGGGCCGCGGCCGAGGACACATTGACGATCGCGCCGCCCAGGCCGCCGTGCGCGGTGGACATGCGCTGGACGGCGTATCTAGCGCACAGTATCGGGGCGACGACATTGACGGTCATTACGCGATGCAGCCGTTCGGCGTCGAGTTCGACTACCCGGCACTGCGTTTCGAGCGTCGCCGCGTTGTTGACCAAGCCGGTGAGCGTACCGAGCTCGGCATCGACAGTACGGAACAACGCCTCGATGTCGGCGGGGTCGCTCATGTCGGCACGCACCACGAGCGCGCTGCCGCCTTCCGCGGCGATGTCGGCGACCACCGCCTCCGCCGCGGCAGTGTCCGCCCGATAGGTCAGGCAGACGCGGTGGCCCGCGCCCGCGAGCAGCCGGGCCGTTGCCGCGCCGATACCGCGGCTACCACCGGTGACGATCACTGTTCCCGCGTCCACTGTCGCGCTACCTCCATACTCGGTGACTTGTGTCCGGTTGTGCCGAAAGCGAACCATCGGCACACCTGATCCTCGTATCTTTGCCGTAGGCAGCGCAGATCGGAGTGGGACAGTGCAACCAGGTGGGCTTACCGCGGACTACGTGATCGTCGGCGCCGGATCCGCGGGCGCCGTGCTGGCGAACCGGCTCAGTGCCGATCCGAATACGTCGGTGGTGCTGCTGGAGGCGGGCCCACCGGACAAGAACAAGTTCGCCCATATTCCCGCCGGGTTCGCGAAACTGTTTCGCACCGAGGTGGATTGGGACTATCTCACCGAGCCGCAGCCCGAGCTGAAGAATCGGCAGATCTATTGGCCGCGCGGCAAGATGCTCGGCGGTTCCTCGTCGATGAACGCGATGATGTGGGTGCGTGGCTTCCGCGCCGACTACGACGAGTGGGGCTTGCTGGCGGGCGAGGAGTGGGGCTTCGCGGCCGCGGTCGAGCAGTTCCGCCGGATCGAAAACGTCCAGGACGCACAGTATCCGGACGAGGGCGCCAACGGTCCGCTGCACATCTCCCGGCAACGCAGTCCGCGCGCCTTGACCGCCGCCTATCTGACCGCGGTGCGGGAGGCGGGTTTCGAGGTCGAGCCGCCCAATCGGCCGGAGCCGGAAGGCTTCAGCGAGACCATGGTCACCCAGCACGGCGGCAGGCGGTGGAGCACCGCGGACGGCTACCTGCGGCCCGCGATGCGGCGGCCGAACCTGACCGTCCGCACCGAGGCGCCCGCCACCCGGGTGCTGTTCGAGGGGACCCGCGCGGTCGGCGTCGAATACCACCAGGGCGGCGGCCCGCACACGGTCACCGCCCGCCGCGAGGTGGTGCTCTGCGGTGGCGCGATCAACAGCCCGCAGCTGCTGATGCTCTCGGGCATCGGCGACCGAGACGAGCTGGCGCGCCAGGGTATTCGCGCGCTGCGGCACGTGCCCGAGGTCGGCGCCAACCTACAGGATCACCTCGTCACCGGGATCGGCTACGGCGTCGCCGCCGACTCGCTGTTCGGCGCCGAGAAGCCGCGCCAACTGCTCGACTACCTGCTGCGCCATCGCGGCATGCTCACCTCCAACGTCGGTGAGGCCTACGGATTCATCCGCAGCAATCCCGAACTGGACCTGCCCGACCTGGAGCTGATCTTCGCGCCTGCGCCGTTCTACTACGAGGGCCTGGTGGACCCGACCGAACACGGCGTCATCCTGGCGACCGTGCTGCTGCGCCCGCACAGCCGCGGCCGAATCACCCTCGCCGCCCCGGATCCGGCCGCCAAGCCGGTGATCGACCCGCGCTACCTGTCCGACAGCGCGGGTGCCGACCGGGCCGCCCTCATGTCCGGCCTGCGCACCTGCGCCGAGATCGCCGCCACCCCGGCCATGAAAGCCGTACTGGGCCCGATCATCTACCCGCCGCAGGCCCCCGCCGAGCTCGAAGCCACCCTCGAACTCGCGCTCAACGGCTACTCGCACACCCTCTATCACCCGGTCGGCACCTGCCGGATGGGCACCGACCCGGCCAGCGTCGTCACCCCGCGCCTGGAAGTGCGTGGCGTACAAGGCCTTCGCGTCGCCGATGCCTCCGTCATGCCGCTGCTCATCCGCGGCCACACGCACGCCCCCGCGGTGTTCATCGGCGAGCAGGCGGCGAAGTTCATCCAGCAGGGCTAGGCGCCGGTCAGGCGAGCACGAACAGAACCGCCGACGCGGCCGCCAGTGCCAGATACGGCATGGGGTAGGCGAGGTCGCCGTACCCGCGGGCGCGGAGGATGGTGATGATCGCGCCGATGAAGTAGAGGACCAGGCAGATCGCGGCGGCCAGCCCCAGCGACGGAATGGCCAGACCGACGAGCAGGCCGACGGCGCCTGCCACCTTGATCACGGCCAACGGCATCAGCGTCCACTCCGGGATGCCGTAGCTACGCATGTTGTCGCGCACCCATTGAGCACGGAAGACATCGACGCCGGACGCGATCAGCACGGCGGCCGCGGCGACGATGGTGACGATGACATAAGCGGTGGACATGGGTAACACCCTCCTGGTGTGTGCTGCGACCGGTCTGCGATCGTGGTGTGGCGCCTCGACGGCGCCGCACCGGAACCACCGGGCGCGGTGGGATCCGTCAACCATCTGACGGAGGGCGGAACGGAAAGGTGACCGATGCGGGCGCAGGACATGCTGGCGCGGCAATTCGAGACCCATCGCGACCATCTCCGCGCCGTCGCGTATCGGATGCTCGGGTCGCTCAGCGAGGCCGACGACGCCGTGCAGGAGGCATGGCTGCGGCTGGCCCGCCAGGACAGCGACGAGGTGGCGAACCTGGCAGGCTGGCTCACCACGGTGGTGTCGCGGATCTGCCTGGACATGCTGCGGTCACGGGCCGCACGGCGCGAGGAACCCGTCGACCTGCTCGCCGAACTCGGCGACGCCGCCTACGACAGCGACCCGGAACACGAAGCGGTGCTGATCGATTCGGTCGGCCGGGCGCTGCTCGTGGTGCTGGACACGCTGGGCCCCGACGAGCGGGTGGCGTTCGTGCTGCACGATCTGTTCGCCGTGCCGTTCGATCAGATCGCGCCGATCGTCGGGCGGAGCACCGCGACCACGAAGAAACTCGCCAGCCGCGCGCGTCAGCGGGCTCAGGGCGAAACCACCGCCACCGCAGCCGAACTCGCTGAGCAACGTCATGTGGTCGAGGCTTTCCTGACCGCCGCCCGCGGTGGCGATCTCGACGCGCTCCTCGCGGTGCTCGCCCCCGATGTGGTCCGCGTCGCCGATCCGGCCGCGCTGCCCGCAGGCCTGTCGGCCGTGGTGCGCGGCGCTGCGGCGGT
Organism: Nocardia ninae NBRC 108245; assembly: GCF_007990755.1. Lineage (GTDB taxonomy): Bacteria > Actinomycetota > Actinomycetes > Mycobacteriales > Mycobacteriaceae > Nocardia > Nocardia ninae. The sequence goes on along the minus strand of NZ_BJXA01000001.1, from coordinate 3,998 downwards.
GGCGAAGGAAACCGTACTGCTGCAACGTCGTTCGCAGGTGGCGGCGCTGGCGCTGGTGAACGGCGCGGTCGGCATCCTGGTCGCCCCGCGCGGCAAGTTGCTACTCGCCCTCGCGGTTACGGTGCGCGACGGTCGGGTCGCGGGGTACGAGGTGATCGCCGATCCGGCTCGCCTGCGCGAACTCGATATCGCAGTACTGGTGTAAAAAACCGTCCGAAGAGGTTTCAATAAATCAAACGACCAGTTCAATAGCCCCAACACGCTGTGACGGCGCACAAGGACCGACCGACCAGTCTGCAAGCCGCACACAGAACCTTGCGAATCGGTCCATCGCCGGAATAGAACGTTTAGTGTGAATGCGCCGCACAGTTATATTTCGGGGGCGGAAGGAGTCGTCAATGTCGATCGGCAACTCGGCCCGGCAGAGCCTGACGCTCGCCGGCAAGCCGATGTCGTCCCCGCTCAAGGACGTTCGCGCGTTGTCGCGCCAGATGGTCGGGCACTTCGTCGAAAACGTCATCCCCTGCGGGACCCTGCCCGCGGACGCGATCTCCGGCGACGTCACCACCATCACCCGGGTCTGCCTCGAGTTCGCGGTGAGCATGCTCGACGGCCAGGACATCCCGGGTAAGTTGCAGCGCTTACAGGACGCCGCAGCAGGCTGGGCGCGCGAGGGCGTGCCCATCGACACCATCCACCACTCCATCCACGAGGGCTTCAAGATGGGGCTGGACCTGGTGGTGTCCGACGCGTCCATCAAGGATTTCGACAGCCTGGTCGACGGCGCCAAGATGGTGCTGGAGATGCTGGACATGATCAGCTCGGCGATCTCGGTGGCCTACATCAAGGAACTGCGCTCGGTGGTCAGCGAGCACCACACCGCCGTGCACACGCTCACCTCCGCGCTGCTCGGCGGGCACAGCACCTCCACCATGGCGCGCGAATGCGGGATCGCCATCGCGGCCTCGTACTCCGTACTGGCCGTGGCGATTCCGCCGCATCGCGACGAACACAATCCGATGCTGGACAGCCAGGTGGTCGCGCGCCGCAAACTCAGACGGGTGCAGGCCGAACTGGCCACCCGCTGCGGGGACAGCGCGCTGTCGCTGCTCAGCGTCGACGGCGGCACGATACTCATTCCGTCGCCCACCTTCGACAACGCCGGCTATGACGCCCTGGTGACCCAGCTGTCGCACGCCGCCCAGGTCGGCATCACCGCGACCATGGTCGAGGCCACGCCCGAGCAGATCCCCAACGCCGCCGACCAGGCGCACGAACTGCTCGACATGGTGCAGCGGCTCGAAGCGGTGGCCGGGCTGTACCGGTTCGACGAGCTCGCGCTCGAATACCAGCTCACCCGCCCGGGTCCGGGCCGCGAGTACCTCGGGCAGCTGCTGGACCCGCTCGACGAACACCCCGAGCTACTGGAAACCCTGCAGCGCCATATCGCCAACAACCTCAACCGGCAGCGCACCGCGCGAGTTCTGCACGTGCACACCAACACCGTGGACTATCGCCTCAAGCGGATCGGTCAGCTCACCGGCTTCGACCCGTCCCAACCGTCCGGCCTGTGGTATCTGCGCTCGGCGTTGGTCGCCCGCAGCTATCGCACGACGTAACATCGGCCGCGAAAGGCGCTGCGGCATAACGTGTCATGCCGAGCGCGGAGCCGACGACGACGCGCCGGCTCGCCGGACCGGACGATCCGGCATCGCGCCCCTCGAACCGCTCGGCGACCAGCGCGTCCACCGACGCGCTCAGCCATGGCAGCCGCTCATCCAGCACGGCGGTCGAACGACCGGAGTACAGCAGCAGATCGACCGGGCGGGTCAACCCTGCTCGCCACGTGTTGATTCCGTCGATGAGGGCACATAGCGCCACAGGCCGGTCGGTCGGCTCGCCGCCGCAGATCGTGACGCCGTCGATCCGGTCGGCGGGCAACTCGCGCAGCCAGTCGAGTACCGCTTCGACGCCGCAGCGGGTCGATTCGTCGAACACCCACGTGTGTCCGGCGAGACAGTCGCGGCAGAAGATCCGGCAGCCGGGCAGCCATACCTCCGCGCGAACTCCATAACCGATGTCCACCACCGGAAATCGCAGCCGCGACACCAGCATCGCGGCGCTGTCCGGGTGCCGACTCGAGTGCACGTCCTTCTCCCCTGTTCATGCCGACGGGCACTCCCGTGGCCTCATCCAGTGAGTCTCGTGGCACCGGTGCCCACTGTCTGTCCACTGAACACTCGACACCTAGGTCCATGATCCGGGACCACGCGGCCGTCATTCGCGCCTCGGCGAAGTCAAAATAGGTAATTCGGAGCAAATTCTGGAATTAATGTGCGCGCCTCGCGCACGTCGACTGATGTCCGATCCGCATGTGAAAATGCGGAATTCGAACCAGCATAAGCCGGGGCGCCGAAAACAGCGACGCATCATCGGCGGTACGGTCGCTGATCGCCACTGCCACAACCTGTTTCACCTGGTTTCACACGAACCGACCGGTCGATATCAGATTACGTTGTACGACTTGCAATGCCGGACCAGCATTCGCTCCCGCCAATCGACCCCCCGCCACCGAGGGCGAAATCCGAATAGCCGAACGGATTCACTTGGAACTTTCGGGACCGAGTGATTTAATGCCATTCATGGTGCTCCGTCGACTCCTCACAATGGCGGGCGTCGCCGTCACCGATCTGCCGGGCCCCTACGCGACACCGGGAACCGTACGCCGAATCGGCATCGTCGAAGACCACCAGGCGGTCGCAGTCGGCCTGGCCGCGATCCTGTCCGACCAACCCGATCTCACCGTCGTGGCGATCGCGCAGACGGTGCCCGCACTCTTGGAGCGGACCACCGATCTCGACCTGGCCGTGCTGGACCTGCGGCTGCCCGACGGCTCCAGCCCGCGCGCGAATGTCGAACTGCTACATAGTCTCGACATTCCCTGCCTGGTCTACACCACCGGCGACTGGCGGGACCTGATCCGCTCGGCCGCCCGCGCCGGCGTGCTCGGTGTCGCGCTGAAAAGCGATCCGGCCGAGCGCACCACCGCGATGATCCGGGCGGCCGCCTCCGGCAGGCAGGTCGCGACGATGGCCTGGGCCTCGGCCATCGACAGCGACCCGGCGCTGACCAACATCGATCTGCCGCCGCGGCAGCGAGACGTGCTGGAGCACTACGCGAACGGTGAGACCGCCGCCGCGGTGGCGCACAAGCTCGGCCTCTCCGAACACACGGTCAACGACTACCTGAGCCGGATCCGCCGGCGGTATGCCGAGGCAGGCAGGCCGGTCCGCTCGCGCGTGGACCTGTACCGCGAGGCCGAGCGGGACGGCTTCCTCGGCGGCGATCCCCGGCCCCGATGATAGAAACGGCCGCGCTACGGCGCAGCGCCGAATCCCGACTCGTCCGTGGCGCAAGCCTGTTCGTCGGTTTTGGGGGCATCTTCTACGCCGCCCTGACCACGCCCACCGCGCTGGCTCAGTCCGCGCTCGCGGCGCCGTGGTGGACACCGTTCGCGCTCACCGCGATCTATCTGCCCACCGTGGGCATTGTGGTCGCCGCGGCGCGCTGGCGCTTCGATCTGCTCCGTTACGCGGTCCTGGCTTTCGCGCTCGGCTACCTGCTCGCCGCGCTGAGTTGGCTGCTGGTGCGCGCCGATGCCCTCGTGCCCGCCGAGAAGTCATTGTGGATCACCTGGATTCCGGGGCTGCCCGCGCTGGCACTCTGTATCTTCTGGCGGCTCATGCCCTTCGGCTATCTCACCGTTGCGGCGATGCTCGCTCAGATCGCCGCGGCGTACGCCCGAGGACCGGGCGCGGGCAACCCGATCGTGCCGGAAATGCTGTTCGCCGTGGCCTATTCGGCGCTGCCCTGTGCCGCGTGCGTGGTGCTGGTGCGGGTCGGGCGCACGCTGGACCGGACCTCGCACGCCGTCCGCGCCAAGGCCACCGCCACCGCGATGAGCGACTCGATCGGCGGCCTCAGCATCGGCGACAACG